>NZ_JXJT01000047.1 GCF_002441885.1 Pseudolactococcus chungangensis CAU 28 = DSM 22330 | reverse complement strand
CAGGAGTTATGGGGAACTTTGCAACAGAACCGTTTTTTAGACGGTGATTATCGGTCAAGAAATTTTGAATTTAAAGCATGATTTTACCAAGAAACGGCAATTAGTTTTGCTTGTATTTAAAATCTCAATAACATTATTTTATAGTTTCGTGTAAATAAAAAAACATTGAAATAAAATCCTCAATGTTTTTCGGTGTTATATATAAATTAGATATTTAGTGATTTTTAGTTAATTTTTAAATTTGCAACGAACCTAACAAATTAAACGTTTAAGCGTATTGGAAATCGAAAAATCACCGCAGTTGTAAGGATGCAACTGCGGTGAATGAAACGAAATACGTTTTATCGAAGAGGAACTTTTTCTCCAAATTTATAAAATTGTGATTTGTCAGAAAAATCAGCCATGTATGAACCATTTATTCCTGCTTTTTGTCCAATAATACTCAATTTAATTGTTAACTCTTCTTCTTCATTCGAAAAGTGAATTTTTCCTGTGGATGCAGTAATACGTATATATTGATTTAGCTTATTGATTAAAACTTCGGGTGTTTTTTCCTTGTCAAGTTTTTTATTAACCTGTACTAATACATCAAGAATATTTAAGATATCTTTTGATTTATTAGTACGTTTTTCCAACATTTTATATAAATTATTGACTAATTCTTTTTCCGTAGTATTCATAATTTATTAAGCTCTACCATTTCCATTAGTTGCCCATCTATTGAATTGAGCATCCACTGTTTGCCCCCAATTCACATATGATTTCCCGTTTTTCACATCTACATATAGACCATTACCGTAGTATTTGTATCCTCCACCATTAACAGCCTTTAGTTGATTTTCATTTAATTTAGTGTAGTTGTTCATAATTATTATCTCCTTTTGTTTAAATACGGTTTACTAAAAACATTTAATGAGTTTTATTATTTCACTTTTTATTTGATATGTCAAAAGAAAACTGTACAAAAAAATGTATGTGGTTTAGATTTTAGACTTCATCTCTAACTTGAGTCGGAGTTTTATAATTTAGTGAACTACGGGCTCGAATAAGTCTGTTTAGTTATCACTGAAACTAGAGATTTTAAGGTATATGGTTAGGTATAAAATTTAGGTAAAATAACGAATTAACAATTCGAGATAAAAGTAAAAATAAGTCAATTATTTTTCAATACATCTTGTATTTGTTGCCAATAGGTTTTTTTGCCGATGATAATTGATAATTCCCCTGTCTGTCCATAACGAGAGTTGAGATATTTTGAAGTTTCTAAAGTCCCAGTTATAGTATAAAAAGTTCCTTTATCTGTTGATGAACTGTTTTCTGAATTGAACGTTGGCACAATAAGCAGAAAATCAGTAACCGAGAAATCGCAAATCGTCTTGGTAAAGCTCCTCAAACGATTCATAACGAGATAAAACGAGGAACAGTTCAACTCAAGTATAAGACCAAGTATTCAGCGAAAATTGCTCAAGAGAGCTACAAGACTTTAAGAAAACACTCTAAACGTGCCACAAAGCTGAATACTCAATTGGACGAGAAAATCTCCAAAGCAGTGAAAAACAAGCTCTCTCTCGAAGTCATTCATCAAGAAATCAAGGGTGTGGTTTGTTTTTCCTCACTTGACGGTACTACAAAACGTCATGGAGGGTCCTACACAGGTGAAGAAAATTTCGAAAGAGCAAGCAAAAACGCAGGCAGAACAATTACTGACAAAGGTCGGATTATTAGACAAAGCAAACGAGCATCCAAAACAATTATCTGGTGGACAAATGCAACGAGTAGCGATTGCTCGTGCATTAGCAATGGAACCAGAATTTATGCTTTATGATGAACCAACGAGTGCGCTAGACCCAGAGTTGGCACAAGAAGTGCTGCAAGTAATCAAGGATTTAGCAGAATCAGGAAACGGCCAAATTGTTGTAACTCACCATTTAGAGTTTGCTCGCAAGGTAGCAGATCGAATCGTCTTCCTTGAAGAAGGACAAGTTACTTTTAACGGAAGCAGTCAGGCTTTCTTTGAAAGTGACAATCCGCGAATTCAACTTTATCTGCAACAATTATTATAAGCTAAAAGCCGACATCAGAATTTTGATGTCGACTTTTTCATGCGGTTGATCTAGCTTAATATTTGTTCAATTGTGCATTTGTTTTTGTTTCTAGAACTTTTATTATGATCATCTTAGTGATTTCCATCAATAAAACTGCTGAAATTGCTAGAACTAGAGCCAAACCAATTTCCTTCAAATTAAAGGTTGCTGGAATAGCGAAAACTTCTCGTAACCCTGGTAATAATGTCAGACTGAAGAATACACCACAAACAAGAATTGCCAGCAAAACCATTTTATTCGAGAATAAACCAACTTGTATAGAAGTTTGCGTGTTCGAACGAGCTGCAAAAGTTTGTAGTGTCCGACTTAAAATCAAGGTTGAAAAGGCCATCGCGACTCCCATTTCAGCGGATTGCAGATTTCCGATCCATTGAGCAGTAATCACGGCAATGGCGATCAAAATCCCTCGATAGGTTACAGAAATCAATGTTTTTCCAGTGAAAATCCCGCTATCTGGATCCCGTGGCTGACGCTTCATAATCGTTGGTTCCGCTTTTTCCATGCCTAAAGCAATTGCCGGCAGTGAATCATTTACCAAATTGATAAAAAGTAGCTGCAAAGCAGTAAATGGATTAGCCCAACCGATTGCTAAGGCAAAGATGATCGCGATAATCGCACCTAAATTCCCAGCAAATAGATAAGCAACAGCCTTTTTGATATTATCAAAAACATTTCGTCCAACTTCGACAGCTTTAATAATTGAAGCAAAGTTGTCATCCGTCAGAACCATAGCGGCAGCATCTTTCGCAACATCTGTTCCGGTTCCCATCGCAATCCCAATATCTGCTTGTTTTAACGCGGGTGCATCATTAACACCGTCACCAGTCATAGCAGAGATTTTGCCTTTGTCCTGCCAAGCACGGACGATTCGGATTTTATTTTCTGGTGAGACACGAGCATAGACAGTGATTTGCTCTAATTGTTCGGCTAACTCAGCTTCACTCAACTGATCCAATTCAGCACCAGTCAATGCAAGATCACCTCGTTGAAAGATTCCAATTTCTTTAGCGATGGCGACAGCAGTCGTTTTATGGTCACCGGTAATCATCACTGTTTGGATACCAGCAGAGTTGGCATCAGCGACTGCTTGGAATACTTCTTCCCGTGGTGGGTCGATCATTGCCAGCAATCCGACTAAGATCAGATCTTTTTCGTCATCCAACGTTAATGAATCTGTTGCTACCTCTTTGTAAGCAAAAGCTAATACACGCAATGCCCGTTCAGAAAAGGCTTCATTTTGTTTTTGAAACCGCGTTTTAAGCTCTGGTGTAAAATCAACGACCTGTCCGTCAAGCAACACTTTCGAGCTGCGTTTAAAGACGATATCTGGGCCACCTTTAGTTACCATTGTTTTCTGTTGATTGATCGTGTGAAGCGTCGACATCAATTTACGGTCCGAATCAAAAGGCAGTTCCGCCTGACGAGGATATTTTTTACGCAAGTCACGATACGATTGGTTTTGTTCTTCACAGTAGTCGATTAATGCAATCTCGGTTGGATCACCTAATTTAGTGCCGTCTTCACTAATCGTTGCGTCATTTGCTAACACACTGATTTCAATCAAACGTTGTTCATCTGCTTCCCAGTGTTTAGGATCGTTTGAAAATTCTCCGCTTTGTCCGTCGGCTAAGAAGTGGTCAATAACGGTCATTTTGTTTTGTGTCAAGGTCCCTGTTTTATCAGTACAAATAATGCTTGTTGAACCCAGTGTTTCTACAGCAGGTAGCTTACGAATGATCGCATGCTGTCTCGCCATTTTCTTCGTTCCTAATGAAAGAACGATTGTAACGATTGATTGCAGTGCTTCGGGAATCGCCGCCACAGCTACAGCTACAGCGAACATAAAGGCATTAACAATATCTTGCGTCATATCAGCTGAACCTTCTAAGAAAACTCGCAGTAATTGAATCCCTAAGATGACTAAAGATAAGACCAAAATCGCCATACTTAATTTCTTACTAAAACTATCTAACCCTCGTTGAAGAGGTGTTTTTTGTTCAGTAGTTGATTCTAATAAACCAGCAACCTGACCAATCTCAGTATCATTGCCTGTAGCAGTTACTAAAAATTTCCCGCGACCATAAGTCACGATTGTTCCGCTAAAGACCATGTTGATACGGTCACCAATAGGGACATCATTACCAAATGTTTTGATTTCTTTTTCAGCTGGTGTCGATTCACCAGTCAGCATCCCCTCATCAACTTTTAGCGATCTGGCTTCGAGTAAACGCCCGTCAGCTGGTACATAGTCACCAGCTTCTAGAATAACGATATCTCCAGTAACGATTTCTTTAGCCGGAATACTTAGCTCCTGTCCGCCACGAAGAACTCTAGCATCAGGTGCAGAAAGTTTTTTCAAAGCATCTAATGAGCCCTCAGCCTTTTTTGTTTGGATGACACTTACGACTGAATTGAGTAGTAACACAGCAAAAATAACGATTGATTCAACATGGGCTCCCATAATCATTTGAACAACGGCAACGATCAATAAGACAATCACCATCGCGTCTTTGAAGGTTTCTAAAAATAAAGTTAGCGAGGATTTTTTCTTCGCTTCTTTTAATTGATTTGGACCATTTTCTTGTAATCGCTGTTGAGCTTCTGTTTGGCTCAAACCTTCTGGTGAGGTATTCAAGTCTTTCATTAATCCGTCTGTTTCTTGTTGGTACACGTGTTTTGTCAATTTATAGCCTCCAATAATTTTTATTTCACTTGATTCGTAACTTTTGGCAGTTGATACTGTTATGTGCGTGTGATTGACTAATCCGTTAATAGTGACTAGCTCAATATTTACGAAATCCTTTTTTCAAAAAACGAAAAAAGGAATTTATTTTCGTACGCATATCATTTTTCTAATCACGCTGAAGCGTGATTAGAAAAACTGACAAAAAGAGACCTAAGGCAAGTGTTTAAACTTATCTTAGGTCTCACCATTTCATACGATACCAGAAAACCATCGCTGGTTAACTTACTGTTGATATCACAACAACAACGTTGTCGGTTACTCCCCTAAGGAGTTATTAATATAACTAAATCCTAACAGAAATCATTTTCGATTGCAAGAAATATGCTGGTTTCATTTAATAAAGTCATCAAATAAGTTAGGAAAGCCTTGATAATATTGATTTTTATGAAGTTATTTAATTTTTCTTAAGCAGCTATTTTCCTTCGATGATCGTTTTGATCGTACTTTCATCCAATCCTTTTAAAACTTGAATCAGCATTTCCCGAGCGGCATCAAAATCAGCGATGCTGAACATTGTTTGATGGGTGTGGATATAGCGACCACAAACACTGATCACGGTACTTGGGATTCCTTCATTCGCTGTGTGAGCAGCACCTGCATCGGTTCCACCTTTAGAAACTATGTACTTGGCGCTACGTCCATCACTCGTAAGAGCATCCGAGTCGGATACTCGTTACTTTCATTTTTGATGAAGAGAATTTTACTGTGTAAGTTTACTTCTTGAATATAGCCATTGCTTTTTTTAAGATTTCGTTCTCCTGACGCAGACGAGTCATTTCTTTTTCCATCTGTTTGATCTGAGCAGGGGTCAACGAGCTACCAGCGACTGGGCTGTTGTTTTTCTTCCATTTATAAATTGTTTGTTCTGCAATGCCATATTCACGGGAAGTCTCGGAGACGGGTTTACCAGTTGCAACGAGTTGAAGAATCATATCTTTTCTTTCTTGACTGTACTTTTTCATTGGGCGAACTTCCTTTCGTTCGAGGTTATGGTTCTGTTGCAAAGTTTCCCAAAAGAGTATAGAAGTCCTAGTTTAACATTTTGACTATGCTGGGATCCCCATCAGAACTTTAATTTCAGTCGACACCGAAAATCCGAAGAGCGTTCCGTTTCTTCGGTTCTTTTTGTATATTCCTCGAATAGTCTCCATGCCCTTAATCGTGGTTGAGGCAGTTCGTAAACTTCGATAAAATTTATTACGGCGCTTAATTGGATGATGGTCCTGCTCAATTAAATTATTGAGATA
>NZ_JXJT01000046.1 GCF_002441885.1 Pseudolactococcus chungangensis CAU 28 = DSM 22330 | reverse complement strand
GAAATAAATAGTACTAGAATTATTTATATAATGAAGGCGGTGCAGGTGGCAGTTATACTAAATTCACGAAAAAAACACCTAATGAAACACAAATTGTAGAATATGATGGGAACGCTAGCTATCCTCAAATGCCTAGTTATAGCTTGCTTGTTCAAAACAGTAATTATCTCGTATTAGAAACTATGGATGCACACTGATAAATAGCTTTAAAAGGAAAGTGTATTATTAGGTGGTTGTTTACGGTATAATAAAGGTAAGATAACCAAGTGAGTTGAGGGATGATTAATGGATACATCTATAATATTGATTTTACTAATAATAGTAATTATAATTAACACGATATATCGTGTCCTAAAGAGGCGGAATTCGAAAGATGTGGATTATTTATGGCAGTATATATAGCGATTCAATTCATACCGGTAGCAAATTGGCTTGGAGATGGTGCTTTAGGAATAATATCATTCATAACAGGAGCTTCTCCAACTATTGGTGCAGTGACCTTGGTAATAGCTATTAAAAGCTATTATAATAATTCCCAAACTGCAAATGAATTATATAATTATATGTGAGGAAATCATGAAAAAAAGTAAGATAAATTTTACATTGATAACTAGTATAATTGTTGGGTTTTTTAGTATCATGTTAAAAGATAAAAATGTCATGAATGATGCCTCAATTATTTATAAAATAATTTGCATAATTTACTCAGTATTACTGCTTTTTTGGGCGGGTATTTTAATTTTTAATTTTGAAAGGTTCTATGAAGGTTGGGGGGTGAAAAATAGAACAGAAAAAATGAATTTTCAATCATATTTTGTTGCAGCTATAGTTGCCCTAATAATAGGAGCTGGCCTGGGCTATTTGTGGTAAAACTTCAATGTTTTAAAAAATAAAGTATAATCAAGAGGAGAGTCAAAATGAAAATGGGAATTTTGGCATTAGAATAGTAGATGCAACTCATATTATTGGAAATAGAGATAAAAAAAGAATATATCAGTATTCATAAAATTATTTTAAAAATTCTTTTAAACAAAGGTTTTAAAGGTATTTAAAACATCAAGATTTACAAAACTAACCAAAAAGCTAACCAAGCAATCAAAAATCATTAGTTGAATAAAAAATAAAGTCTATCGGCATGAAAAAATGATGGACTTTATTTTTTATTTAAAGTATGATGTTCTAGATATTATAAATTATTTTTTAATACAGTGATGTTGATACTTACAATCAAGCATAGCACACTTAAAATGATTATGTCTATTGTCGTATATTGTTTTTGTCCTGTTTTTGGTAATTGATTTTGAGTTATATAGTGCACTATTTTTGATGTCTACATCAAAACATAAACTTTTGAAGTCAGGTATTCGTACTTGATTTCTTTTCCTTTTTATCTATAATTAGTTAACTAAAGTAAAGAATAGTAGATTTAATTAATTGTAATTAAGGAACATTTAAGCTATAATGTTTAGAATTGAGAAAATATAATAAACGAGGTGATTCTCATGATTAAGAAACTTATCAGACGGATTCTTTTAGCTATAGTTGCTCTTATTGCCGTCATTGACGGTTATCTAATTTTTTTTAAAAATTCAAAACAACCAACGACAGCATCAACTGTTAATTCAGCATCTTCTACGACCAATAAGAATGATTCAGAGGGAGCTGTAGGCTCAGGTAGCACTGCTAGTTCATCAAGTACACAAGATACAAAAAGTGCTTCTAGCATGGCAGATGGAACCTATACAGGAGCTTCAACTCAAACGGAGTGGGGGCCTGTTCAGGTACAAATCACCATTTCCTCTGGGAAAATCACTAATGTTGATGTTTTGAGTTATCCAGATACCGAAAAAAAATCAATTCAAATTAATGAGAATGCTCTTCCTACTTATAAAGAAGAAGCTTTAACCGCTCAAAGTTCCAATATTGATCAGATTTCTGGTGCAACAGAAACATACAAAGGCTTCACTGGTTCTCTTCAAGATTCTATTACTCAATCTGAGGCAGCATCATGAGTGCCCCAGTCAAAGTTAGTCGAGTCATCTCGGCTATGACCATTCCTTTCACAGTTACTTTAGTAGTGACTGAGCGAGATGAAGGCAACTTCTTGATGACTAGTCTTTTACCAAAAATCCAAGCAGAATTGAATCGTATTGAGCGGTCCTACTCTGCTTTTCTACCCACTTCGCTTGTTTGTCGCTATCAGATGGGGGAAAAAGACATCTTGATAGATCCAGAATTTCAGAGTATCTATGCAACAGTCCATCAGGCTTACTATCAAACGGATCATCTTTTTGATCCATACTACAAAGGTGTATATGATCCCACAGGTTATGTAAAAGGTTGGGCAGTTGAAAAGATTTTTCGAGAGATCCTGCTTCCTCTCTTTCAAAAGCAGACCGTTCAGGCACTTTGCTTAAACGGTGGTGGAGATATGCAGTTAGCAACCAAAGATAGTAGTGACTTTAGTTGGAGAATCGGCATTGAACATCCAGATAATGTGAGCCAAATTTGTGCACGACTTAACATAAAAACAGGTGCGGTTGCTACATCAGGTTACAGTAAACGTGGGAAACACATCCAAGCTTTAGAAAATAGTAACATTAAACAGGTGACAATTATTGGACAAGGATTAGGACTTGCAGATATTTATGCGACAGCAGGATTAGTGGCAAATCAGGAAAAATTACATTATTTGATTACAAAACATCAGTTGACAGGCCTTTATGTTACAGATCAAGGCATTCATTATTTTGAGCAAGGAGAAATACATTAATGTTTTCAGGATATAAATATAAGATTGGGATGGCATGGTTGATTTCTGTCTTCGTTCTACCTCTCCCATTTATCTACACCTTTGGTCAGGGCCTACCAGCTCTTTATGCCAGTCAAGCACCAGCTTTTATGTTTGGTGTTATCGCTTATGTTTGGATGCTTTTGGCTATTTATATTGGAACAAAACCCAAATGGATCGATCGGCTGATTGGTTTACCAATGGCTTACATGATTCACGGGATTCTAAGTTTAGTGGCCATTATTTTAGCCTTTCTTCATAAAGAAGGTAGTCCATCAGCAGGGTTGATTAAATTGACCGGAGATTATGCCTTTTATTTGTTTGTAGCACTTGCTATTTATTCGCTTGTTTTTATGGCGGGGTGGTTGACTAGCCGGATAAGCATTCTAGAAGTTATCAAAAAAAATCTAGAGAAACTCTTCAAACATGAACTTTCTGTTTGGCTACACCGTCTCAATGTTATAGCAACTATTTTAGTTTTCATCCATGTTCAATTGATTGATTACGTACGGGCTAACCTTTCATTCATGATTCTATTTTATGCAGCTAGTATGTTTGTAACCGCTAGCTATGCTTGGGCAAAACTCAAGGATGACTCTAAGGGGTATAAAGGGAAGTTGATTAGCAATCAAGAAATTGCTCCGAATATCCGTGAATTAACTATTCGATTACCAAAGAAACGTTCTCTTCGGTTAGCTCCGGGGGACTATGTTTTTATCTCATTCCCAAACATCAAAGGAATGGGAGAACCTCACCCTTTTTCAATAGCTAATGCAGTTGGCTCAGATAAGTTGGTCAAATTAGTCATTCGTGGTGATGGAGATTTCACACGTGGTTTGAGGAATGTCTCAGCACCGACTGATATTGCTGTGGATGGCGGTTTTGGTATGTATCAATCTGTAATTAAGGATAATAAAGCTAAACAACTTCTCATTATAGGTGGTGGTATTGGGATTGTCCCTCTCTTATCGGTTGTTGATGGGAATGAAAACATTGAAACACGCTTCTTTTATACTGTTACAAAAGGGACACCTTTCATCTATCAAGATCGAATTGCTCAATGGCAAAATCGACAGAATTTCCAAGCTTATTGTCAAGAAGGACGTTTTCAAAATGAGCAAATTCTGTCTATCTTACCAAAAGATATGTCCAACTTTGTCGTTCTTTTAGGTGGACCAGCAAACATGGGTCGCCATTGGAAGAAAATTTTAGAAAAAGCAGGCGTGCCAGTTTCACATATTTATTACGAAGAATTCAGTTGGTAAGTTTTGGCCTTGTAGAAATAAGTCTACAAGGTTTTTAATTTTTTGAGAACATGGTATATATAATAGTAGAGGTATATTTGGGAGTAGAAGGGTATAAAATGGAAAGATACTAAACAAATATATTCAAATTCCTTCTTTCAAGGGTTTTATGATATTTTTTACGTTTTAAAGTTGGAAACTAACCAAGCAATTAAAAATCATTAGTTGAATACAAAATAAAGTCTATCAGTAAGAAAAAACTGGTGGACTTTATTTTGTGTTCAAAGAGTGTTATTCATAAAAATAATCTATTTCGTATAAAATGTCATATGTTTTAATGTGGGAAATTTCTAATTATATATTGTCTGGTGTTGCAGATGTCAAACCTAAGACAATTCCTACTAAGAAGCAGTAATTCTCTAGTCAATTAATTACATTTTTATTGTTGAAAACGTTTTAAATAAATTGTATAATTTAATTGTATCAATTTCCATATATTAAAAGTGATATAAAGGAGAGTTGGATATTAGTATTTTTACTGATATATATGTTTATCAATGTCTTAACATTATGCTTAGATATTGATGCTTAAAAGGATCAGAAATAGAGGTTGATTACGTTAAAATCAAGTAAGTCTATATTCATTGTTTTCTGTATCTTTATTTCTTTACTATTAGGAACTTTATATTTTAAAAGTAAATACACGATAATTGAAAAAAAAGATATAAATAGCTTACTAATGGCAGTCACGACTAAAGATGATACTGAATTAAACTATGATACTAGAGATTATGTAAAAAGAACAATTAAGGCAAACAATTCAGAGGGTGTTTTGAATAAAGCTTCATATAGCATTAAAAAAAATGGCAATTTGTACATTATTCATACATTATCTAAAGTAGACGGAGAAAATGAATTTACCGTTTATTATAAAAAATTAAAATAGCCAAACTAATAACACTAAAATCATTAGTTGAATAAAAAATACAGTCTATCAGCAATAAAAAACTGGTGGACTTTATTTTGTATTCAAAGAGTGTTACTCATAGACATAATCTGTTTCATAGTATTAGTTGAAAGTTGAAATAAATAGTACTAGAATTATTTATATAAGGTACTATAATAATTAAGGTGGATTATATGAAAAAATATTTGTTTATTATACCGATTGTATTACTAGTAGGTTTGTCTGCCTGTGAAAAAATTTCGAACGATGAACGAAAAAAATCAAACGTTCAAGAAAAAACAAGCAAACAAAGCAGTACCAGTTCATCATCTTCTCAAGAAGAAAGTAAAGCAAAGAAAAACGAAAACAGTTCGGAAGTTTCTCAAGAGCATCAAGAATCAGTAAAAGACAGTTCAGATATTTCCAAAAATCAGCAAGAAGCTACACCAAGCTCTGAATCTTCTCAAAATCAACAAGAATTAAAATGGGAATCAATGGACGAAGCAATTCTTTTTTGGGAAAAGGTATACAAAAATACTCAGAATGAAGTATCAAAAAAAATTGAATGGAAAAATTATAACGTAAAAAACTGGTCTTTAACTGAAAATAACGGGTCAACAATCCTTTTACATTGGTCGAATGAGAGCGGTGCGGGTGGCAGTTATACTAAATTCACAAAAAAAACACCTAATGAAACACAAATTGTAGAATATGATGGGAACGCTAGCTATCCTCAAATGCCTAGTTATAGCTTGCTTGTTCAAAACAGTAATTATCTCGTATTAGAAACTATGGATGCACACTGATAAATAACTTTAAAAGGAAAGTGTATATCAGGTGGTTGTTTACGGTATAATAGAACTATAGAGTTTTAATTGAGATTAATTGATATAACTAAAGAGATGAGAGTCCTTAATATTTGTAAAAAGAATAAAACTAACCAAAAAACTAACCAAGCAATCAAAAATCATTAGTTGAATAAAAAATAAAGTCTATCAGCAAGAAAAAACTGGTGGACTTTATTTTGTATTCAAATATATTGCAAAAGACAGGAATTTACTAGTCAAAGATTATTGATAATTTTTTTATTTTTAATAACGCGAATTGTAAAATTAAGTTAGAAAAAT
>NZ_JXJT01000045.1 GCF_002441885.1 Pseudolactococcus chungangensis CAU 28 = DSM 22330 | reverse complement strand
TAACTTGATACCTTTATTTTACATAGAAAAAAGACAAACTCCAATTATTTTTGGAGTTTGTCTTCAGTCTGAAAGCCCGATGGCTTTTTTATTTACTATTTTTCCTGACTTAAGCCACTGTAAGCATACTCGACTTTAATGCAACGATCCATGACGATTTGGTTACGACCATTGTCACGCAAAATTTGTTCAGCCTCTTCATTTTGTAGACCTTGTTGAGCCCAGAAAACATCCGCATCTGTTTCAACAAAGTCACGCGCAACGTCAGGTAAAAATTCTGAGCGCCGGAAGACATCCACGATGTCAATGTGTTCAGGAATATCTTGAAGTCTGCCATAAACTTTTTCGCCCAGTATTTCCTGACCCGAAAGTCGTGGATTGACTGGAAAAATGCGATACCCGTCAGCTTGTAGAGCTTGCGTTACCATGAAACTTGAGGTCTCTTCTCGATTTGATAGCCCAACAACGGCTACCGTTTTCGCCTGACGCAAATAATCAAAAATGACTTCCGGTGAACTGTTTTCAAATGTATAGGTCATCTTAACTCCCTTCAATTTTCAACCGATGTATGATGTTCACCACCATTGCATCAAGAAAACGCACTTTTACAAGACGTCTGTGATATCGTCGACAGGCAATCGATAAGACGCCGTGCCTTGCTCGTCGGAATAGCCCATGGTGATGATAAGTTCTGGCTGGAATCGGTCTTCAATCGCCAAAACTTCTTTGGCTTTAACCTTGTCGAACCCAAGAATCAGGTTGGTTTTAAGACCTTTATTATTGGCCGCAAGCACGATGTTTTGAGAGACGAGGCCGATGTTCAGAGCCAAGTACTCTGCCAGCTGCTCAGCTGTAAATTTCTCAAACATGCCTGGTAATTTCATTAATAAATCAGCTTTGTGGTCAACCGGCAAAAAATCAGCACCGATTTCAACCATGTCACGCACACGCTCTGGCAAATCTGTATCTGAAAAAACGACTAGTGTTGCACCCGCTGCCTCGTTTTGGACGGCATTTTTGCCGTGCATGGCTGTGGATAAGGCCAAGCGCATCTCTTGTGAATCAACAATCACAAAATGCCAAGGCTGAATGTTGTGAGCTGAAGGTGCTAGAACGGCTTCAGATAGAATCGCTTTGACTTCATCTACAGTGACTTTACGACCGTCAAACTGTGTAACTTTATGGCGACTTTGATTTAACTTCGAAAATTCCATTAGGTTGTAACTCTCCTTACAAGTTGATAGAGTAGATAAGCAAGCACGCCACCAAAGGTGTTAGTGATTAAATCATCTACTTCAAAAACGCGATTAAAATTGAATAATAAATCCAAGATGACTTGTGTTGTCTCAATGAACAAACTCATCAAAAAACTAATAAGCAGCACCTTTTTAAAGTGTCTGATACTTGGTTTCAGTAAACATAGTGCAAAAACCAGTGGAAATATCAGAAAGATATTGGCAACATTTTGAAGGATGATAAAGATAAGGTCCACCAGATTCGGAATTTTTCCGAAATGTACCAATGTATTAAATGGTGTCAGAATCGCTGTGACGCGACCAAAATGTTGAACACCTGGTGTTTCCACGTTCTTTAAGGTTGGATAGATACTCTGAGGTAGAAAACACATCAGACAGATAGCAATAGTGTAGCATACAGTAAGCCCTTTTACAATTTTTTGAAACGGTTCTTGTAGGTCGGCTTGCTCATCAAACAATTTCATACTGTTATTGTATCATAAAACGCCAGAGTTCTCTCTGACGTTTATTTGTTATTTATGAATGACATTGACAACTTTATCAATCCATGCTTCTAGTCTGGTAGCAACAATGACAGCAAGCACTGACAAAACTGAGATATTTCTTCCTGTAACGGCTATCACAAACACCCAAACCATCACCAACATAGAAAAAACTCTGGTAGCATTTTTAAAGATGCCTTTTATTTAATTTTTGTCTCAAAGCCAACAGTTACAGCATCAAATGCTTTTGTATCTGGCTGTGTCTTTTTTTGATCTGACTTCATCGTCTTACTGCGAAGTTGACCACAAGCAGCATCAATATCCGTGCCGTGTTCTTGACGAATGACACAGTTAATGCCACCTTTTTTAAGAATATCATAAAACTTGAGCACATCATCTTTTGAAGAACGGCTGTATTGGTCATGTTCGCTCACTGGATTATAAGGAATCAAGTTGACATAGACTAATTTCTTCTTGTCCTTCAAAAGTGCAACCAACTCACGCGCATGCTCTGGACGGTCATTGACCCCACTAAGCATGATATATTCAAATGTGACGCGACGATTAGTGACTTCAATATAGTAGTCAATGGCTTCAAATAATTTTTCGATTGGAAATTGACGATTAATCCGCATGATGCTAGTTCTGACATCATTGTTTGGCGCATGAAGTGAGATTGCTAAGTTAATTTGGAGACCCGTCTCAGCAAATTCACGGATTTTAGGTGCCAATCCAGAAGTTGACACCGTAATATGACGAGCACCAATAGCTAGACCGTTATCATCGTTAATCGTTTTAATAAAGTTGATAACATTGTCATAGTTATCAAAAGGCTCACCAATTCCCATGACCACCACATGACTGACGCGTTCTTCTAAACCACGTTCATCAAAGTATTTTTGAACGAGCATGATTTGCGCTGTGATTTCACCTGCGGTTAAGTCACGTTGTTTCTTAATTAGACCTGATGCACAAAACGTACAGCCGATATTACAACCGACCTGAGTCGTCACGCAGACAGATAAGCCATAGCGCTGACGCATGAGCACCGTTTCAACTAGCATACCATCAGGCAGTTCAAACAAGTATTTAACTGTGCCATCTTTAGCCTCTTGAACTAAGCGTTGCTTCAAAGGATTGAGGACAAAATTGTCTTTAAGAATTTCGATAAAATCCTTGGCAATATTAGTCATCTCATCAAAAGATTGGACTCTTTTCTTATAAAGCCAATCCCAGATTTGTGTCGCGCGAAATTTTTTAGCACCATTCTCTACCGCCCAATTGATTAGCTGATCACGTGTTAAATTGTAGATAGATGGTTTTGTTATGTCGTTTTGGATAGTTTTAGTCATGCTACTAGTATAACATGTTTTGAAAACTTTATGACAAAATATTCTAGGACTGGCAGGGTTCAATCGTCAGTAGAAAAAAACAAAACAATATGACCGTTAGAAAAATAACTTCCTAGCGGACATACTGTTTGATGTGTATAAATACCGCTGTAACGCTTTCGCGTCTCACGAATAAATCAAACTTGTAAACTTTATTTATTACTAATGAAGAATGATACAACTGCGATTAAGATGACTGCACCAAGCACTGAAGGAATCAGGGCCATCCCAGCTAAGCTAGGACCCCAGTGACCAAAAATTGCTTGACCAATACTAGAACCAACTAGACCAGCGATAATATTCGCAAGCCATCCCATTGATTCACCTTTTTTCGTGATACCACCAGCAATAATACCGATAATTGCACCAACAATAAGAGACCAAATCCAACCCATAGCTAACTCCTCCTTAAATAATGTAAAAAATTATAACATCTGTCGACATCTTCATTTTACAACAACAGTTTCAGACTGTCAAAGAATCAACTCTATTTATTAGCTTTTAAGCAATGTATAAAACAATTAGGCTAGTAAGTAAATCTGCGCTTATTTTTTCCGAGTTCTCACAACGAAAGCCGGACGTTTACTACCTTCTGATTGATGTGGCTTTTGAGAGCTCTCTGTCTTGGTAATCGGCGCTTGTTGCTTAACTGATTTTTCTTTTTTGACAAATGCCGTCTTACTTGGCTGACGTTTTCTAAAAAACTTGGATGACTCGCCATTATCTCCTTTTTTATTAGGAGTTTTAGCATTTAAAGAGAAATCTTTACTGCCATCTCTTTTTACGTCTTTTTTAGCATCTTTCTTCGAAACCCTTGATGTTGCGACAGGTGTTGTCACTTCATAAACTTTTTCATCTACAAAAGCCTCATCACGCTTGATATCTTTACTTCTCATCCGCTTCAACACAAAAAAAGCAGCGCCAAAATTCATATATTCCTTGATATAATCTTCCAAATGAGAAATCTTCAACTCATCTGGCATTTTCTTACGAGAACTTGAAAAAAAGCCCTTCAACCGCAATTGCTCATGTCCCCAATCACCTACAAGGTAATCGTATTTTGCGAAAATATCCGAATAGCGTTGCTCAAGTTTCTCTTGATTAAAGCCATCACGACGATTGTAAATCAGGTGAAATACCTTGTCGCCTATCGTGACCACATCATCAAGAACGATGACATGTTCACCTGGGAATTTATTATAATTTTTTTCTTCTTCTGGAATTACTTTTGCCATACTATTTCTTTCTTTCAGGTTTCTGTTCCTTTGGGATTGTATTCCGTTAACTCAAGAGTTATCACGATTCGATAAATCATCTGCAATAATTTCTCGCATAAATTTTGGAAATTGAATCTCAGCGCTGCCTGAACTTTTCAAAATTGGAAAATACGAGGCAAACAAATACTGGTCTGGCACCAAGATAGCATAGGTTTGAGTCAAGATAACTGGACTACCTTGATAGAGAAGTTCATTATTTTGATTATCTAAACCTCGTGTCACGATATCACCAAACTGTTTACCACGAAATCCCATCCCGACGATGCGTTGGGTTTTCAGATAATTGCCGATATCATATAATTCTTGCATGATGCTTAGAAGCTCAAGCCCCGTCACAGTAAATTTGACCATACGAATACTATGCGGCAAGATGTCATGCAAATCATCCAGAGTAAGCTGCTGCGGAATTTCTTCAACAATCATACCACTATTAAGCACTACCGCTGGTACTTGATAATACTCACCTATAATCCCCGCAACAAATTGTGTAGCCTCATATTCTGGCAAACGATTTGTAAACGCTTGAGATAGCTGCGCTACTTGACAGGCACGAAGTCTCTCATGCCCTTGGTTGACTTGGTGCTGAATCCACTCTTTATCTCCTGGCAATACTGCCAAATGATGCACATCCTCAGCCATAATCTCAGACTGGATACATTGAAAGTCGTCGTCAAATCTCAATGTCACCTCACCTACGTATTCACCATAGCGGCCAGCGGCCGCAAGCATCGTGTCATTGATATACTTACCATATTCATATAAATGATGTGTGTGTGCACCTAAGATTAAGTTGAGGTTATCGAAGGTCATGGCAGCTTGCTCATCAAAACGCCAGCCTAAATGGCTCAGTAGAATCGTAAAGTCAGCATCTGATTCAAGCAATTGCTGAGCTAACACAGACTCTGGCTCCAAGATATCCCAGCCCATTTGAGGATAGGCTAGAGGATAGGGTGCCGTCAGTCCGAAAATATCGATCGTCATACCAAATGATGTCGTGACACGTTTTTTCTCGACTGCCCAACTTGGCTGTTTACCTTTATCTTTCAGGTTAGCCAAGACAACATCAAAGTTGGCATGCGCATAAAGTTTATCCAACTTTTCTTTAGGCAAGCCTAAGCCCTCATTATTACCAATCGTTGCTGCAGTCAAATCTAATGCGTTCATCAGCGCAACGTTATCCTGACCTAGTGTTGCCTCACTAAGGGCATGCGAGCGGTCAACATTATCTCCAATGTCAAACCGTAGAACATCCGAATACCCCTCTGATTTGTCAGCAAAAAAGCGTTTGATTTTCGGATAATTTTCAAAATGAGAGTGTAAATCATTCAAATGTAGGATTTTTAACACATTTTCTTGAGTGGTCATAGTTTCATTATATCAAAAAAAAGAACCTGTGAACGATTTCTATTCTAGAAACTTACAGGTTCTCTAAAATTAATAATTGTTCTCTGTTTTTTCAAAACAATTACTAAAGACTTTTATTGATGATTCAGTCACAAATCGTTTCATCTCTGTTTCTAGAGATACCCAAAAAAGCGAACAACGTCGCTTCTTCGGTGTTTAGAATAAAAACCAAGTATACTCATTAATGATTTTACTATCTTATGTTTATCAACCCTATTTTTACAACAGCTTTTGTCAACGATTAAACCTCCTGCTAAAATTTTAAAAACTGATGTGATGCGCTGTCAAACATCATTCCCACCATCTATACTCGCCTTAATCGTCATG
>NZ_JXJT01000044.1 GCF_002441885.1 Pseudolactococcus chungangensis CAU 28 = DSM 22330 | reverse complement strand
CTTTTCATACGTTTTTAGAGGTGCCCTATATTCAATAGCAGAATTTATAGAAGCTTGGAAAGATGGGAGTCGTACTTACATTGAGGTCATGACTGATTTGCCAAACGCCTCTTTCTCTAATGGTGAGCGACCGAATGGTGCAAGTGTGATTGTCCAAGGTAATGGGCATAAAATTGACATAGGGAATAATACCTTACAGTTAAATAAAATAACTGCCGATACAAACATTACATTTGCAAATGTTGGACTGCAACAAAATCTGGCAATTGGTAGAGGAGCTGATACTTTAGCTTTCATCAGACCAAACTCAGGTGTCGGAACGAAATTAACGGTTAATCTGCACGATGTGACACTATCTCGAGGGAGTTCATCAAGTTCGAATGGTGTCGTCCACGGTATATATGCTACTGGCGCTAGAGTTGTCTTGTCAGGTAACAATACGTTTGATCTAGCTGGCTCAATTACGCGAGGTGTTGGTAGTGTTGAAGTTGCTAATGATGCTAATCTAACAATGACAAGAAATGCCAACGATTTGTGTATTGAGGCATTTGATTTCGATACGCGACCTAGTGGTAGTGTGAGTCAATTTAACGGCTTCAAGATGGGTGACCGCTCAAAAGCCGATGTCAGACAACTTGATGGTACACGGACTACAAGTGTCAGCGGCTCTAAGGTTGAGGCAAAAAATGCACAACCATTTAAAGGGAATTTTGATATTGTGCAGACAGGTGATGATGTCACTCGGCATCAAGAAAATTTTGGTTACTTTACTAGGGTACTACAAGGGGCTGGAGACTATATTTTCGGTCAAAAAAATACGATTGAAATTCCTCGTATAACGAATGGTAATGTGATGACAATTGCCTACGGTAAACGTGTCATCTTTAATGCGGGGACTAACTTTGATGTCAGACAAGCATTGAATATCAATTCATCTCCTATCCAAACAGTACAAGGCTCAATTCGGTTTATCTCTCCAAACAATCTTCATATGTCGATTTTAGACAATAATGGAAATGTGAAAACGGGTGATATTATATACGGTACACAAGGTGCACCACTTTACATCACGAACTCCGCTCTCTTAGCTTGGAATGGGACACACAGTATGGGCGTTAATAAGCCAGATTTTTCTGAAACGTTTAATATCCTAGAAGCAGATGGTTTAGGTGCTAAAATTAACGGTTCTAACCAAAGAAATGTAAATCTATTTGGTAAAGATAAAGGGTTACGCGAGTTCCAAATTGATGGTTCAGATGTTGGTGAGATTAAGATTAACTACATCGACCAAAATGGCAACAAAGTAGGGGCTACAGATATGCCATTAGTTAATGGTGCGAATTTTGTAGGGCAGAGTTTCAACCTTGCGACCAAGGAATATGCCCTTGACAAGATGCCTGTCGGCTATAAATGGGCGATTGATGAACAAGTCTATGAAAAAGCAGGGACTGGTTCTAACGGACAGCCTGATGGCGATAGTACAAATGATGACGATAATGGTGACAGGTTCGGTCAAGCCGACTATGCGATTGTCCCAATGAAAGGCGATACGTATACCTATAACATCTATGTCTATACCGAAGGCAATCCAAATGTGACCTATACTTACGTTGATCCGTTTTCAGGTGCTGAGATTGCATCTGATAAGGTAGCGACGGTCGGGATTGAGAAAGCTAGAGATCATGTACCGGCTCATGTTGGGAATACAATTGATTGGACAGATAAACTCTATACTGAAACCAATGTCCCAACAGGCTATGCTTATGTCCCAAGTAATTTAGTGCCATCAACTGTGACACAGCCTACAAAGACAGAGGTTAAGGATGCAACAACGCCTATCGACGTGCGTATCTATGTTTATGACCCTAATTATAAGGGAGCGGTGGAACTAGCTAGTGTGCCAGATATTGACTTTGGTAAACAATTAATTTCGCCTAAAAATAGAGGGACGATGTATGCAGCTAATTTTACAAATGATTTAGTTGTCAATGATGATCGTCGAAATGCTAAAGATGGGTGGAACTTAACAGTTCAGCAATCCCAACCTTTAACGTCAACAGACCAAAAGACTGTATTAAAGGATACACTCTTCTTCCGTGAAAAAGATGGAGGGGCATTAACGTCATTGGAAAGTGGCGCGCCACAACTTGTCTATGAGCATACGTCACAGTCTGGTAAGGGTGTATTGGAAACAGTCAAACCGACTAGCAACTGGAATCAACCAGTAGCAGATGGTGCAGGGTTCTATCTTAAAGATACAGGTAAACTTAAAGAGGGCGACTATGCAACTGTTTTAACCTGGACACTAACAGCAGGTCCTAAGATTTAAAAGGGCTAAGTGCCACCAGTCACAATATTTAAAACCTTGAAATGATAAGTCGTTTCAAGGTTTTGTGTTGCAGTAGCATTAGTAAAACAAACAAAAAGTCTTGACAAGCTATCATAGATATGTTAAACTGATAAACGGTACTTTTTCATTTGGTCAAACAAAAGGAGCATGAGATTGAGAACGCTCAAGGTCATGTAGTATCCAAACTTCTTGTCGGAACTTGGTATAAGCGACCATATACCGACACACCCAAAACGAAAAAACGAAAGGAATGCTTTCAAGTTTATTATCGCTTGTTGACATCAGTCAAAATAAACTTCTGAAAGCAAGCAAGAAATGCCTACTATTAACCAATTGGTTCGCAAACCGCGTAAATCAAAAGTTGTTAAATCAACTGCTCCAGCATTGAACGTTGGTTTCAACAGCCGCAAAAAAGTTCAAACGAAAACAAACTCACCACAAAAACGTGGGGTTGCTACTCGTGTTGGTACAATGACACCTAAGAAACCCAACTCAGCTTTGCGTAAATTCGCACGTGTGCGTTTGTCAAACCTGATTGAAGTAACAGCTTATATCCCAGGTATCGGACACAACTTACAAGAACACAGCGTTGTATTACTTCGTGGTGGACGTGTAAAAGACCTTCCAGGGGTACGTTACCATATCGTTCGTGGTGCACTTGATACTGCAGGTGTAACAGATCGTAAACAAGGCCGTTCTAAATACGGTACTAAAAAGCCAAAAGCATAATCTGAAAGGAGATAAGATAAATGCGTAAAAATCGTGCACCAAAACGTGAAGTTTTGGCAGATCCACTTTATAACTCAGTCGTAGTCACTCGCCTTATCAACCGCGTTATGCTTGATGGTAAACGTGGTACTTCAGCGAGCATCGTTTACGGCGCTTTCGAACAAATCAAAGAAGCTACTGGAACAGAAGCTATCGAAGTATTTGAACAAGCAATGGAAAACATCATGCCAGTTCTTGAAGTTCGTGCTCGCCGTGTTGGTGGGTCAAACTATCAAGTCCCAGTTGAAGTACGTCCAGAACGTCGTGTCACACTTGGCTTGCGTTGGTTGGTAACAATCGCCCGCAAACGTGGTGAGCATACAATGCAAGACCGTTTGGCTAAAGAAATCATGGACGCAGCTAACAACACAGGTGCTGCTGTTAAAAAACGTGAAGATACACACAAAATGGCAGAGGCTAACCGTGCCTTCGCTCACTTCCGCTGGTAAAAATTTCCAATTTCCGTCGGCTATGTATTTGCTTTTCTTCGCTTGCGTACCTCAGTACGCGGCGTTCAGAAAATCAAACGCCTAGCTCTAGGAAATTGAAAATTTTGCGGTAAGTCTTGAAAAAATCAAGGCGCACCAGCAATTTCTCGCAATATCATCTAACCATGACAAAGTGAGAAACCCAACAGGAACAAAATTAAACAAGTAACTCAAGAAAAATACTAGGTGGGCGACCTGCCTTCCTAGTATTTTTCACTCAAATATATATTAGGAGACCTATACAATGGCACGCGAATTTTCACTTGAAAACACTCGTAACATCGGTATCATGGCTCACGTCGACGCTGGTAAAACAACAACGACTGAGCGTGTACTTTACTATACTGGTAAAATCCACAAAATTGGTGAAACCCACGAAGGGGCATCACAAATGGACTGGATGGCACAAGAGCAAGAACGTGGTATTACAATCACATCAGCTGCAACAACAGCGGCATGGCATGACACACGTATCAACATCATCGACACACCAGGTCACGTGGACTTCACAATTGAAGTGCAACGGTCACTCCGTGTTTTGGATGGTGCGGTAACTGTATTGGATGCCCAATCAGGTGTTGAACCACAAACTGAAACAGTTTGGCGTCAAGCAACTGAATACGGTGTACCACGTATCGTATTTGCTAACAAAATGGATAAAATCGGTGCGGACTTCTTCTACTCATTGTCTACACTTCATGACCGTTTGAACGCAAACGCTCACCCAATCCAAATCCCAATCGGAGCTGAAGAAGATTTTGAAGGCATCATCGACTTGGTAACAATGCGTGCCGAAGTTTATACAAATGACCTTGGTACAGATATTCTTGACGAAGAAATTCCAGAAGAATACCGTGAGCAAGCTGAAGAATGGCGTGCTAAATTGATTGAAGCTGTTGCTGATACTGATGAAGACATCATGATGAAATATCTTGAAGGTGAAGAAATCAGCGAAGCTGAATTGAAAGCTGCTATCCGTAAAGCGACAATCAACGTTGAATTCTACCCAATGCTTGCAGGTTCTGCCTTCAAGAACAAAGGTGTTCAAATGATGCTTGATGCGGTTGTTGACTACTTGCCAAGTCCAGTTGACGTACCAGCTATCAAAGGTGTAACACCTGACGGTGAAGAAACAGAACGTCCAGCTGACGACTCTGCACCATTTGCAGCCCTTGCTTTTAAAGTTATGACTGACCCGTTTGTAGGTCGTTTGACATTCTTCCGTGTTTATTCAGGTGTCTTATCAGCTGGTTCATACGTATTGAATGCTTCGAAAGGCAAACGCGAACGTATCGGACGTATCCTTCAAATGCACGCTAACACACGTAATGAAATCAACGATGTATACTCAGGTGACATCGCTGCCGCTGTTGGTTTGAAAGACACAACGACTGGTGACTCATTGACAGACGAAAAGAATCCAGTTATTCTTGAATCTATCGAATTCCCAGAACCCGTTATCCAAGTCATGGTTGAACCTAAATCTAAAGCTGACCAAGATAAAATGGGTGTTGCCCTCCAAAAATTGGCTGAAGAAGATCCATCATTCCGCGTTGAAACAAACGTCGAAACTGGTGAAACACTTATCGCTGGTATGGGTGAACTTCACTTGGATATCCTTGTTGACCGTATGCGTCGTGAGTTCAATGTTGATGCCAATGTTGGTGCGCCACAAGTATCATATCGTGAAACATTCCGTGCCCCTGTTACCCAAGCCGAAGGTAAATTCGTGCGTCAATCAGGTGGTAAAGGTCAATACGGTCACGTTTGGGTTGAGTTCACACCAAATGAAGAAGGTAAAGGTTTCGAATTCGAAAACGCTATCGTTGGTGGTGTGGTACCTCGTGAATACATCCCAGCCGTTGAAAAAGGTTTGGAAGAAGCGATGCAAAATGGTGTCCTTGCTGGCTACCCGCTTGTAGACGTTAAAGCAAAACTTTACGATGGTTCATACCATGATGTCGATTCGAATGAAACGGCCTTCCGTGTGGCAGCGTCATACGCTTTGAAAGCTGCAGCATCTAAAGCGAACCCAGTTATTCTTGAACCAATGATGAAAGTAACAGTGACAGTTCCTGAAGATAATCTAGGGGATATCATGGGCCACGTAACAGCTCGTCGTGGACGTGTTGAAGGTATGGAAGCGCATGGTAACAGCCAAATCGTTCATGCGTTTGTCCCACTTGCTGAAATGTTTGGTTATGCGACAACACTTCGTTCATCTACACAAGGACGTGGTACTTTCATGATGGTATTTGACCACTATGAAGATGTGCCTAAATCGGTACAAGAAGCAATCATTAAGAAAAATCAAGGTTAATTTTAACCAGAGGGCACGAACAATTTTAATTGTTCGTGTTTTTTTGATATAATAGAAAATGTAAGCGATGTAATGCGCAGTAACATATATTACAGATAGCTATCGCGTCAGAATTTGTTAAGAACCAACAGATCAGATTCGAAAATGTTGGCAAACCAGAAAACGAATCCAAAAAATGACCTGATAAATTCCAATTAGTGAAAGAGGTTGCAGTATGAAAAGAAGTGAACGATTGGTGGATTTCACCAACTATTTGTTGAATCATCAGAGACAACTCACGACCCTATCTTTTTTTAGTGAGCGATACGGAGCGGCAAAATCATCAATTTCTGAAGATTTAGTCATCATCAAACGCATATTTGACGAGACAGAAGTGGGCACAGTTGAAACATTTGCCGGCGTTTCAGGTGGGGTCATTTTCACACCAGCTATTTCCGATGACAATTCCCGTGTCATCGCAACAGAGATTGCTGACCTCATGACAGAAAGCAATCGCATCTTACCTGGAGGGTACATCTATCTCTCAGACATCTTAGGCAGTCCAAAAAATCTTGATAAAATCGGGAAAATCATCGCCCATGAATACGTTGGCAAACAAATCGATGCGATAATGACCATTGCCACAAAGGGTATCCCCATTGCCCAAGCAGTTAGTAGCATCTTAGATGTCCCGTTCGTCATCGTCAGACGCGATCCCAAAGTCACAGAGGGTGCAACGCTTAATGTCAACTATATGTCAGGCTCAAGCTCTAAAGTAGAGAATATGACCCTTTCTAAGCGCTCTCTTGCGCCAGGACAACGCGTGTTGATCGTCGATGATTTCATGAAAGGCGGCGGTACATTGAATGGAATGAAGTCTCTGGTTCATGAATTCGACTGTCTCCTTGCAGGGGTTGCAGTATTTGCAGAAGGGCCATTTAAAGGCGAACGCTTGATTTGCGACTATAAATCAATTTTAAAAATTGAAAGAATAGACGTCGAAAATAGATCGATTGATGTCACATTGGGGAATATTTATACAGAAAAAGACTAAAAAATAGAGTAAAATGCTCTATTTTTTGTTATCAATTGACGGTAAAAATAGGCTGCGAAATATAAATTTAAGAAAAACAGAAAAATAGTGAAAAAAGAGTTGACATGACTGGTAAGATTTGATAAGATAATAAAGTACTC
>NZ_JXJT01000043.1 GCF_002441885.1 Pseudolactococcus chungangensis CAU 28 = DSM 22330 | reverse complement strand
TTAGACTTGACTTTTTATATAGTTTGTCTTATTTAAAAATAGTGACTCAACGATATTTGTGCATGATTACCTACTTCTATTATATCAAAAAAGGTGTAATAATTATAAAAAAACTATAGAACTTTAACAAAAAAGATGTGGAAATGAAAATTATTAAATAATCAAAATTTAACATCAAAATCATGGTAAAATAGTCTCTAGAAATTACCAAATAACGAGAGAGTATGAAAAATGATTGATTCAGAGCAGTTATTAGCCAAAACGAAAAATCAAAGGGTCAACTACGACAAGATTTTGCGCCAGATGATTCAAACCTGGCAGACAGAAAAAGTACGTCCAAAACTCATTATCCATTCCTGTTGTGCGCCTTGTAGCACCTATACGCTGGAATTTCTGAGTGACTATGCTGACGTGACGATCTATTTCGCCAACTCAAACATCCACCCAGAAGCTGAGTACAGACGCCGTGCCCTCGTCCAAAAAGCATTCGTCCACGACTTCAACCAGCGCACTAACCAGAATGTCGCCTTCCTCGAAGAAGATTATCGACCAAATGATTTTATCCAAATGGTCATGGTCCGTGAACTACAAGATGAACCTGAAAAAGGTTTAAGGTGTAGCGCATGTTTTCAACTCCGATTGGATTTAGTAGCAGAAAAAGCAGTCGCCTTAGGTTATGATTATTTCGGTAGTGCCCTCACTCTGTCCCCCAAAAAAGACAGCCAACTGATCAACGAAATTGGGTTGGATGCCCAGAAAATTTATGCTGTTAAATACTTGCCCAGCGATTTCAAGAAAAATAAAGGTTATGAACGTTCCGTCCAAATATGTCGAGAATACGATATTTATCGTCAATGTTACTGTGGTTGCATTTTTGCTGCTAAACAGCAAGGCATTGATTTAAAAACTGCGAATCAGAATGCCAAAGCCTTTCTTAAAATTAAGCAAGAAGCTAATAGCTAATGAATGGATTTTCTTACTTTAAGCTAAAAATTTTCTAAATGTGATAGTATGCCAGATAGAACACAGGGTAGAATAAATCTTCTGAAATAGAACGTTTCAAAATGATGTGTTTTCTTTTTATTCCTTTATTTGGCTATCAAAAATAATGAATTTTCTGAAAATTCACTTGTCATTTTCAATTTTTTTTGGTAAAATATTCCTATATCTTTTGTCAGATAATTTTACAAAAGTAAAAGGTGTTTGACATTATCTGTGAGAGGATGAATGAATGGATAAATTACAAGCTAGACGGCAAACTTTGTGGGATCAGTCTTTTGAATCTGATGCCTGCGGTATGGGCTTTATTGCCCAAATAGATGGTAAACCGACTCATGAGCTCGTTGATTACGCGATGACAATCTTAGAACGTATGAATCACCGCGGTGGGACAGGAGCAGAACCTGATACTGGCGATGGTGCCGGTGCACTTTTTGCCATGCCACATGAATTTTTTACGAAAATTGCAACAGAAAATAGTATCACATTACCAAACTCAGGCGATTATGCCGTGGGTCAGTTTTTCCTACCTAAAGCTGCGGACAAAAAAGCTGCGCTTTGTCAATCAATTAGTAACGAAATACAAGCCGATGGTTACCAAATCTTAATGACACGTGATGTGCCTTTTAATTTTGATAACTGCGGTCCTGGTGCGCAAGCTATCATGCCATCTTTTGTTCAATTCATTATTTCAAAACCAACTGATAGCAAAAGTGGTCGAGATTTTGAAGACAGACTCTATCGACTCCGTCGTAAACTTGAGAAAACATTTGCGACATCTGAGATGTTCATCTGCTCACTTTCAAGTAAAACAATCGTTTATAAAGGCATGCTCCATGCATTCCAAGTCCGGACATTCTATCCTGATTTGTCGGATCCTGCCTTTAAATCAACGATAGCCTTGACGCACTCACGTTTCTCAACTAATACTTTCCCATCATGGGATCGTGCGCAACCTTTTCGTTTTCTCGCCCACAACGGGGAAATCAACACCTTGCGTGGTGCTGAAAACTGGATGACTTCACATAAAATCGAGATATACAATGAAGAAAATTCCGACTCAGCCAAACTAGAAAACTGTATGGAATATCTTTATCGCAACGGTCGTGAGATGCCTCATGCGCTTTTGATGATGATACCGGAAGCTTGGGGTAAAGAGGCTGGCTTATCGCCAGAATTAACATCGTTTTATGAGTATACCTCTTCCTTTATGGCACCGTGGGATGGTCCAGCAGCGTTAGTCTTTACAGACGGTGATACCGTAGGTGCTCGTCTTGACCGTAATGGTTTACGTCCGAGTCGCTATAGCATCACCAAAGACAACTTCATCGTCTGCTCATCAGAGTCTGGTGTGGTAGACTTTGAGCCTAGCCGTGTTGTCGAAAAAGGTGTGCTTGGCCCTGGTAACATGATGCTCGTTGATACTGTTAACGGCAGAATTCTCCGTAATGAAGAAGTTAAAAAACATTATGCCGCGCAATTCCCTTATGAAAAATGGTTAGAAAATAACTTACTTCATATTGATGACTTAACAGAAAAAGCACAATTGGATGAGATTTCTGAAGAAGACCGTCAAACCATGCACAAACTTTTCGGTTATACAGAAGAAGTGATCCGAACAGTTATCGTGCCTATGGCAGAAAATGGTCAAGAACCGGTCATTGCAATGGGATATGACAGCCCGCTCGCTGTCCTATCACAAAAAAATCAATCTCTCTTTACTTACTTCAAACAACAGTTTGCCCAAGTTACCAATCCACCGATTGATGCGATTCGTGAAAAAATCGTTGTCGGAACAGAAGTCTATCTGGGTCGTGATGGTGATTTGCGTGTGGATCATGATGAGAACTGTGTGAAACTCAAACTCGATAGTCCAGTTTTAACAACTGAAGACTTCGAAAAAATAGCAGCGCTATCAGATAAAAAACACCAAGCCAAAACGATTTCAACTTTATATGATGTGACGAAAGATACACCAAACCGTTTGGAACATGCCTTAGTCGACATGTTTAAAGTGGTCGAAGCGGCAGTTGATAAAGGTGCTAGTATCATTATCCTAAGTGATCGTGATCAAAAAGAAGGTTTTATGCCGATGCCAATCTTGCTTGCGACATCTGGTCTATATAACTACATGGTTGCAAAAGGTAAAGGTAGTCAGTTCTCAATCGTTGTGGATACAGCGGAAGTGAATGAGGTACATCATTTTGCGACAATCGTAGGTTATGGTGCGAGTGCAATTCACCCATATGGGGCTTATGAAACTCTAAAAGACTACAATATGTCTGACAAGGCGGAGTCTTTCCGTCAAGCGGCTGAAAAAGGGATTATCAAAGTGATGAGCCGGATGGGGATTTCAACTGTATCAGGTTATAAAGGCGCACAGCTTTTTGAAGCGGTTGGACTTTCAGATGCAGTTGTTGACAAATATTTCCGTGGTACAGTAACACGGATAAGTGGGTTGACGCTGAAACAAATCGAGGCAGAGTATCTTGAGCGTTATGAATTTGCCTACGGTCACCACAGTCACGAAACTTTGCCGTCAGGTGGTTCATTCCAGTTTAAAGCAGATGGAGAACACCACATTTTTAATCCATTGACGATTTA
Source organism: Pseudolactococcus chungangensis CAU 28 = DSM 22330 (assembly GCF_002441885.1). Taxonomy (GTDB): domain Bacteria; phylum Bacillota; class Bacilli; order Lactobacillales; family Streptococcaceae; genus Pseudolactococcus; species Pseudolactococcus chungangensis. The sequence goes on along the minus strand of NZ_JXJT01000043.1, from coordinate 3,679 downwards.
CAACTTCCAAAAAGCAGTGCGTCAAGGTGATTATGAGTTGTATAAGGCGTATTCAGCTGAGCTTGATTTGGAAGCTGATGAAACACCGTCAAACCTTCGACATATTTGGGAACTAAAAGGGCAACGTTCACCAGTTGCTTTGTCAGAAGTTGAACCAGTTGAAAACATTGTAAAACGTTTCAAAGTAGGTGCTATGAGTTTTGGATCGCTTTCAAAAGAGGCGCATGAAACAATTGCTGCTGCCATGAATTCAATTGGCGCTAAATCTAACTCAGGTGAAGGTGGCGAAAATCGTGCGCGTTTCCATAAACAAGCGGATGGCACTAACCTCAACTCTAAAATTAAACAGGTTGCCTCAGGCCGTTTTGGTGTTAATGCTGAATACCTGATGAGTGCCGAAGAATTACAAATCAAATTAGCCCAAGGAGCTAAACCAGGTGAGGGAGGTCAATTACCTGGTGGTAAAGCCTTCCCTTGGGTTGCAGAAATCCGTGGCTCAACACCAGGTGTGACTTTGATTTCACCACCACCTCACCATGATATTTATTCAATTGAAGATTTGGCACAATTGATTTATGACCTCAAGGCCATCAATCCTTATGCGAAAATCAATGTTAAGCTTGTTTCATCAACTGGTGTTGGCACAATTGCGACAGGTTGTGTCAAGGCTGGTGCGGATAAAGTCGTCATCTCTGGTTATGATGGTGGAACTGGTGCCTCACCACGGAACTCAGCGCGTGATGCTGGTTTACCATGGGAAATGGGACTTGCTGAAGCGCATCAAACTTTGACTATGAATCATTTACGTCAACGGATGACCCTCGAAACGGATGGGAAATTGATGACAGGTCGTGATATCGCAGTTGCTGCACTTTTAGGAGCTGAGGAATATTCATTTGCCTCACTTGCCTTGGTTGCGGTAGGCTGTGTTATGATGCGTGTTTGCTCATTGAACACTTGTCCAGTAGGTGTGGCAACACAAAATCCTGAGCTTCGTGCGCATTTTGCAGGTAAGCCAGAACACGTTGTCAACGGCATGAAATTCTTGGCGCAAGAACTCCGTGAAATTATGGCTGATCTTGGTTTCCGCTCTGTGGATGAAATGATTGGTCATGCCGAAGTCTTGAAACCTAAGTTTATTGCTAAAGGTAAAGCTAAATCACTCGATTTTAGTCGTATCATTGGTACAACGATGCCGATTGAGCGTAAAGTAGTTGACCCATTTATCGAAGAACGTCAGTGGCGAGAACTTGATGGCTTTGCCAAAGCTGCGATTGATGGTGGCACTGGTGTGACCGTTAAAGAATCAATTAATAATGTGACACGAACGGCGGGTGCAAGAATGGCCGGATGGATTGCAGAACGTTACGGTAACTATGCACTTGAACCAGGTTTGCTTAAATATGAATACACTGGTATTGCTGGTCAATCTTTTGCGTCCTTTGCAACGCAAGGGATGGAAATCACTTTGATTGGTGAAGCCAATGACTATATTGGTAAATCTTTGTCAGGTGGTCGTGTCATTGTAAAACCACCAGTTGATGCTGGTTTCAATGTAGAAGCTTCTCCGATTGTTGGCAATGTATCCTTGTTTGGTGCGGTCCGTGGGGAAGCCTACTTCCGTGGTCGTGCAGGTGAGCGTTTCTGCGTCCGAAATTCAGGTGCCAAAGTTGTTGTCGAAGGTGTTGGTGAACATGGTTGTGAATACATGACTGGTGGCTTAGCCGTGATTCTTGGTAGTACAGGTCAGAACTTTGCTGCTGGTATGAGTGGCGGAGTTGCCTATGTTTACGACGCTAAAGGTGATTTTGCTAATAAAGTTAATATGGAAATGGTTGACTTATATAGAGTCGGTCAAACACGTGGCGATGAAGTCTTAAAAGAAATGGTTGAGAATCATGCAGCCTACACTGATTCTGAAAAGGCAAAAGCCTTACTTGCTGATTGGGACAATGCTGTTGATAAATTTGTGAAAGTTTATCCAAGAGAATTCCATGAAATTAAGGAAATCGAATACCATTTGGCACAAACAGGCTTAACCGGTAGCGAACTTGAAATGGAAACATTCGAGAAAGCAATGCGGACACCTGCAGCTGAAAAAGCTGAATTAATTAAAGTAGGGGGCAAATAATATGGCAGATCCATTTGGCTTTATGAAATATAAACGTAAGGATAATCCTTACCGTTCTGTTGCTGAGCGCGTCTTGGACTTTGAAGAATTACAAGTCCCACTTGAAGTGGATGAACGACAAGAACAAGCAGCCCGCTGTATGGGATGCGGAATACCTTTCTGTCACGCGGGTGAATTTTATGGGGGCGGTCGTGCTGTCTCAGGATGTCCAAACGACAACTTGATTCCTGAGTGGAATGACCTTGTCTACCGTGGGGAGTTTAAAAAAGCGTTTGATCGTTTGTCACGGACAAATCCACTGCCAGAAATGACAGGCCGTGTCTGTCCTGCCCCATGTGAAAAAGGCTGTACAGAAGCGCTCAACGGTGACGGTGTTGCCATTCATGATAATGAACGATTCATCATCGATAATGCCTTTGAACAAGGTTGGGTAGCAGACAGTGGTCGTCCTAAAGAACGGACCGACTTTAGAATTGCCGTTGTTGGCTCTGGCCCTGCAGGACTTTCTGCAGCTTGGCGGTTGAACCAACTGGGACATAACGTGACAGTATTCGAACGCTCAGATCGCTTTGGTGGCTTGCTCATGTATGGTATTCCTAACATGAAGCTTGACAAAGATGTTGTCCAACGACGAATTGATATCATGGCAGAAATCGGGATTGAATTCGTTGCCAATACAGAAATTGGTCGAGACATTTCATTTGAAGCTTTAGAGGCTGACTTTGACCGTGTGATTTTGGCGACAGGTGCAAGTGTACCACGTGACTTACAAGTACCAGGTCGTGAACTCAATGGCGTGAAATTTGCGGTTGATTTCTTAACAGACATCACAAAAATCGTCCTTGCCAATGGCGACAAAAAAATGCGTAAGTCTCTTGAAGGTAAGAACGTTGTCGTTATCGGTGGTGGTGATACAGGTAATGACTGTATCGGGACTGCGATTCGTCTCGGTGCTGCAAGTGTGACCCAACTTGAAATCACACCTCAGCTTCCAGGTCAACGTACTGATGCCAATCCATGGCCTGAATATCCAATGGTTGACCGTAAAGGTTATGGTCAAGAAGAAGCCATTGCTGCTGGTAATATCAACTTGACCCGTTATGCAACGTCAACAACTGAATTTATCGGTGCAGAACGTGGTCAATTGATCGGGATTAACACTGTTCAGGTCGGTCCTGGTTTCAAACCAGTCGAAGGCACAGAAGAAACCTTGAAAGCTGATTTAGTTCTCCTTGCCATGGGCTTCACTGGCGCGGAGCAATCTATCTTCCAAGGATTTGGTATCACCCAAATCTTTGATGACAATACAACAAACAACGAAAAAGTCTATGTATCAGGTGACGCCAAACGTGGCCCATCCCTCGTTATCTGGGGCATTCGTGAAGGCCGTAAAACAGCCGAAAAAATTGATGAAACCCTACGCGTTATGGTAACACAATAAGATTAAAAAGTGATGTCATATTTTGACATCGCTTTTTTGTTTGTCACTGATGGAGATAATAGAAGTTAATAACATCGGCTCTATAATAAATCGTGTGGGAAAATTTC
>NZ_JXJT01000042.1 GCF_002441885.1 Pseudolactococcus chungangensis CAU 28 = DSM 22330 | reverse complement strand
TTCTCCATATTCTTCAACTTCTTGAACCCAGCGATAAAGACTATTGGCATGAACCTCAAGCTCTTGGCTGACTTCTTTAACAGAGTAACCCTCTTCAAGAATGAGTTTTACTGCAGAATTTTTAAATTGTTTATCGAATTTTCTTCTTGCCATAATAAACCTTTCCACGATTTCTCTTAACTTTGTGTCTAGTTTATTACAACCTTTCCATAAATTATACAATAGTGACTCTAGAATTTAAGGATAACATCACGCGGAAGCTATCCGCTAATATAAATATAAGGAAATATAATATTATTGACGTAATGAAAGCGATTGTGATATAATTGATTTGCCTTAAAAAAGCGCTTTTATTTTTGGCTGATTATGCAAACGGTTGCGTAATTTTTTTCGAATTTTTTGGAGGATATCTTATGTCGGAAGTAAAAACTTCTAAATTACCAACTTTACCATTAAAAACAATCTGGATGTTGTCGTTTGGTTACCTTGGGGTTCAAATGGCTTTTTCTCTTCAAAGCTCAAATATGGGAAGAATTTTTGAAACACTTGGTGCGGACCCAACTCGTTTAGGTTTTTTCTTCATTTTACCACCTAAAGGATATTCCATCTGTACAAAATAATTTATAATTAAACTTATTAATAATGAGCTCTACTATAACTGGATTAATAAATAAGTAAGTAACCCACTGAATTGACAGTCTTTACTTCCAATTATGTCATCCTGGGAATATCAGTTTTATAAAAAATAGAAGGTGAGAACAAGATAACACTATGAAACAAATCAAAAGAATTATGGGCATTGACCCTTGGAAAATTACATCAAATCAGATTGAAAAAGAAGACCGTCGTTTGCAAGAATCACTTACTTCCATTGGAAATGGCTACATGGGAATGCGCGGAAATTTTAGTGAAACTTATAGTGGCGACAGTCACCAAGGAACTTATATTGCAGGGGTTTGGTTTCCAGATAAAACACGTGTAGGTTGGTGGAAAAATGGTTATCCTGAATATTTTGGTAAAGCAATCAATGCCCTCAATTTTGCTTCTGTCAGAGTTTTTATTGATAACAAAGAAGTTGATTTAGCCGCAAGTCACGTGACTGATTTTAATCTGTCGCTTGATATGGAAAAAGGGATACTCACCTATACTTATGTAGCTTATGGAGTACGTGTGACTGCCGAAAGATTTTTCTCAATTGCTCAACAAGAACTTGCGGTTTTTGCTTTCATGTTTGAAAGCTTAGATGGTGAAATTCATCAAATCCGTACAGCCTCAATCATTGATGCAAATGTTCGTAATGAAGATTCCAACTACGATGAAAAATTTTGGACAGTAAAAAACCTTGATAATACAGCTACAGGTTCATTTATTGTCACCGAAACAATTCCTAATCCATTTGGAGTTGAACAATTTACGGTAGCAGCTAAACAAAGCTTTGCAGGCGATTTTACTCGAGTTAAGCAAGAAACAAGAGAAAGTTCTGTTTTAGATGTTTACGAAGCAAAATTAGTGGAAAATGCACCACTCACCTTTATTAAAAATGTTTTGGTTGTCACAAGTCGTGATATTGAACCCTCGAATTTAACAAAGGTACTATCAAATTTGACCCTTGAAATTTCTAAGAAAACATATCACGAATTTTATAAAGAACAAGAAATCGCTTGGAAAAAACGTTGGGAAATTGCTGATGTACAAATTGACGGTTCAGCAGAAGCTCAACAAGGGATTCGCTTTAATCTTTTCCAACTTTTCTCTACCTATTACGGCGAAGATGAACGTTTAAATATTGGCCCTAAAGGATTTACTGGAGAAAAATATGGCGGAGCAACTTATTGGGATACAGAAGCCTATGCCGTTCCATTATACTTGGCACTTTCGGATGAAAAAGTTGCTAAAAATCTTTTAAAATATCGTCATAATCAATTGCCACAAGCACAACATAATGCCCGTCAACAAGGGCTTAAAGGTGCTTTGTATCCAATGGTTACTTTTACAGGTGTTGAATGTCATAATGAGTGGGAAATTACATTTGAAGAAATTCACCGTAATGGAGCAATGGCTTATGCGATTTATAACTACAGCAACTACACGGGAGATGAAACTTATCTTGCTCATGAAGGTTTAGAAATTTTGATTGAAATTGCTCGTTTTTGGGCAGACCGTGTGCATTATAGTAAACGAAATGATAAATACATGATTCATGGAGTCACAGGCCCAAATGAGTATGAAAATAATATCAATAACAATTGGTACACTAATAAATTGGCAGCTTGGGTTTTGACTTATACTGCTGAAAGTTTAGCGAAATATCCACGCCCAGATTTAATTGAAGGTGCTGAAACTGCTCACTGGTCAGAAATTGTGGATAAAATGTATTATCCAGAAGATGAAGAATTGGGTATCTTTGTTCAACATGATGGTTATTTAGATAAAGATTTGACTCCAGTGGCTCAACTTGACCCTAAAAATCTTCCATTGAACCAAAATTGGTCTTGGGATCGAGTGTTACGTAGTCCATATATTAAGCAGGCAGATGTACTTCAAGGAATATATTTCTTCGGGAATCAATTTTCATTAGCCGAAAAACAACGAAATTTTGATTTTTATGAACCATTAACTGTTCATGAAAGCTCACTTTCTCCATCCATTCATGCAATTTTAGCAGCAGAGCTTGGCATGGAAGACAAGGCTGTTGAAATGTATGAAAGAACAGCTCGTCTTGACTTAGATAATTATAATAACGACACAGAAGATGGACTTCACATCACATCAATGACTGGCTCATGGTTGGCGATTGTTCATGGTTTTGCCCAATTGAAAACATGGGACGGTAAACTCAGCTTTGCACCATTCTTACCAAGCGATTGGACGGGTTATACCTTCCACATCAACTATCGTGGTCGCCTTTTGAAAATTGAAGTGACTGAAAATGTCACGGTCAGCTTGCTATCTGGAGAAGCTTTGAACCTGGAAGTCTATGGTCAATCAGTTGAATTGACGTCTAGTTATACTGTGAAAGTAGGTGGTTAAGATGTTTCAAGCAGTATTATTTGATCTCGACGGTGTCATTACTGACACTGCAGAATATCATTTTTTAGCCTGGGAAAAATTGGCCCAGGAAATTGGGATTAAGATTGACCGTGAGTTCAACGAAAATTTAAAAGGTGTCTCACGTGAAGAATCCTTGCGTCGTATTTTAGAACATGGTGGCAAGGAAAATGACTATACAGCAGAAGAATTTGCTGCTATGGCCAAACTTAAAAATGATAACTATGTTGAGATGATTCAAGCGGTGTCACCAAAAGATATCTATCCTGGTATTTTACAACTACTTCAGGATTTACGGGGACAAGGCATTAAAATTGCTCTGGCATCCGCTTCAAAAAATGGCCCTTTCTTACTCGACCAGATGCAATTGACAGATTATTTTGATGCCATTGCCGATCCAGCTAAAGTGGCCGCAAGTAAACCAGCACCAGATATTTTCATCGCTGCTGCTGAAGGTGTTGGCGTAGATGTGAGTCAAGCCATCGGGATTGAAGATGCTTATTCTGGCATTGCAGCGATTAAAGCTGCAAAGGTGTTACCAATTGGCGTTGGTAAAGCAGAAGTATTGGGGACAGATATTGCATTAGTAGAAAGCACTGAAATGCTGACTTTTGAATATTTAAAAAAAATTTGGGAGATAAATCATTAATGTTAAGTGAAACGGTTCTGTTGCAAAGTTCAAATATGTACACAAATATTAATTTTTAAGGAGATGAGGAAATGAAAAAAATATTTAGCTTTGAGTTTTGGCAAAAATTTGGAAAGGCTTTAATGGTCGTTGTGGCAGTTATGCCAGCGGCAGGTTTGATGATCAGTATCGGTAAATCGATTCCGTTGATCAATCCTGATCTTGCACCTTTAGTTACAACGGGTGGCGTGATCGAAAATATTGGTTGGGCAATTATCGGAAATTTACATCTTTTATTTGCACTAGCGATAGGTGGTAGTTGGGCAAAAGAACGAGCAGGGGGAGCATTCGCTGCGGGGATCTCATTTATATTGATCAATCGGATCACAGGAGCAATTTTTGGTGTGACTAATGAGATGTTGGCAAATGAAGACGCATTTACGCATACCTTGTTTGGCACGAAAATCATGGTTAAAGGGTTCTTTACCAGTGTATTAGAAGCACCAGCACTAAATATGGGGGTATTTGTTGGTATTATTGCAGGGTTCGTTGGGGCGATGGCCTATAATAAATATTACAATTATCGTAAATTACCTGACGCATTATCGTTCTTTAATGGAAAAAGATTTGTTCCTTTTGTAGTTATTTTGTGGTCAACGATTGTTGCATTGATTCTTGCTATTGTATGGCCGAATGTCCAAGCAGGGATCAATAACTTTGGATTGTGGATTGCAGAGTCAAAAGAAAGCGCTCCCGTTTTAGCACCATTCCTATATGGTACATTGGAACGTCTATTGTTACCATTTGGCTTACATCACATGTTGACGATCCCAATCAATTATACGCAGCTGGGTGGTACCTATGAGATATTATCTGGTGCGCAAGCGGGAACAAAAGTATTTGGACAAGATCCTTTATGGTTGGCGTGGGCGACTGATTTGGTCAACTTGAAAGGCGCCGGCGACATGTCGCAATATGAATTCGTATTGAAGAACTGGACACCTGCTCGTTTTAAAGTGGGACAAATGATTGGTTCTTCCGGTATCTTGATGGGATTAGCACTAGCGATGTACCGTAATGTTGATCCAGACAAAAAGTCTAAATATATATCAATGTATTTTTCAGCAGCACTTGCAGTTTTCTTAACAGGTGTAACCGAACCATTAGAGTTCATGTTCATGTTTGCAGCTGTACCTCTTTACATTGTTTATTCTGTGATCCAAGGGGCAGCTTTTGCAATGGCAGATATTCTACATTTACGTGTCCATTCATTTGGGAACATTGAACTATTGACACGTACACCATTAGCGATCAAAGCAGGATTAGGTATCGACTTGCTCAATTTTGTTATCTGTGTCATATTATTTGGAGTATTGACGTATTTTGTGGCAAACTTTTTGATCAAAAAATTCAATTATGCTACACCAGGACGTAATGGGAACTATAATAACGACAGTGAAGAAACGCCGTCAGGTTCTGCAACTAATGCAGATCAACAAATCATTAAGATCATCCATTTGTTAGGTGGAAAAGAAAACATCAAGGATGTAGATGCTTGTATGACTCGTTTACGTGTCAGCGTCGAGGATCCTGGGAAAGTCGGTTCAGAAGAAGAATGGAAACGTGCTGGAGCGATGGGCTTGATCGTTAAGGACAAAGGTGTGCAAGCCGTGTATGGACCAAAAGCGGATGTGTTGAAATCGGATATTGAAGATTTACTACAATCAGGCGCTGATATTCCAGAGCCAACAGTTGAGGCAACAAATAAAAATGAGAAGAATGAAGAGAAACATGTTTTAGGTATCGAAAAAGAATTATTCACTGTAGCAACTGGTGAGGTAATTGCTTTAACAGATGTGAATGATCCAGTCTTTTCACAAAAGATGATGGGTGATGGCTTTGCTGTCATTCCTGCCACTGGAGAAGTGACGGCACCACTTTCTGGTAAAATCGTGAGTGTCTTCCCAACCAAGCATGCAATTGGCATGCAAACAGCAGAAGGAGCAGAAGTTTTGATCCATATGGGACTGGATACTGTTCAGATGAGCCAGCCAGCGTTTGAGATCTTAGTTTCTGAAGGCCAAGAAGTAGTAGCAGGAACAACGATTGCTCAGATGAATCTAGATGCAATCAAGAACGAAGGGAAAGAAACGACGATCATAGTAGTCTTTACAGATGACAAAGTCAATGGGCTGACCATCAATAAATTAGGAGACACTGAACGAGGAACAGTGATCGGGAAAATAAACTTGTAAAGAATCACAGAAGTTCATGTGTGTATTTCATATCGAAAGAATGTGTTCGATGTGTGTAACTCCTAGAAGTAAGCCGATAATCCCGAAATTGCTTTTCCTATTTCAGGGATTATTGGCTTATTTTTTGAATAAACTACTTTGGGGTCTTTACCTATATGGATCCAGAAGGTGGGAGCAATGTTTCGACCCCTCCCATTAAGAAGGAGAATTATATGAAAATAATGACGTTGAATACGCATAGCTGGTTAGAAGAGGAACCACAAGAAAAATTAAAACAGATCGCTCAAAAAATCTGTCATGAACAATATGATGTGATCGCATTGCAAGAAGTCAATCAAACGATGGACGCAAAACGACTAACCAGTGAGCAGCTGAAGAATTTTAGTCAGGTGCAGGAACAAACGCCTGTCCGCTCGGATAACTTTGCCTATTGCTTGATCCAGCTCTTAGCAGAACAAGGTGAAACTTACTATTGGAGTTGGGAAATGAGTCATATCGGCTATGCTATCTATGAGGAAGGCAATGCGCTCCTTTCCAAACAACCACTAACTAGTCAAACGCACCTAGTCTCCGAAACAAAAGAAAAAGAGGATTACCATACTCGAAAAATATTAGTAGGTCAAACCTCTGTCAAAACACAATGTATTACTGTAGCAAGCTGTCATTTTTCTTGGTGGGCAGATGAAAAAAGCGGATTTGCATTTGAGTGGAAAGAATTAGAAGCAAGTTTAGCGCCTCTTACAACACCACTGTATCTATTAGGGGATTTCAACAATCCTGCTGAAGGCAGCGGGTACGATTTAGTGGCAAAAAGTCAGTTGCCTATTCGTGATGCTTATCCAATCGCGCAAAAAAAACAAGCTGAAGCAACGATCGAAAAGAGAATCGATGGCTGGGAAAACAATAAAGAGGGGCTACGTATCGACTATATTTATGTACCACAAGATTGCTTTGTTACAAGTTATCAACGTATTTTTGACGGGGAAAATGGCCCGATTGTCAGTGATCATTATGGGGTAGCAGTCACGTTGGAGTGAAGAGAAACGAAGGAATATTGTCACAATAAGAATATGGGACAAATCTAAAAACCAGGTTTGCTACAGACTCTCGAATAAACGACGGAAGCAGAAGCAACTCCTTCTTAAATAAGCCGAAATGAACAAAAATTTGAAAAGCAATTTTCGTTCATTTCTTCTTATTTCTCGGAGTTAAACACTTCTGTCCTAACCTCTCTCAAATAAACGACGTCCGAAAGGCAGGTTTTTCGGAAATTTAAAAAAACGAGCAATACAAAAAATGTATTGTTCGTTTTTTCTCTAATTTCTCATAAACGATTTTTGTCTCGACCTCATTTTTTTTATGAATGTATCCGACTTCTGGTTCTGTTGCAAAGTTTTAAATAAAGAAT
>NZ_JXJT01000041.1 GCF_002441885.1 Pseudolactococcus chungangensis CAU 28 = DSM 22330 | reverse complement strand
GTGTCGCAGGTTCGAATCCTGTCTTCCCGATAATTGACGACTGATTTCAGTCGTTTTTTTGTACATACGATTATCAACTTAAATTTGTTATAATAAAAAGAGATAACTGAGGTGATGAAATGAGAGTTGTTTCAGGACAATACGGGGGAAGAACCCTCAAAACATTAGAAGGTAAAAATACACGTCCTACTGGAGATAAAGTAAGAGCAGCTATTTTTTCTATGCTTGGACAATACTTTGATGGTGGACTTGTTTTAGATTTATATTCAGGTTCGGGTGGACTTGCAATTGAAGCAATTTCTCGTGGATATGATAGGGCGATTATGGTGGAAAAGGATCGGCAGGCCCAGCAAGTGATTCAAGCCAATATTGACATGACAAAAGATAATGATCGCTTTACCATGATGAAAATGACATCAGATAAAGCTATCTCATTATTAAATGAGCCTTTCGATTTAGTATTTTTAGATCCACCCTATGCCAAAGAACAAATTGTTAAGGATATTGAAAAACTAGAAGGTAATGGCCTTTTATCACCATGTGTAACGATTGTTTGTGAAACGGATAAATCTGTTGATCTACCTGCTAGCATAGTGAATTTCAGTCTTATCAAGCAAAAAACATATGGTATTTCGAAAGTGAGTCTTTATGAACGCAGTTGAGCAATCATTTTGGGGAAATTTTAAAGCAATTGCGGAGATTAAAGTGCCTTTTTGGGGCAAGCTGGTCTTTTGGCGCAACGGTTGAGATGGTAGATGGATTAGGGCAACTCGTCCTAGATGAAAAAAAACAGGTATAACCTCTGCCGTCATTTTTTCCAGACAACATTTGCCAAAGCAAAGTTACCCTATGACGTCTCTGCTTTATGAAGAATTTGAGGTAGTTTACAAATGAAAATCGGTTTATATACAGGGACATTTGATCCCATTACCAATGGGCATCTCGATATCATCCACCGCGCTGCGAAACTTTTCGACAAGCTTTATGTTGGTATTTTCAACAACGACAAAAAAAATCCGCTCTTTACATCGACTGAGCGGGCAGAGATAATGTGCCAGCTATTGTCGGATTCTGAGCATATTGAAATCATCGTTCATGAATCGGATTTGACGGTCAATGTTGCTCATAAATTGGGCGTGACGGCGTTGGTTCGAAGCGTTAGAAATGCGCAAGACCTAGACTATGAGTCAGCCATGATTTATTTTAACCATGAGATGACCGGGGTAGAGACTGTGTTGCTCGCGGCTAGTCCAGAGCTTCAGTATGTGAGTAGCTCGAGAATGAAAGAATTAGCACACTTTGGTGTTGATGTGTCAAAATGGGTGCCGGAACTTGTCGCACTTGAATTGGAGAAAAAATTTGAGCAAAAATAAAAAGTCATTGATAACAAAACGCTGGGGGATTATTAGCATTGTTGGTATCCTAGTCCTACTTGGTGTTCTGCTCCCCCTACCGTATTATGTTGAGATGCCTGGCACGACTGAAAATGTCGGCACGATGGTTAAGGTTAATCAAGCGCCATTGTCCAAAAAATCAGAAAAGGGGTCTTTAAATTTAACGACTGTTTCAATGATGCGGGCAACGGGTGCGAGTTTGATTTATGCGGCGTTAACGGATTTTACGGATGTTTATAGCAAAGAGGACATGATGGGCACCCAGTCGGATGCTGACTATACGCGGATGAATGCTTTTTACATGGCGAGTGCGCAGAATGCTGCTATATATGAGGCATTTAAGCTGGCTGGTAAGCCCTTTGATTTAGAATATAAAGGCGTATACGTCTTAGATGTGATGAAGGAGTCAACGTTTAAGAATGTCTTGCATATCGCAGATACGGTGACTGGTGTCAATGAGCAAAGTTTCAAATCGTCTGAGGCATTGATGGCATATATCAAATCTCAAAAGATTGGTGCTAAGATTTCAGTTCAGTACTTAGATGAATCGGGGATGTCCAAATCAGCAGATGGTAAAACGATTAAGATTTCAGATGGTAAGGCTGGCATTGGGATTACACTGGTCGACCATACAGCGATTAAGAGTACGCCTGAGGTAACGATTGATGCAGGATCAATTGGAGGTCCGTCAGCAGGGATGATGTTCACGCTTGAAATTTACGCTCAATTAACAGGTCAGGATTTAACGCGAGGTCGAGAAATTGCCGGTACTGGGACAATTGAAAAGGATGGTAAGATTGGGCGTATTGGTGGAATTGATAAAAAAATAGCTACCGCAAGTCGAAATGGTGCTAAAATTTTCCTGGCTCCTGATGATGAAATTACGAAAGAAATGAAAAAAGCTGAGCCTGATGTTAAATCAAATTATCAAGAGGCACTAGCTGCTGCTAAAAAAATGAACACGAAGATGAAGATTGTACCTGTAAAAACAGTGCAGGATGCGATTGATTATTTGGAGAAGTCTTAAAAATCCTTGTAGTTCATCAGATCTGGAAAAAAGTTGCTCAGAAGATTGTGAAATGACTTTCTGAGCAACTTTTTTTTTATGACTTTGTGAAAAAGATAGCTTGATTTTACTGTATTGAATACGAATTAACTAAAAAAATCACAAAGTTGCCAATTTCACAAATGATAATTTTTTAAATATCACTTTACAAACGCTTTCAGTGTGATATAATAAGGTCATAAAGATAAGTTAATTGTTTCACTAACTTATCTAAACCTAATCGTCACTACCATTTTTAGGCATGATTCTGAAGGTATTACCACTTTGATAGAAAATAAGGGGTTGTCACAAACAAGCATAGCTCGTGAAGACAAAAATCTTTTGACTAGAGGGTAAACTTGAAGTTCAAATTTAAGGAGAAAAAAGATGGCTACAAAAACTGTAGAGAAAACGGAAATATTTGACGTTGCTGGCATGATTGATGAGCTTGCTGTTAAAGGGGCAGAAGCGCTCAAAGGTCTTGAAAAATTAAACCAAGAGCAAATCGATCATATCGTGCATGAAATGAGTATGGCTGCGCTTGACAAACACATGCCACTTGCCAAATTGGCCGTGGAAGAGACTGGTCGCGGTATCTATGAAGATAAAGCTATTAAAAATATGTATGCGTCTGAGTATATTTGGAATGCTATTAAAGATAACAAAACAGTTGGCGTTATTAATGAAGATAAAGAAGCTGGTATCGTTGAAATTGCTGAACCAGTCGGCGTTATCTGCGGTGTAACACCAACAACTAACCCAACGTCAACAACAATTTTCAAATCTATGATTGCGATCAAAACACGTAATCCAATCATCTTTGCTTTCCATCCGTCTGCACAAAAATCTTCCGCAGCCGCAGCACAAGTCGTCTTAGATGCCGCAGTCGCAGCAGGTGCACCTGAAAACTGTATCCAATGGGTGACGACACCTTCAATTGAGGCTACTGGTCTTTTGATGAATCACCCAACGATTGCGACTGTTTTGGCAACTGGTGGTGCAGGCATGGTTAAATCAGCCTACTCAACAGGTAAACCAGCACTTGGTGTAGGTCCTGGTAATACACCAGCTTACATTACGAAAGATGCGAAAATTAAACGTGCTGTTAACGATTTGTTCCTTTCAAAAACATTTGACAATGGTATGATTTGTGCGTCTGAGCAAGCGATCATCGTTGATAACGAAGTTTACAATGACGTTAAAGAAGAATTCTTGGCACACAATGCTTATATCGTATCATCAAAAGCTGAATTAGCGAAACTTCAAGCAGCAGTTATGTTACCTGATGGTCATGCAGTTAACCCTAAAATCGTTGGTTTTTCAGCTAAATATATCGCTGAATTAGCAGGGATTAAAGTACCAGAAGAAACAAAATTACTCATCGCTGAAATTGCTGGTGTTGGTGCTGACTTCCCGTTATCACGTGAAAAATTATCACCAGTCTTGGCAATGGTTAAAGCTAACTCTACTGAAGAAGGGCTTGACCTTTGTGAAGCCATGCTTGACCTTGGCGGTCTTGGTCATACGGCTGTTATTCACACAGAAAATGAAGACTTACAAATCCAGTTTGGTATTCGCATGAAAGCTTGTCGTATCCTTGTGAACACGCCAGCATCTGAAGGCGGTATTGGTAACATTTACAACGAAATGTTGCCATCATTGACACTTGGTTGTGGTTCATATGGACATAACTCAGTTTCACATAACGTATCAGCAGTAGATTTGATTAATGTTAAAACGCTTGCTAAACGGAGAAATAATATGCAATGGTTCAAATTGCCACCAAAAGTTTACTTTGAAAAAAATTCAATCACTTACTTGCAACAAATCAAGGCTGAACGTGTGATGTTGGTTTGTGACCCAGGTATGGTGCAATTTGGCTATGCTGACCTTGTTCGTAAACAACTTGAAAAGAATCCTAATGATCCAAAAGTTGAAATTTTCTCAGACGTAGAACCTAACCCGTCTACTAACACAGTCTATAAAGGTCTTGAAATGTTCAATAGCTTCCAACCGGATGTGGTGATTGCACTCGGTGGTGGTTCAGCAATGGATGCGGCGAAAGGGATGTGGATGTTCTTCGAACACCCAGATACATCATTCTTTGGCGCTAAACAAAAATTCCTTGATATCCGTAAGCGTGCTTATAAGATTGAATATGCTGAAAAAGCAACTTTCATCTGTATCCCAACAACATCTGGTACAGGTTCAGAAGTCACACCATTTGCGGTTATTACTGACTCAGAAGACCATACTAAATACCCATTAGCTGACTACGCTTTGACGCCAGATGTAGCAATCATCGACCCACAACTCGTGATGTCAGTACCAGCTAGCGTAACTGCCGATACAGGTATGGACGTCTTGACACACGCAATTGAATCATATGTTTCAGTTATGGCATCTGACTATACACGTGGTCTGTCATTGCAAGCTATCAAGATTGTCTTTGAATATCTTGAAAAATCAGTTAAGACTGGTGATGCTGAATCTCGTGAGAAAATGCATAATGCCTCTACAATGGCTGGTATGGCCTTTGCTAATGCCTTCCTTGGTATTTGTCACTCAATCGCCCACAAAGTTGGTGGTGCTTGGAACATTCCTCACGGACGGACGAATGCGATCTTGCTCCCACACGTTATCCGTTATAATGCGAAAGACCCTCAAAAACATGCGATGTTCCCTAAATATGACTTCTTCCGTGCGGATGAAGATTATGCAGACATTGCGCGTTTCTTAGGGCTTAAAGGTAACACTACTGCTGAATTAGTTGAAGCATTGGCAACTGCTGTTTACAATCTTGGTATCGCAACTGGTATTGACATGAACTGGCAAGCACAAGGCTTGACTAAGAAACAAATGGATGCAGAAATTGACCACTTGTCTGAAAAAGCTTATGAAGACCAATGTACAACTGCTAATCCAAAAGAGCCTTTGATCTCTGAATTGAAAAGTATCATTGAAATCGCTTATGACTATAAAGGTTAAGTGAAAATGATGGCTAAAAAACTTACAAACAACTGCTTGTAAGTTTTTTTGTGCTTGGTGTTAATAAATATGTTATACTATGGCAAAATGGAGGGGTGCTATGGAACTGTTTGATATTTATGATGATGACCGCAACCGAACTGGGAGAACAGCTGAACGTAACCAGAAACTTAAAGATGGTGAGTATCAGTTGATTGTCCATGTGAATATTATGAATACACAAAATCAACTCTTGATACAGCAACGTCAGCCACATAAGCAAGACTTCCCTGGTTATTGGGATATTAGCGTAGGCGGTGGTGTCCGAGCTGGTGAGACGAGCAGAGATGCAGCTGAACGTGAAGTTTTTGAAGAATTGGGGTTGGCAATTGATTTAGCGGAAACCGTTCCTTATTTTTGGATACATTTTCCCAATGGTTTTGCTGATGAATATATCGTCCATCAGGATCTGGAGTTAGACATGCTAAACTTACAGCAGACAGAAGTTCAGAATGTTAAGTGGGCGAGTTATGATGAAGTGATGAGCATGTTGACAGAGGGCACTTTCTTTCCTTATCATCAGTCAATGCTTGAATTAATTTTTAGTTTTTCTGAAATAGGAGAAAAAACATGATTGAAGTGAGAAAAGCAAGAATTGATGACCATGCGATGATTTATCGCCTTGGTCAAGAGACGCTAGGTTATGATTTAGATGAAGCGTTTAGCCAAACACGGCTACTAGATGTCTTATCAAAACCTGCCAATCAAATTTTTGTGGCTTTTGTTGATGGGGAACCCGCTGGTTATGTTCACGTTCAGGACTACAACGTGACATATGCCATTCCCTATAAAAATATACTAGGTCTAGCCGTTTTTGAGCAATTTCAAGGACAAGGTGTCGGCAGAAGTTTGATGCAAGCAGCAGAAGCCATTGCACAAACTGACGGCGCATCAGGTATTCGCTTGAATTCAGGCGAAGATCGACACGATGCTCACTTATTTTACGAGCGAGTAGGCTACGAACGGGTTAAATCACAAGCAAACTTTAGAAAAGTGTTTTGATGGAAAAACTGACACTAGCCGTGACCATTGACCGACCCGTAGGTTTTAATCACCATGGCACGATTTATCCCGTAAACTACGGCTACGTCGCGGAGGTAATAGGTGGTGATGGGGAGGCGCAGGATGTCTACATTTTAACGGAAGATGACAAGCCTCTGGAGAGTTTTATAGGACAGCTAATCGCAGTTGTCCATCGTGCAGATGATGTTGAGACCAAGTGGGTGGTGACAGACTTTGGAAAAAGTTATATAGCCGATGACATCATGACAAGAATCGCTTTTATGGAACAATATTTTGAGTCAACAATTGAAATGGTGGAGGATTAAATGACACAAGATTTGACAGTAGATATTGCGGAAGGTCGCTTAAATATTCGAGTCGCCGCAATCATTCAACAAGATGATAAGATTTTGGTATCACAATGGCTTAACGGGACAATCTCTTTAGTAGGCGGACGCGTTGCCCTCGGAGAAACAACGCAAGCCGCGATTAGCCGTGAAGTAGCTGAAGAAACAGGTTTAATTGTAGAAACGGCTAGCTTATGTGCGATGATTGAGAATTTTTTCAAATATGATGATACATTTTATCATGAGTTTTTGTATGTCTATGACGTAACGACTAATGTTTTAGAGTTTGACCAATCAGCACCCGATTTTGAAAGTCAAGATATTTTGTGGTTGCCAATTAGTGAAAGTGCTAGCGTGCAGCCAGAGATTTTATCTGATGTTGTCAGAGATAAGCGTGATCAAATATTACACCTTGTAAATCAAGAAGCTAATCTCGTGTCATAAACAACGGTGTCATAGTGGTACGATGTAACTTTAGAGAAAGACAGTCAAAAAAACCTCTTGATTTAAGATCAAGAGGTTTTTTGATAAATTTTATGGCTCATATTTGTTTTTGTAGTGCTCTCCCCAGGTCATCATAGAATTGAGAACAGTATCTAAAGATTGCCCAAGCGGTGTTAAGGAATATTCCACGCGTGGGGGAACCTCTGCATAAACTTTGCGCGTGACAATACCAGATGTTTCGGGTTGTCTCAGATTATCAGTCAATACTTTTTGGGAAATACGACCAATGGAGCGTTTCAAGACACTAAAACGCTTTGTTTCAATTAATAGGTCACGGATGATTAAGAATTTCCATTTATTGCCGATAAGAGAAAGGGTTAATTCTACAGGGCATGCGGGGAGTGATTTTTCGTTTTCGATGATGCAAACCTCCAATAGTTACAAAAAGATACCTAGGTAATATAATAGTGCCTACTTACATTTTTTCTGCTTATAAGTTATTATAGGGCACCTCTAATAACTACCAATTAATTC
>NZ_JXJT01000040.1 GCF_002441885.1 Pseudolactococcus chungangensis CAU 28 = DSM 22330 | reverse complement strand
GAAATTTTCCCACACGATTTATTATAGAGCCATACTTTTTTAAAGCTTATTCTGGTTTTTCCTGACGGTAGAATTCTTTCAAGGCATCTTGCCAAGTTGGAATGACAAAACCTGTTGCTTTCGCTTTGGTCAAACTCATCGTTGAGTTCAAAGGCCGTTTGGCTTTAGCCGGAAATTGACTTGAATCCACTGGTTTAACAGTCACAGTTGTCTCTTTCAAGATTTCAACTGCAAAATCATACCAAGTCACATCTTCTGTTGCGTCATTTGACAAATGATAGTAACCAAAATCCTTACGGTTATCCGTTAAATGCGCCATGAACTCAGCCAAAGTCCGTGTCCATGTTGGACGTCCGTGTTGGTCATTGACAACAGTCAAGCTGTCATGTGATTCAGCTAATTTTTGCATGGTAAAGACGAAATTCGCGCCATAATTACCAAATACCCAAGCTGTCCGAATGATATAGAATTTTTTAGCATATTTTTCAACAAGCTCTTCACCAAGACGTTTTGTGCGACCATACTCTGTTTGCGGGTCTGGCACATCGTCCACTTCCCACTCTTCACCAACTGGTTTTTGACCGTCAAAAACATAGTCAGTTGAGATATAAACAAGCGTTGCATCATGCGCTGCTGCTGCCTTAGCGATATTTTCTGTCCCTGTGACATTAATCGCATAGTCAAGCTCTTTGCCTTCGTCTTCTGCCTTGTCAACAGCTGTATACGCGGCACAATGATAGACCAATGTAGGTTTTACTTCTGCGAAAACTTTGTTTACCTGCTCAGTATTTGTAATATCAAGCTGTGCCACATCCGTTGCGACATAGTCCACATCACGTTCATCTAATAGATAACGTAACTCAGTACCCAGTTGACCATTTGCCCCAGTAATTAAAATCATTTTAATACCTCTTGTGATTTAGCATAGTTGGCTTCGACCGCTGCTTTTTCAGCTTCCCACCAGTCTTTATTATCTGTGTACCATTTAATCGTATCTTTTAAACCAGATTCAAAGTCAGTATGCTTAGGCGTCCAACCAAGCTCTGTGCGAAGTTTCGTATTGTCGATCGCATAGCGCAAGTCATGTCCTGCACGGTCTGTCACGCGGTCATAAGCTGTCGCTTCTTGACCCATTTCAGTCAAGATTTCTTCCAAGACTTCTTTGTTGTTTTTCTCGCCATCAGCACCGATTAGGTAAGTTTCACCGATCACACCTTTAGTAAGAATTGTCCAAACACCTGAAGAATGATCTTCTGTGTGGATCCAGTCACGGACATTTTTACCATCTCCATAAAGTTTTGGACGGATACCCGCTAAAATATTGGTAATTTGACGCGGGATAAATTTCTCGATATGTTGGTATGGACCATAGTTGTTTGAACAGTTAGAGATCGTTGCTTTAAGACCAAATGAGCGGACCCAGGCGCGAACGATTAAGTCACTCGCTGCTTTTGTCGAAGAGTAAGGTGAGCTTGGGTTGTAAGGTGTGTGGTCCGTAAATTTCTCACCTTCACCTTCGCCATGACCTGGTAAATCTTCACGGTAAGGCAAATCGCCATAGACTTCATCCGTTGAGACATGGTGGAAACGCAAATCATATTTACGTGCCGCTTGAATTAACGTATAAGTCCCGATAAAGTTGGTGTGGATGAACTCGTCTTGAGATTTGAGTGAGTTGTCATTATGTGACTCAGCTGCATAGTGGACGATAGCATCGACTTGACCTGCCAATTTATCAACCAAATCAGCATCAGCAATGTCCCCAACGACAAGCTCAACACGATCACCAAGAATCTCAGCAATGTTGGCTTTGTTGCCAGCATAAGTCAATTTGTCTAAAACGATAATTTTTTCAATTTCAGGGTGGTTATTATACACATAGTGTACAAAGTTCGAGCCGATAAAACCCGCGCCACCTGTTACGATTATTTTTTTTAATTCAGTCATTTTTTTACTTCCTTATTTGAACTTGGAGCTAACTTTCTCTACAAAAGTTGACAACTGCGGCCAACACGCTCATAGTAACTTATTTTTCTTTATCACTTTGTCTTTTCGAGAAATGCTTATAGCAAATCAGCCGTCAAAGCTGTCACATCTTTCAACAAAGGATGATTTTTATCTGCATCGCTCACTTCAGCGTTAGCAACGTCTTCCCATTTGATGCCGAGGGTTGGGTCAGCATAATTGACGAAAGCGTACTTAGGTTTAAGTTCAAGTGCCCAGTAATCGTTCACGAGATAGCTATAAGACACAACGTCGCTCAAAACTTGGAAACCATTGGCAACACCACGCGGAACGAAAATCCCTTTGCTGGCATCAATTTCTGTTTGATAAACGTTCCCAAAGCTTTCGCCTTCACGTAAATCAACCCATGCGCCAAGTACACGACCATTGTCCGCAACCGAAATGTACTTATCCCAAGGCTCTGCGTGTAAACCGCGTAAGACATTTTTGCGAGAAAACGAAACGTTGTTTTGTAGCTTGCCTTCAGCGAAAAAGCTTTCTGGGAAACCTAAGGGTAGCATTTTTTCTTTTTGGAAGTTTTCTTTAAACCACCCACGGTTATCCCCATGAACCGGAATATCGAATTCTAACATACCAGGAATGGCAGCAATTTCACGCGCTGCTAATTGCTTTTCAAAAAAGTTGTCAGTCATGGCTTAATCGGCCTCCACAAGTCGTAATAAATATTGACCATATTCGTTTTTCTTCAAAGATTGTGCCAGTTCAATCACTTGGTCACGTGTGATGTAGCCCATGCGGTAAGCAATCTCTTCCAAATTGGCTACCTGCAAGTTTTGCATCCGTTGGACCGTTTCGATATATTGCGCTGCTTCAAGAAGCGACTCATGCGTGCCTGTATCCAACCAAGCAAAACCACGCCCCATCACTTCAACATCCAAATCGCCACGTTTGAGGTAAGCATCATTGACATCAGTGATTTCAAGCTCACCACGCGGTGACGGTTGAATATTTTTAGCAATCTCCACCACATCATTGTCATAGAAATAAAGACCTGTAATGGCATAGTTTGATTTTGGGTGCTCAGGTTTTTCTTCCACTGAGACAGCACGCATGTTTTCGTCAAATTCAACAACACCAAAACGCTCTGGATCCTTCACTTGATAACCAAAGACCGTTGCACCTTTTGCTTTAGACGCCGCACGACCTAACATTTTTGACATGCCAGGACCGTAGTAAATATTATCGCCGAGAATCAAGGCAACATTATCATCGCCAATGAAATCAGCACCGATGATGAAAGCCTGTGCCAAGCCATCAGGACTAGGTTGTACCGCATAACTCAAAGCAATGCCAAACTCGCTACCTTCTCCCAAGAGTTCTTCAAAACGTGGCAAATCTTGCGGTGTTGAGATAATCAAGATTTCTTTGATACCCGCAAGCATCAAAGTTGAAAGTGGGTAATAAATCATCGGTTTGTCATAGATTGGCATCAATTGCTTACTCGCCGCACGTGTCAATGGATACAACCGCGTTCCTGAACCACCTGCTAAAATAATACCTTTTGTCATGAAAAGCCTCTTTTCTTTTTATCTTTATCTTTTTAAGCTCAAACATAGCTGTTCATAATAGCTCAGCCGTTGAGAGGGAATATTGCCGCATCTCACGCCATGTTATATTTGTGCTCGAATTGCATACCCTATAATTATATCATAATTAATATTAGATGTGCTAATTCCTCATTTAATTCCTGATAGAACAAGCAAAAACTCGCCATTAGCGAGTTTCGTCTTATCGATAATCTGGTGTCATTTTGGTGTTGTGATAGACATTTGAAATACGTTCACTTGCACCCGGTTCCACCGCGTCCAATGCAACTGAAATTTCTTCGTAGGATGCAGCATAATTGCGATCGCGCTCAAATAATTGATACGCCCGCGCAATGCTCTTGGCAATCGCTTCATTCGTTGTTTTGTAACGATTGGCATATTGCATTAAATCTTCTGCCAAACGTGCTTTGTCTACCAATTCATCGGTTGCATCTTTAAGATTAGATAAATCTTCCGTTGTCACATCAACCAAATGATTAACGCCATCAATATTCACCTTCACTTTATTCAATTCTTTAAACAAAGTCTGTACGCGCTCTGATGTCGCAAAGAATTTATCCAAGTAAACTTGTGGCAAACCCGGTAAATTACGTTTTTCAACATAACGTTTCAAAATTCTGATTTCACGGTCAAAAGTATCAGCTGCATCTTGAGCTGCTTTTTCTTGCTTACGTAAATCTTGCAAATCGTTACTGATTTTAAGTTGATTTTTCTCAATATCATCGAGTGTAGAAATGATTGTATCAACTTCCTTGCCAAGTAAACTGTAAGGTTGTGCATTTTCTTGAATCACATCTAACAACTCATAGGCACCTGCCTCTAATTGCTCCAATTGCTCTTGGTAGCCACGAATCATTCCCATCTCATTACCTGTTAAAACATAGGCTTGAGAAACATGATCAATCTCCAAAAGAAGATTTTTATTGTTTGCTCGTGTGTGTGCAATATAATCTTTGATAATACTAGCATTTTTAGCGACATCACGACGTGCCTTATACTCAGCCTCAAAAATTTCGTAGAGACCATCTAAATTCAACTGAATCTGTTCCAATTGTGCATCAGCACGATCTAATTCAAAGTTTTCAACAAATATAGACGTTTGTTTCAAATCATCTCGAACTTCTTGCAAACGTTCTTCTACTCTTACAGATCCTGGCAATTTGAAATCTTGTGCTAAAAATTCTTGATAGCCTTGTGCCAATTCTTCCAATTGTTTTGGATATTTGACAGTCATATCTTCAACGATAGCTGGAATACGTTCTGCAATTGCACCTAGGGCAATCGTATGCTCCTCAGCGGTCTCTAAAACTTCAGATGCCTCGATCGGGTCACCTGTTGAATTCAAATCTACAAATTGGCTAAATTCAGTTTCGATATTATCTAACTGAGCCTCAAGTTCACCTAGGGCAACACCATATCTGTCTGCATTATCTGTAATTTCAGCACGTAAAGCCTGGTATAAATCCAAAGAATCTTGAATCTTAGACGAATTAATCGTTTCTTGTTTCGTTAACTCTGAAATACCCTCACGAATTGACTGCACATCTTCTTCCATAAGTTCAATCTGACTTTCGGACGCATCAACAGACGCACGTGCGCGAACAAATCTAAATGAATCATTCAATTGCTCTGCTTCAAAAATGTGATTTTCTAAATCCGCAAAAGAGTTTGACGACAAATCAATCCATTTCTGATTCCATTCACGAAAAATCGTCTGACTTTGTCCAACCAGATGCAATTTTTTGACGGCATCAATTTCTTCTTGTACTGGCAAATCAAATAAATCTTCTTTACGCTCTTCAAGCGCAATAATTCGATCTTCTATTTTTTTGCGTAGCACCATCGACGCCACATAAAAAATAACGACGATTGCAAGTAAGACGACGATTGCGATTATGATACTGTTTGGCATTCTATTTACTCTCCATCACGGGTCTATTAATACAGTTATATCTTGTTTTCGAATTTACAAATTCCGTGTTTCATTATACCACATTTAAAGCAAAAAATACACCGGAAGTTCAATTTCGGTGTATTTTTTAGTCATTTGATTAATCGATGCTTTAAAAAGTAGCAGTGTCATATACCAAGATTAAAAGAAATCTTTTGATACCTTTAATCACGCTCACTATCAAACAACTATTTTATCTTCTTACAATTAATTCGTGATGATTAATTTTCAAGTGCAGCGGCCATTGTTGCTTGTACTTCAGCTTCAAAGTTGTTAGCAGCTTTTTCGATACCTTCGCCAACTTCAAAACGTGCAAATGTAATTGCTTTAGCATCTTTAGATTCAAGGAATTTAGCAACAGTTTTGCTGTCGTCCATGACGTAAAGTTGTGACAAAAGCGCATTTTCTTGGTCAATTTGTGTATTATCAACGAAGAATTTAGCCATTTTACCTGGCAAGATTTTGTCCCAGATTTTTTCTGGTTTGCCTTCGGCTTTAAGTTCTTCTTTGAATTCTGCTTCAACTTTTGCTAAAACATCATCAGTCAATTGCGCAGCTGAACCATATTGTGGGACGTGCAAGAATGCTTTACCTGTACGTTTGCGGTCTTCGTTTTCAATTTCAATACGTGAAATCAAAGCAGTTGTTTCGCTAACGATGAAGTCATGGTCAAGTTCTTCAGCAGACAAAACGCTTGGGCTCATGGCAGCAACGTGCATGGCAACTGCTTTTGGAAGAGACTCATCGCCACCTTCAATAACTGTGATAACACCGATACGACCACCATTATGTTGGTAAGCACCGAAGTTTTGGTCGTCAGTTTTTTCAACTAATTGGAAACGACGGAAAGCAATTTTTTCGCCGATTGTTGAAGTTGCTTCAACATAAGCTTCTCCCAAAGTTTTGCCAGTAGCAGTTACAATGGCAAGTGCTGCATCGTTGTCAGCTGGCTTGTTTTTAGCAATCAATTCTGCTGTTTCGTTAACCAAGGCAACGAATTGATCATTTTTGGCAACAAAGTCAGTTTCTGAGTTAACTTCAACAAGTGCTGCAACGTTACCGTCAACATAAACACCAGTCAAACCTTCAGCAGCGACGCGGTCAGCTTTTTTAGCTGCTTTTGCAATCCCTTTTTCACGGAGCAAGTCAATTGCTTTGTCCATATCTCCATCAACTTCAACAAGTGCTTTTTTAGCATCCATGATGCCGGCACCAGTTTTTTCGCGCAATTCTTTTACTTGAGCTGCAGTAATTGCCATTTTTGATTTCTCCTTTAAGATGTTGAGGCGACTGCTTAGCTCCGTAGAAAATTAGGGATTTGCCGTAAGCGAACGGNCTATTTTCCTAGGAGCTAGGAGCCGAAACTCAGCTAGTTTAGATAAATAAAGAGGGCTGAGGCGTAGGCCCCGCCCTCTTTCGATTTTTATGTTAGATATTTGGTAAAACGTCAAGGTCAATCAAACCAAGATGAACCTTCTTTGTTGTAGAAACACTTTATGTTTCCTCATTGATCAATTCAAACTAGGCGTATGCTTAGTTTGAACCTTCCACAACTTCTACCAATTCTTCGATTGATTCAGATGATGCTGGTTCTGATACGTTTGCATCTTCAGCTTCAACAGCATCTTCGCCTTGACGACCTTCGATGATTGCATCAGCCATTTTACCTGTAATCAATTTAACCGCACGAATCGCATCGTCATTGGCAGGGATGATCACGTCAATTGGATCAGGATCTGCGTTTGTGTCAACCATAGCTACGATTGGAATATTCAATTTAGTTGCTTCTTGAACAGCGATTTGCTCTTTATGTGGATCCACGATGTAGATAAGATCAGGGATACGTGGCATATCAGCGATACCGCCCAAGAATTTTTCTAAGCGATCACGTTGTTTGTTAAGCAAAACAACTTCTTTTTTAGGAAGGACTTCAAAAGTACCGTCTTCTTCCATTTTGTTGATTTCTTTCAAACGTGCGATACGTTTTTGGATTGTACCCCAGTTAGTCAACGTACCACCCAACCAACGGTGGTTGATGTAGTATTGACCAGCACGAGTTGCTTCTTCTTTAACAGCTTCAGCAGCTTGTTTTTTAGTACCTACGAAGAGAACAACAGCACCGTTTGTTGCAGCTTCGCGTACATAGTTGTAAGCGTCGTCAGCAAGTTTAACTGTTTTTTGTAAGTCGATAACGTGAATCCCGTTACGTTCTGTAAAAATGTACGGTTTCATTTTTGGGTTCCAACGGCGTGTTTGGTGACCGAAGTGAACACCCGCTTCGAGTAGTTGTTTCATTGAAATGACTGCCATGAGCTAGTCTCCTTTTAAAATAGTTTTTTCCTCTTTCGACCGTCAACTCGCCCCGCTACTGGCTTTTACAGCTAGCACTACGGGACGATCATATCAAAATGTGGTTTAAGTTCCCGCATATTTTTACGGCAACCACTTAATTATACACGGTTTTTCCTGATTTGACAAGACTTAATTTTTGTATTTATCAAACAAATCGCCAATTGTCCCTTTAAAATCAACTTGCTCATCACCAACATAGAGCGCATCTACTTCATAGTGATCTTAAATCGCTGGAATTTCACGATTTTGCAACATTAGAAACTCAGCAATATCTTTAAACGTTTTCGTTTCTGGCGCATTGCCTGCATTGTGATAAGTAATTTTCATTTGCTTTTCCTCCTCTTTTATTATACATCCATTTCTAATAAATGGCATTTCTCAAGTGTTTATTACTTTTTCAAATGGCGTCGATAGATGACATAACGTGCAATTGGTTGAGCAATCAACATTTCTGTAAGCAACGCAATTGTGAAGTTTCTTGGCCATTTATAAAAGAACTGTTGGAATGGTGCTAAACTAATTGTTTTCGTTGCAATCATCGCACCTACGATAGTCATTAACACTGACATCATCGCGACATTAATCAAAATCGTTATCGTTATTTTGGCATTAAAGCTATCCGTCTCTTCTGTTATTTTAGCTGCTACCTTTTCTGCAGGCATGTGCGTCAGCAAAACAAAAGCTACGATTGCCACTAACAAAAATGGCATTGACGCAAGGGTATGCCCCCATGTCTCTAAACTAAATCCGGCCTCGAATCCTGAAATAACTGGTGCAATGATATTAACCGAAATAACGGCGACTATCGCAAGAAATAAAAAAATTCTTTACCGTTTAGGGGTAACTTCATATAAAAATCCATTGGGTATTCACCTCTTCTTTTCTATCTATTTACTGCAAAAAAAGCGCAAAGGGTATCCGACTAGAATCGGGTAACAACCTTTACGCTGAACCATTATACGCAGTAAATTATCTTTAGTATAACACAAATACTTTTTCTTCGTAAGTAAAAAATCACGAAATTCAATGCAAACTTCTTACCATCTAACTGATACACGCGCTTTATGGTGATTATCACTTGTCGCAATATCAACCAAGGCCATCGCATAATCAGCATACGATATTTGACTCACACCCTTATCGTCCGTCGTAAAAACTTCCCCCTCAATCACATAATGACCCTTTCTTTCCCCATCCGCGACAAAATCAGCCGCTGGCGAAATATAATTCCAATCAACATCAAGTGTCCGCAAACGCGCCAATCCCTCACCCATTGCACTCGCAAGTGGTTTAAAAGCATCCGGAAAACCTGCACTATCTTTTAAAGCCACCGTGTGACTCGCATCCAAGTAGAGAGACCCCGCACCCCCAACAACAACCAAACGTGCATTCGGTGCCAAAATAGCTGCCAAATGTGCCAAAGATGTGGTGTGTTGTTGAAGTGCCTCCGGCGCCCAGGCGCCAAATGCGTCAATCACAATATCAAAGTTTTTCACATCAGAAACGGTTAAATCAAATAAATCTTTAATAATAACTTGACTGGCTTGCGTTTTGTTTGCTTGACGGACAGCCACTGTCACATCCAAATCACGCGCTATCAGTTCATTCACGGTCTTTTGACCCGCTTTACCATTTGCCGCGACAACTAAAAATTTGCTCATCCTATTTATTCCTTATTTTCTATATCAACTTGCTATATCTTGACTACAAGTATATAGGGCACCTCTAAAAACGTATGAAAAG
>NZ_JXJT01000004.1 GCF_002441885.1 Pseudolactococcus chungangensis CAU 28 = DSM 22330 | reverse complement strand
TGGATTTACCCACTACAGAAATTATAGAGCCGCAATTAGTCGCCTCACTTGCACTAGATAATCATGGTGCCAAAATGAAATATTTACTGTTTGCACCAGGCTATATGGTGTGGTACTGTCAGATGAATGCCATTACCATTGCCACAACCTTTATCCCTGCAATTAAGACAGTCTTTGGCTTTGCTGGTAAGGGGACATGGGTAAGTCCAACTCGGACTAAGATGACCAAGAAGGAAGGAGAGAGCTAATGAATTTTTTAGTTGCCATGCCTAGAGAAACAGATACGTCTTTGTTTACGAGTCGTGTCTCACAAGGTCTTTTCCTAATAGTTTGTTTGACTGGTTTAGTCCTGAATATCCTTGTTTTTTTGCAAAATTATCAGAACTTTTCTGATAGACGAAAACAAGAATATGATGATGAAGCAACTCGAGCTGAAGCTATGACATCCAATCGACACGATTTTATTTTCAGTACCTTTATCAATCTAATCATTCTGGTTATCTTCGTCTTTCTGATTGTTAAATTTACCATACTTCTTCTTGGTTTTTAAGTGGTAATGTAGGCTTTACCTGCTCAGATATCGAAAGCGCCAAGAAAGATGAAGATGTCATTATGCCAGGCACGAACCTTTTTCAGGTTATAAATGCGCCATGATTTTGGTTAATCAACAACCCATTAAATTGATTGAGACAAGGCTCACAGAAAAAGAAATCTGGGGTGACGGTATTTTTAAAGATAGTTTACTTTATCTAAACAATCATTTGAAGCAAAAGTCATGATGGCGTATTTCTAAGATAAGATTGATAAGAAAGCTGAGTTTATCTCAGTTTTTTTGGTATAATAGAAGAATGGAAATTGAAAAAACCAATCGGATGAATGCGCTGTTTGAATTTTATGCGACTTTGCTAACAGAAAAACAGATGAATTATGTCGAGCTTTATTACGCAGATGATTATTCATTGGCGGAAATCGCAGAAGAATACAAAATCAGTCGGCAAGCCGTCTATGATAATATCAAGCGGACAGAAAAAGTCTTGGAAACATATGAGACCAAACTCCATATGTATTCAGACTACATTGTGCGCGAGCAAATTTTTGCCGAAATTTTAGCAAAATATGCGGATGATACTTATCTGGTTGACAAAATCACGATTTTACAAAGTTTAGAAAATGAATAGCTATAAAATAAAAAATAGAGAAGTAATCATCTATAAGACTTCAAGTCTATTAAATATTCTAGAAATTGTTTTTGCTTGGCTACTTGTTTTTGTTTTTTTAGTAATTTTAATCAGTGATATGGCTGGCATATTAAAGATATTCCTATCTTCAATAATTGTTTACTTCTTATTTTTCATTTGTAAAGCTATTTTGAAACTTAAGCGTATCACTTTATTAACAAATGAAGAGATTTTGATTGTTGAGCAAATTGGTAGAAGTAGAACGATTTCACTGAGTGAAATTGCCTATGTGACAGCGGATAACAAATTAGAGATTGAAATGGGAGGGGGACCTCACAAACTTTTTCAATTCGTCTGGTCAACTTATCCAAAAATCGTTTTGAAACCCATGATGAATAACCTAACTTTTGTAGCAAACGATAATAGGTTTCTTTACATTCCGGAGTATATGAACACTCACAAGAGAAAAAATTTAAGTCAAAAATTAAACTGTCCCTACCTAAATTATAAAAAGAATCGAGAATAGAAAATTATGGCATTTGAAAATTTAACAGAACGATTACAAGGCGTTTTTAAAAACTTACGCGGAAAGAAAAAAATCACTGAAAATGATGTTTTAGAAATTACCAAAGAAATCCGTGTGGCATTGCTAGAGGCCGATGTCGCGCTACCAGTTGTCAAAAAATTCATCAGAAATATCCGCACACGTGCGATTGGTGTTGAAGTTTCTGAAGCTCTGCAACCGGCGCAACAAGTCATCAAAATCGTTGATGAAGAATTGACAGCAATCTTGGGTGGTGGGGAAGCAGAGCTTGCTAAGTCACCAAAAATCCCAACGATTATCATGATGGCAGGTCTCCAAGGGGCCGGTAAAACAACCTTTGCAGGGAAATTAGCCAAACGCTTAAAAGAAACTGAAAATGCACGGCCTTTAATGATTGCGGCTGACGTTTACCGGCCTGCGGCAATAGAGCAGCTGAAAACAGTGGGGAGACAAGTCGATGTACCGGTTTATGATGAAGGCACTGACGTTAATCCAGTAGAGATTGTTCGTCATGGTTTGGCTTTGGCGGCTGAAAAGCGTAACGACTATGTTTTAATTGATACGGCTGGTCGACTTGAAATCGATGAAAAATTGATGAACGAGTTGGTACAAATCAAAGATTTGGCACAACCGACTGAAATTCTATTAGTTGTTGATGCTATGACCGGTCAAGTCGCAGCCGATGTCGCCAAGAAATTCAACGAAACATTGGAAATTACTGGTGTTATCATTACTAAATTGGATGGTGACACGCGTGGCGGTGCTGCATTATCTATCCGAGAAATCACAGGTAAGCCGATTAAATTTGTCGGGACGGGTGAGAAGTTAACTGACTTAGAAGTTTTCTATCCTGACCGGATGAGCTCACGCATTCTTGGCATGGGTGATATGCTGACTTTAATCGAGAAAGCACAAAGTCAATTTGATGAGGCGCAATCTGCTAAGATGGCAGAAAAAATGCGTGAAAATTCCTTTGATTTTAACGATTTTATCGAGCAATTAGACCAAGTCCAATCAATGGGTCCTTTGGATGAAATCATGAAAATGATTCCAGGTATGTCAGAAATTCCAGGCGCTGCCAATATCAAGGTAGATGAAAAAGAGATTGCCAGAAAACGTGCGGCAGTCTTATCCATGACACCAGAAGAACGTGCCAATCCTGATATTTTATCACCGTCACGTCGTCGTAGAATTGCTGCAGGCTCAGGTAATACTTTTATCGAAGTTAATAAACTCATCAAGCAATTTAATGAGTCTAAAAAGATGATGAGTGGCTTGATGAATGGTGATATGGGCGCCATGCTCAGTGGTATGGGTGGTCAAATGCCAAATATGCCAGGTGGTATGCCAGATATGAGTACGATTGGTGATATGAGCGCCATGTTTGGTGGTGGTCTAAAAGGTAAGGTTGGAAAAATGGCGATGACCGCTGCTATGAAACGTGCCCAGAAGAAAATGAAAAAGGGCAAGAAGAAGAAAAAGTAAGACCTATATTCAATAATATTGTGGTGTGCCAAGCATGATAAAAATAAGGTATAGCTAAGAAGGAATGGAAACTGAGATAGATGACAACATTTTTAATAGGCTTTATGGGGTCGGGCAAGACGACCATTGCAAAATTATTAGCAGAAGACTTTATTGATATGGATGATGTTATCGTTAAGCGTATCGGTATGCCGATTTCGACTTTTTTTGCTGAGGTAGGTGAAGATGCTTTTCGAGAAATTGAATCACAGGTCTTAGAAGAATTGTCACAAAACGAAGGTGTGATTGCGACAGGGGGGGGGATTGTCATGTCTGAAGATAATCGCCGTATTTTAGGTAATGCTGATGCAGAAATCATTTACTTAAAATCAGATTTTGACACCCTTTATCAGCGAATTTCTGCGGATACGACGAATGTTAGACCGTTATTTATCGATAAATCACGAGAGGAACTCCAAGAAATATTTGAAACTCGTGCCCCCTTGTATGAAGCTATTGCGACTCAAATTATTACTATTTCAGGGAGAACACCTGAGGAAATTATAAAGGAAATTAGACGATGAAAATTGGTTTTTTGGGTCCTAAAGCGTCCTTCACTTACGCGGCAGCTCGTGCGGCATTTCCAGATAGTAGCCACCAACTCATTGCCTTTGACTCGATTACTGAGGTCATTAGAAGTTATGAGCAAGACTTAGTTGACTATGCAATTGTTCCTGTTGAAAATTCGATTGAAGGTAGTGTCCACCAGACTGTTGATTATCTCTTTTTACAATCGGATGACACTCGAGCTCAGGCTGAAATCGTCCAACCAATCAAGCAACAGCTTATGGCGACAAGTGCGGATAAAAAGATTGAAAAAATCTTTTCTCATCCCCAAGCGATTGCGCAATCGCTGAAATATTTGCAGTGCCATTTTCCTGACGCAAAAATCGAAAGTACTGATAGCACAGCTTATGCGGCAAAGTTTGTCTCGGAACATCCCGAGAAAAATTATGCGGCAATTGCGCCCACTGCCAGTAGCTTGGAGTATGGGTTGACGATTATAGCTCAAGACATTCAAGAAATTGATGAAAATTTCACAAGGTTTTGGTTATTGGGACATACGACACCGAAAATTCCGCTGCCAGTTGAAACAGAAAAGATGACATTAGCCTTGACACTTTCGGATAATCTACCGGGTGCACTTTATAAAGCCTTGCAAATTTTTGCAGACTTCGGGATTAATTTAACCAAAATTGAATCTCGACCGCTAAAAACTTTCCTAGGAGAGTATTTCTTTCTTATCGATGCCCAGTTTTCTGAGAACTATCTTTATTTGATTCACGCGCTCGAAAAGCTTGGCATTACAGTTAAGCGTTTGGGTAAATATAAAGTCTATAAGATGTCATAACAAACATATAAACTAGCAGAGCTTTCATTATCTGTTAGTTTTTTTTAATAGCAATGCTTAAAATTCCTCTGACTTACATTTTCGTAAGAAAGAAATAGTGAGGTGTAAGGTAGGTGATGATGTAGTATGCGATAATAAGAGTGTTAAGAGGAAAATAAATGAGTTTCAATAACTTAAAATCAAAGGAGTTACAATGAAAAAATTATTAGCAGTTTTTGCAGTGCTTGCGCTTATCGGCAGTGGGCTCTACATGGTTTATAAAAAGAGTTATGGGGGCGATGCTTACTATGTGAAGATTACACAAGATGGTGTAACGACACAAGACTCAGACAGTAGTGGTCGTGTTTATACAACGTATAACTATGAGCTACCTGCTGTCAATAAACGTAACGTTAAGAAAGCAACTAAGTTTACGGCAGACCACAATCTTAGAAAAGGTGCTTACTTAGCATTAACGGTTAACAAAACTAAAGGCGTGACCGGTTACAAAGAAGTCAAAAAATCAGAAATTAAAGCGAGTATCTTAAAGGAGATCAACTAATGTTCTTAGAAGTCAATCATTTAGAAAAAACATTCCAAACACGTTTTTCAAAAGAGAAAACACAAGCCTTGCGAGATGTGAATTTCATTGCTGAAGAAGGTGAATTCATCGCTATCATGGGTGAAAGTGGCAGTGGTAAAACAACACTGTTGAATATTTTAGCTACTTTAGAAAAACCCAGTAGTGGTGAAATCGTTTTAGAGGGCAAAAAAATTAGCACGATTAAGGAGCAACAGTTAGCAGAGTTCCGTCGTGACCACTTGGGGTTTGTTTTCCAAGATTTCAATTTGCTTGATACGCTGAGCGTGCGGGATAATATTTTCTTACCACTTGTTTTGGGGCGTTATAAATATGATGAAATGGCTAAACGTTTGGAAGTTTTAGCACCTAAGCTCAATATTTCAGATTTACTAGACAAACAACCTTTTGAGTTGTCTGGTGGTCAAAAACAGCGTGTGGCTGTTGCGCGTGCCCTGATTACAAATCCAAAATTAATTTTAGCGGATGAACCGACAGCTGCACTTGACTCTAAAAATTCAGATGGCTTGCTTGAATTATTTGAGCAAATCAACGCAGAAGGTCAAACAATTCTCATGGTGACGCATTCAAGTTTGGCTGCTAGTCATGCTAGTCGTGTACTATTTATCAAAGATGGTCAAATCTTCCACCAACTCTAT
Source organism: Pseudolactococcus chungangensis CAU 28 = DSM 22330 (assembly GCF_002441885.1). GTDB lineage: Bacteria > Bacillota > Bacilli > Lactobacillales > Streptococcaceae > Pseudolactococcus > Pseudolactococcus chungangensis. Next base: position 107,342 of record NZ_JXJT01000004.1, on the reverse strand, counting down.
CGGGCTGGTAAATCTAATAATGAGTTTAACCGGGATATTACGACAGCCATCACAAGCCTTTTAGGAGGAGAATAATGTTCTATCTCAAACTAGCTTTTCAAAATATCCGAAAGTCTTTATCTAATTTTTCACCGTTTTTACTCGCAACAACATCTATGTTTGCGATGACGCTAATCTTGTCAAACCTTGCCTTTTCTGAGAGCTTGGACCAGTTAAAAGGTGCTGATGCCGTCAGGATGATGATGAAATTTGGACTTGCCATTATTGTCTTGTTCTCAGTTATCATCGTGAGTTATAGCTACCGTTTCTTACTTAAGCAAAGAACCAGAGAATTTGGACTCTATAATATCTTGGGGTTGAACAAGCGAAATATCGCGACGATTTCATTCTGGGAATTGTTAATGACCTTTGCTGCGACAGTTATCACAGGTACTGTTTTGGGCTTGATTTTTTCAGAATTTCTCTATCTGATTTTTGTTCACCTTATCGGTGGCAACTACTTTAACTTAAAAGTGTCATTCACAGCCATTTTGTTAACATTGCTTGTCTTTGCAGCTATCTTTGCCTTGCTTATGTGCTTTGCCATGGTGACGATTAAACGGAACTCAGCTATCAGCTTACTGAAAGATAACACACGCAGTGAGCGTGAACCTCGTGGTCGTTTAATCATGTCTATTCTCAGTGTCCTGATGCTTGCCGTTGCTTATTATCTGGCGCTTAGCGTTCAAGGACCGATTGAGGCTTTACTTAAATTTTTCATCGCAGTTATCTTGGTTATTTTGGGGACTTATCTACTCTATATCGGCGTAACCATCTTCGTCTTGAAACGTCAGAAAGCCAATAAAAACTACTATTACAAACCTGAACATTTTATCACGACAAGTAGTATGCTTTACCGCATGAAAACCAATGCAGTTGGTCTTGCCAATATCACGATTCTCGTGACCATGACGTTTGTCACACTTGCGACATCTGTCGCTCTCTATGTCGGTGTTCAAAAAGTCGTAGCAGACCAATATCCCAAGAACACAAATATTAGTTTTGCAGGAAAAAGCATTGACGAAAATAAAACAGCCCTGGATAACTTCATTCAAGAAAATGACATAGATCATACAAAAATTGCACCATATTCGACATTTATGGTTATGACAAATTTAAGTGTTGGCGCTGATAAAAAAGCAGTATTACCAGCGGAAAATGCGAAAATGAATGATTATTCAGTAATAAGATTTGTCACGCGTGACGATATGGTTAAATTAGGTAATGATTTACCAGAGTTAGCCCCCAATCAAGTTGTTCTTTATAAAGCATTTGGTGATAGAGATGTCAAATCAGTTGATTGGTTTGGTGAAAATTTAGAGATTGTTAAAGAAGTACCGTCGCTTAAAAACCTCCCTAAATTTCCTGGAGTATTTGATGTCTTTGTACTCGTTGTCTCTGATGAACAAGAACTTACAAAATTGAACGAGCTCAATAATCAAGATACGATTAAGAAAAATTCAGACAATCCAAATGTTGATGCTTTCACAACACCTATTAGCACAGAAATCCTTATTGACTTACCGGCTAAAGAACGTGAGGTGTTAAGTAAAAAGACAACAAATGATACTAACCAAATCAATCAAGTCATTGTTGCAACTGAGAAAGAAAGCAGAGAGGGCATCATGGCATTCACAGGTGGCTTCCTATTCATTGGCTTTATGCTTGGAATTACCTTTATTTTAGGTGCTGCTTTGATTATCTACTACAAACAAATTTCAGAGGGTGCTGAGGATAAACGCAGCTACCGTATTCTACAAGAAGTTGGATTGACTAAAAAAGAAGTTAAAAAATCAATTGATTCACAAGTGTCAATCGTTTTCTTTATGCCAATCATTGTCAGCATCATTCACTTTGCAGCAGCCTTTGTGATGATTTCTAAGTTAATCAACATTTTTGGTATCACTGACATGGGCATGATTGCTAGTGTCAGCGGCATAACGATTCTAGTTATTTCAGTAATCTATTATCTGATTTATCGTAAAACATCAAAAATTTACTATCGCATTGTTGAAAGATAAGTTGTTACCATAGACACCTCCAGATTTTGGAGGTGTTTTTTGTATGGTTTCAAAAAATCATCTTTTTCACGTATTATTTGAAATTAATTAGAAATATGATAAAATAGTAATAGGAATAATATGGTTAAAGATGCTGAAAATCGACATCACTAAGAGAGACGATATAAATTTTTAATCGCCGTGATACACAAACTTAAGGAGGATTGATGATGAAAAAAGTAGTTGTGATGATGATAACCCCTGTACTGGCAGCCTCACTTTTTACGGCATATAAGATGAGTGGCGGTAAAAATATACCTGATTCCCCAGGTAAGATAGCGACAATCAGTACTTTGCGAGAACGTGAGGAAAAAGGTGAGTACGCAGCAACAGAGTGGCCGAATAATTTGCAAACACAACAAATTCCTGAACCGCCATTTGAAATTGTTGGTGAAAATACAATCATTGAGGATGTTGGAGAGGGGACTTATGAAAAAGCTTGCGGTATTCATTTTACCGATGTATCCAGACAGGATGTTAAAACATATGTTAAAACAAGTGTCAAATCTGTGGGTTTTGTTGGGAAAACGATCAAGGATGGTAGTGCGTCATATCATTGGCAAGGAAAAAATGCCAATAAATTAAGTATTGATATTGAGTGGTATGAGGGTGGAAAAATGGTGATGACATTTTTCCAAAACTGATGAATCGCTTATTTGAGTATCGTATTGGTCATAACTGACACAACTCTCTCTTTTCTGGTAAAATAAAGATATGAAAAATAAAATCTTTATCGTTGAAGATGATGAGACGATTGTTAAGCTCTTACGTGAAAAACTTCAAGAAGAATTCCTGGTGACGAGTGTCATGAATTTTCGTGCCGTAGCAGCAGAAATTTCAGAATACCAACCAGATTTGGTCTTGATGGATATTACTTTGCCTTATTTTAATGGCTTTTATTGGACAACTGAAATTCGAAAAACCAATGATTTGCCGATTGTTTTCATCTCATCGGCATCTGATGAGATGAATGCTGTCATGGCAATGAATATGGGGGCAGATGATTTTGTCAGCAAACCTTTTTCTGTTGAGGTGTTAGTTGCTAAAATTAACGCGCTTTTAAGACGGACAAAGGGTCAAGTCAACCATTTAAGTTTTGAACAATTCACGTTAGATTTAGATGGTAATTTTTCGGATGGACAAGAAAAAGTTAGCTTGACTAAGACAGAGATGATTATTTTGAAAGCATTGCTAGAGCAGGCAGGGCATATTGTCGACAAACATGATCTTCTGAAAAAAATCTGGGAGGGTGATGACTATATCGACGACAATACTTTGAATGTCAATATGAGTCGCTTGCGCAAAAAACTCCTGCAAGTCAACTTTGATCACATTCACACCGTTCGAGGTGTCGGGTATGTTATCAAATGATGCCTTATCTACGACTTATTGCCCGTTTTTGTCAGGAGAAATTTAGCGAAATTGCCATTTTTTTGCTCACTGAGGGCGTGATTGTGCTTGTTTTATATCTACAAAACATAGATTTAGCAGCTTTTAAAGTCGCTTTCTTGCTACCCACGTTGATTTTTGTACTTTATCTGAGTTTTGCCTGTCAACGCTTTATTCAGCTCCACCAGTTTTTAGCACGGACTAGTGTGGAAAATTTACCCTATTTTCCTGATACGAGCTTAATTGGTGAAGATTATCAACAGCTACTTATTGGGCTTGAGCAATGGCATCAGGAGAAGTATCAAGAATTGTTGAAATTTGACAAGGATTTGTTAGATTTAACTAGAGTTTGGACGCATCAGATGAAAGTGCCGATTGCAGCGCTCGACTTGATGGCGCAAACAAATAACCTGACACAATCGGATGTACAGCACCAATTATTAGAATTGGATAATTATCTCAATATTTTATTGAGTTATCTGCGGTTACAAAATACATCAACTGATTTCCGATTTGAAACCTTTGATGTGGCAGATGTCACGCGCGACATTATCAAAAAATATGCCAATCAGTTTATTATGAAAAATCTCTCTGTCAGGATTGAGGGGTCTTGGCGACTGACGAGTGATAGAAAGTGGCTGACTGTCGCCTTGGAGCAAATTATTAATAATGCGGTCAAATACACTAAGACTGGTGGTGTGAGGATTAAGTTTGACGAGAGCATCACGATTGCTGATACAGGTATTGGTATTTTACCTGAGGATTTACCGCGGCTCTTTGAACATGGCTTTACCGGCTATAATGGGCGTCATCATCAAAAATCAACAGGACTTGGTCTCTATTTGACTAAAGAAATTCTGGATAAACTTGAGTTGACAGTGACGATGACTAGCCAAGTTGAGCAAGGGACAGAAGTCAAGATTAAAAAGAACTAGTGATGTTACTGTGGCTAGTTCTTTTTTGATTGTTAACGATTTGATATTGTCTGTTAGCCGTGTGTTTCCAAGCGTTAAGAGTAGGTTAAAAACAATGCTAATTAATAGAGAAAAAATAAAATATATGATAAAATAATAAATGATAATAGTGTTTTAAAATGAGAATAAAATATCTTTGTAATAAATATTTTTATCTTAAATTAGAAACAGAAGAAAAGAGGAAGTAACCATGAAGAAAGGGACACTAGAGAGGGCTGAAACCGATTATAAAAAACGGTTTGTGCTTCGAAAAGTGAAAAAAAGATGGGTCGTGACCGGCATTATTTTTGCGACCATTGTACCTAGTTTGTCTTTTGCTGAAAGTGATGTCCTAGCAGACGATGGTATCGTTAAATCAAGTTTTCCAACTTTGTTTGGTCAGACATTGACACCAGTCAAGGCAATCAAGCAAACAGCGTCTATCGTTCCCTATGCAGCGGTTAGCACACCAACGATTGATATGTTGGAAGATACCGAGACTGATTTAAATGAACAACGGACTGTCTCTTATGATAATAGTAATTATCAAAACGTTTTTACGGTCAGTGGTACTGGTACAGATGATTTGGCACATAACGAAACCATCAATGGGACAAATTATACCATTCTTACCCCAACTAAAACTGATGTCAATAAGAAAACGGGTGCCGTTGCTTTTAATCAGCAGATTGATATGACGAAAGATTGGTCTTTTAATTTTAACATTGACCTTGTCCGATTAAATTCTGCTGGTTTTTTAAGCGGTTATGGTGTTGGTGATTTTATCGGTCTAGTTTTATCACCAACAGCACCGAGTCAACTTGCAAGTGCAGGTGGTGCCAAACAATTTGGGGGTGGTTTAGGGCTCAATGGCTTGCCGAACTCATTGAACTGGGGCATTGATTTTTATAACAATAGTGCCTCTCAGGATTCTAACTCAGCTAATTATACACCTGTTGGATTTGGTGATTCATCGCTTGGTATCAATCCAGGTGCGCTCTCTAAAATGGGGAATCAGGTCATGGGATGGCGTAGCACTGGGGCAAACGGACTTTTAAATACTGCCAATTCGACGACTGATCAGCAACAAGCGATTACTACCTTGAATAATGTAACAACAGGTTCAGGAAATAGTGACAACCAATGGGGTGGCTCAGGTGGTGGCCCTAATCTGAGCGCTCCTGTTGCGGTCAGCTATACTTACAATGACGCTAACAACACAGGAACATTAACTGTTAAGGTGACGACAAGCTCACCCCAAACGTTTACAAGAACAATTAATCTGACCAATACCTCAATGTCTGTCGGGGTCATGGCAGGGTATAATTTAGCCTATACCCAAATGGGCACACATATTACTAATTTCACACTAGAGCTTGGTTCAGGCACAACAACAGTCAACTATCTCGACCAAAATAATCAACCGCTTAGAGCGGCAACTCAGTTTATTGCCAATACGACTGATACGATTGGCATTACAGGTGGTTCGCCTAATGCTGATGCGGATACTTACGCTTTTACGGCACCAAGTTTACAAGGCTATTCACTTGTAAAAAATGGGACAGCTGATGTAACAGTCGGTTCAGATACTATCAGCAATGGGGTAACAGTTCCGGGTAATACGATGAATATCCAATATCAAGGCGATTACCAAGCTGCCCCACTTTCTGCTGTGTCTAAGACTGCAGGTGTGCCTGTGCCTGTCAATTTGCCAAAAAGCGATACCGATTATTCGGGTGCAACAAAAGAGCCGATTGCCTTTACCTCAACGGATGCAACTCTGAGCGTGCCGGGCTATACCTATACAGTCACAGGGCCAAATGGCAGAAATTATGATACTTTAGCCGAAGCGGTAGCAGACAATCCAACATTTGATGATACAACAAATGGCTATGTAAAAAACGATGTTTCCCCTCAACCCTTTACGGTCAATTATACAGCGGATAATGTCACTGTTAATTATGGTCTAGTAGATACGAGCGGTAGTGTCGACACTTCAAAAGCCAGTGTGCTTCAGTCAAGTGACACCTTGTCGCCAAGTCAACCCACGATTGGTCAAACACTGACCTCAAGTTTAGCGACGGATGTCACAGCCTCACCTGATATTGAAACACCGAAGTTACAAGCCAGTGGCATTGTACCAAATGGCTATCACCTGACGGGTAAAGTCTACTGGAGTAAGGATGGTGGTGCAACGACGACTGCTGTGCCAACGGTGGCGCTTTCTGTCGATGATGTTAGCAGCAGTGATACGGCTACCTTGCTTTTTGAGGTGGCGAAAGATTATCAAGCTGCTAATGTGACGATTAATTATGGCAATAGTGGTGGGGGAACACCGCCTGCATCAACGACGCTTAGCCAAAATGGCCTGACAGGTGGGACTTTTAGTTTCAACTTGTTAGGTTTGCCGGTACAGGGTTATCATTTGGTGGGTGCTACGGATCCTTCTGGTGCTAATCTATCTTTGCCATTGGCGACGATTTCAGGTCAGTATGATGCTACTAATAATCTGCAAGCAAGCAGTGATAGCGCACCTCAAAACTATACCCTGACTGCGGCGGCGGACTTACAACAGCTCAATATCAGCTATAATTTCCCAGCTGGTCATAATCTATCTAGCCATTTGACAAATGATCAAAAAATGCAGATTGGGACGACAGCAAGTACGTTTGCTAATGTGGCTGTGCCAACAATTGCAGGTTATACAGCGGAGATTACCTATCCCGACGGGACAAAGCAAACAAGTGATACCATCACAGGTATTGTAGCAGATAATACGAGCAATGGGACGAGTCAGATTGACAGTGTACCACAAACAGCGACCGTTAATTATGTCGCCAATGCTCAGACAATTACGGTCAACTATACCAACCCTATTGATGGTACGACATCAACTGATACAATTTCAGGGGTAACAGACGGCACGTATGCAGCAATCCCTATTACACAGATTTCAGGTTATTCATCTAATGTGTCTATCAATAATGGCACATCACAAGTGATGACGACAGTGCCGAGTGGCTCATTCGGGTCAACGCCGATTGTGATTGATGTGACTTATGACCCATGGTCTGCTCAAGTTAATTACTATTCTCAACAAGTAGATAGTGCGGGCAGTCCTATCGGTGCTCTAGATGCCTTACCTGGTAGTTTTGCTAGCCAAACCAGTGGCATTAATTTTGGTTTTGATATTTTATTTGGTACAACAAGTGGGACACAAACAAGTGGTTTGCAAGCAGTTACAGCCATTCCTGCAGGCTATCATGTCTCTAATTTCTATTGGAGCGATAAACCAGACGGGACAACACAAGATAAAACACCACCTTATCATACCGATCAGACTTGGGATAACATGACCAATACGGCAAGCGGTCTTGTGCCAAGTTATCAAGCCGCCATTGTCTACCAATATACCAAAGACGTCCAACAAGCGAATATCAACGTAGCAGGTGCACCAAGTGGGCAAGGTGTGACCAATGGTCAGAACACCCTTTCTGGCATGAATAACGCTCCTTACACTGGCGTCACAGGTGGGACACAAGTCGTCAGCGTGCCTCAGATAAATGGCTATCTGGCGACTGTTACCGATAGTAGCGGCAAGGTTGTCAGTCTGACTAATAGTCAGTTTACCATTACCTATGATGCAACGAATAATGGCACAAGTGCCACAGATAGTGCGCCACAAGACTACACGATTACTTATACTGCAAGAAGTGCCAAAGTCTTGGTGAATTACACCTACGCCAATGGTATCAACACCAACGTGTCATCAAGTTCTTCGGTCGATACCACAGCCTATACAGCACCTATTTTGCCACAAAGTGCGACAATTAATACGCAGACAGATGGCACTTACTCGCTGACTGTACCGACGGTTGACGGCTACACATGGACGGTGTCAGACGGCAAGGGCAATAGCTATACAAGTAGCACCTTACCAGCAAGCTTTACCAGTGATGGGACAAATGTGACCTATACGGTCAGTTATACAGCCAGCAATGCGACACACGTCATCAATTACTATGAAGCGACTTATGATACAAGTGGCAAATACACCTTTACTACAACGCCTGTGCCAAGTCTACCTGCTCAAACAGTGACAGGACCGATTGGTAGCATTCAAACCTTTGGTGTGACAAGTGCCAATATCGCTGTCCCAAGTGGTTGGAGTTTAGATCCGATGGGCGCTTCACTTAGTGCTTTGACAGGGGATAATGATAACCTAAATGGTGGTGACACCGCAAAACGGTTAACCTTTACACCGGGAATGACCGATTATGCTGTCTATCTTTCTCGTGATATCCAAAGTGTTCAAGTGAAATTTGTCAATGATCCGAAAAACAGTAGCACGATTTATCAAGACGGCAAGACTGGCAAGACTTATACCGTGCCAACGACTGGTTTTGCTCGCTCTGGTTATGATTACACCATTAAAGACGCTAGTGGTAATGTCGTGACCGCTATCAACGGCACTTATGATGATACAAGCAATGGCAATGCCAGCAGTCCAGTGTATAACAACGGGGACGGCGACAAGACACCACAAGTCTATACAGTAACCTATACATCGCAAACGCAAGAGGCAATCTTAAAAACAGATAGCTCAGACCCTGACAATGCTGGCGGTTTGACTTATCCATCAGCAACAGGTGCAACCAATAGCAATATTGCATTTGCAACAACAGATAAAACCTTAGCGCGTGCTGGCTATAACTACAATGTGACGGTCAGCTATACAAACTCAAATGGCGATGCTGTTTCGGCAAGTTATCCAAATTTGGCACTCGCTCTTGCGGCTAATGCGACTTATAACGACAATGATGTGGTAGGTGGTCAAGATAGCAATCCACAAATCTTTACGGTCAGCTATACACCAAGCAGTCAAACGGCTATCTTGCAGACTGATGCAACGGATCCAAAAGGTGCGCAAACTGTTGATACCCAAAACGGTCTGACCGCTCAAACCATTACTTTCTCAAAATCTGACAGTGACTTGGCGCGTGCTGGCTATACGTATCAAGTCAAGGTGCCAAATGGCACAGACTATCCGACTTTGACAGCAGCACTTGCTGCTGCTGGGACTTATGATAAGACGCCAAATGGCACGAGTGTAACTGATAGTGAACCGCAGACCTTTACGGTCAGCTATACGGCTAACCCTTTAACGGTGAAGATTAACTATGTTTATGGTACACCTAAAAATGGTGATGTGCCATTAGGTGATTTTAGTACACAAGATGTGCCAACCCAAGCGATTGGTGTAACCAATGGTACGACTTATACCACAGATGTCAATACTACCCCAACACCGATTGCGACAGGTATCACTGTCCCGACTATTCCAGGCTACACGCCAAATGTGACAACGATCACACCGAAATTTACCGTGGATAGCAATGGCAATCCGACAGAACCAGAAATCACTGTGACTTATAATGCGAGTCCGGATTCAGCGACGATTACCTATTCAGATGAGGCAGGTAATAATTTGCTGTCTTACATTGGCAGCAATCCAACCAGTCAAAATGGCTATACAGATGGTGTCATTATGACGAGTGGTCCAAGTGTGCCAGGCTATACGCTTAAAGGTTTTAAATATAATGGTGGCGCACTAGATACCAATCTCGCTGATTTAAACAATGCGTACTATACGACAGATGCAGACAACATTGAATTTGTTTATACACCAGATACACAGACAGTCGCGATTCATTATCTCTATAGCAGTGATGACAACTCTCCGAAAAATGGTGAAGTCCCACTTGCTGATTTTGGTAGCCAAACTGTGACGGACTCTGCTAGTGGTCCGACAAACTCGACAGGGTCAGAAATTACTGTACCAACAATTCCAGGTTATACAGCCAGCGTCTCTAAAGTGACACCAGACTATGCTATTGATCCAAAAACAGGCCAACTCGTGACACCTAGCCTAAATGTCACTTATACGGCGAATAATCAAAATGCTGAGATTTCTTATCTCATTGCACCAAATGCGACGAAAAATCCTGATGGTAGTTACAATGTTGATCCAAATGATTTAGTTTCTGCAACAGCAAGTCAAACTCGAGGCGCAGCGACTAGTGCAGTCGGTGTGACAGACCAAGCGATTGGGGTTTCAGCACCTATTATTCCGGGCTATACCATTTATTCTCGAACAGCTAACGGTGTCACAGTGCCTGATATTAGTACAGTGACTTTTGATGCGACAGCTTACCCAGATAAGTTAGAAGTCATTTATGTCCCTAATCAGCAGACTGTGACGGTTCACTATGTCTTTCAGTTGCCAGCAGATTATAGTGGGTCTTATGGGACTGGTACGCCGATTGATTATGCCACTAACAATGGCAAAGCAGTACCAGGCTTAGATGATAAAGTCGTCGTTGGTTACAGTAATCTCCCAAGTACGACGGATACACTCCCAACAAATATCGAACCGGGTTGGGAAATCAATCCAACGCCTCAAACTATTGATTGGACGACAGGAACAGATGGTAATCTGACTAAGACCGATTATTATTACTATGTTGCGCCAAATACAAATGAAATTGACATTCAATATCTGTCAACGGTCGCTAATACTAATTTAATTGACCTTATACACGCCAATAATATAAATCCAATCTTAACGACAGAAGTCCAAACAGGGTCAAGATTTACTTATAGTGGTGCTTTCGATATTCCAGGTTATGGCTTTAATAAGTATACCTATGGAACTACTGATTCAACAACGAGACCGGATACTAGCACCACGACCATGCCTTATCAAAATGGTGCAACTGCGCTTAATCTCTATTATCAACCCAGCGCACAAAAGGTAGCCATCAATTATGTCTATGATCAAAATGATGGCTCATCTAAACATGGACCAGTCCCATCATCAGACTTTGCATCGGGTTCATCCGTTGTGACTGAAGCTGATGGTGTGACGAGTGGTACGACCTATACGACTAATCTTGATACTAGTACTCAAATACCTGTGGCAACGCCGATTACAGTCCCAACAATTCAAGGCTATGCACCGAATGTGACAAGTATCAATCCAAGTTTTGCCATCAATACAGATGGGACACTGGTTAACTCAACGATTACGGTAACCTACACCGCTAATCAGGATAATGTTGCGACCATGCAATATGTGAATGAAGATGACAACGACAAGGATATTTCACAATATGCCAGCACCCCAGTTTCGCTTAATGCCAGTGGTACGACAGATCAAGTCATTCCGACAAGTGGCGCCGTTAACATTCCGGGTTATACCTTTGATCATATCGAGTATAAAACAGCAGCAGGTGTGACAGATCCAAATGCTGATTTGTCAAACCTCACATTCAGTGGTGGTGGTGCAACACCTGATAATGTTAAGTTTGTCTATAAAGCCAACGACCAAACAGTAAATGTGCATTATCTCTACTCAGGTGGTGGTTTTAATGGGCAAGAAATTCAAGGCTTGACACCAGGAAAAATTCAAGGCAAGAGTAATCAAGCTGCTACAACAACCACTGCACCAAATGCGCCAGTGGGTTATGATTTGGTTAAAACGGGTCTAGTTAATGGCAATAGTCAACCCGTCATGTGGACGACTGTTAACGGTACACTTGTGACACCAGATATTTATTTCTACTATCAAGCTCAAGTGACCCAAGCGACGATTAACTACACGACCACGACAGGTGGCAGCGACCTTAACGCCGTTGTGCCAACAGGAACTGTGACAAGCACAGTCAACGGTCAAACAGACGCCACCATTCCAGTAAGTGGTGCAGTACCAATTGCCGGTTATACGTTCAAGAGCATGACAGTCAATGGTGCTGAAAAGGCGACAAGCGTCGCAGACGCGAATGCTGTCACGTCAGTCTTTACACCAAATGCAACAGTGAGCGATAAAACAGCAATCGAGTACCTCTACACGCCGGATACGCAAAAAGCTATTGTTAAGTTTGTAGATGCGTCTGGTAACCCAATCGTTGATGCATCTGGTACAGCCATTCCAGATGTCACATTGACTGGTACAACAGGTGGCACGATTGATTATAGAGGCTTGACAGATACATACTCAGGTTACAGCTTGACGACAGATGGTCGGGCAACGACAACGACTTATGATAGCAAAGATGATGCTGATCAAGTCGTTTATATGGTCTATCAACCTGATGTCGAAAAAGTAACAGTCAATTATAAAGATAGCAATCAGAATGTCTTGAAATCATCAACTGAGTTAACAGGTGTTTCAAATGGCGTGATAGACTATGCGTCAATTGATGCTAACCTACCAGGCTATACCTTGATGACAGACGGTCGGACAACGACAACGCATTATGATATCGATTCTGGCACAGATCAGACAGTTGATTTGGTCTACCAAGCTAATCAGCAGCAAGTCATTGTTAATCTAAAAGTCAGTCGTGATGGTGGTCAGACATGGGAAAACTTGACAAAATCGATAACATTATCAGGAAACTCTAACGATTCGATTGATTATAAGGCATTACAGACAGCTTATCCAGGCTATAAATTGATAGATGATAGTCAAGAAAATAGCACCAAAAATTATGACACAGCAGATGGCGTGAATCAAATCGTCAACCTTTATTATGCACCACTCAAACAAGTTGCGATTTTGCAAACTGATGCGACTGACCCAGATTATACCGGTGGTAAAAATATCACGACAACGTCAGACGGTTATTCATTTGGCAATCTAAAATTTGCCAGTGATAGTGAGCAAAATCTTGTGAGAAAAGGCTTTACTTACAAAGTTTATGGACCAGATGGTGTTTGGTATGATACGCTAGCCAATGCGATTGCTGCTAATGCGACCTATGACGGAACTCTTAATTCAGATGCGATTGATACGATAGTACCTACAACTCGCGCTCTAGGTCTGGGTAGTGCTCTAGGATTAGGCAGAAGTGTTGCCCCAATCAATCCTGGCATTGATCCAGCTAATCCCGGCATGCAAGCAGACGATTTGGTACCGCAAGTCTTTACAGTCAGCTACACACCAATGCCTGAAAGCATGGTCGTTCAAACCATTAATGACCCAGCCGGTAATAAAGTCTATCCAACAGCCACAGGCGTGACAGGTTTAGACGATAACAATCAGCCGATTGCAAGTACATCACCGATTTATCAATCTGGTATGCAATTGTCACTCGTACCGAATGTTTCTGTTCCCACTAATTTCTACAATGTCAATGTCGTTGATACGCAGTTACAAACAGCGGCATCAGGATTGCCAAATCTGACTAGAAATGGTTATACCTACGTCGTCAAAGCACCAGATGGCACAGAATATCCAACCCTGCAAGCCGCAACGAATGCGGTGCATGTCTTTGATAATGACCCAAGTAGCAATCAAGTCTTTGAAGTCGTCTACACAGCGCAATTGCAAACGGTGAACTTGATGACTGACAGTAGTGATCCTAAAGGTGCACAAACGATTGAATCGACACATGGTCCAAGTGATTCAAATATTTCACTTAATTCAGACGACTCAAATCTGAAACGCAGCGGTTATGTTTATCAAGTCACTGGACCAGATGGCAAAGTCTATCCTACCTTGGCAGATGCTTTGAAGAACAATCCAACGTATGATGCCAATGCTATTGATTCGACAACTGGTATTGATGCAACACCACAAAACTTCACGGTTACCTATACACCAGTCAAACAAACCGCTAATCTAATCGTTAACGGCAAAATATTTGATACAGTGACGGGTGATAGTGACTCAAAACTGATATTCAATAAAACGGATAATGACTTGTATCAATCAGGTTACACCTACAAAGTAACTGCACCAAATGGCAAAGTATACAATTCGTTAGCAGAAGCGCTTAAAGCAGTTGGCAGTTATGACCATAACAATTTAACAGATGGTCAAGATACGACACCACAAAACTTCATCGTTGTCTACACGAAAAATCAAGACAAGGATAAAGAAAATCCATCAGTACCTCGTGCTCAGGGAACAGATGGACATGAATTCGGAAGTTTTGGTGAGAAAATCGAACAATACGGTCTTCTCAGTGCACTATTACTAACCATCCCAATTCTGATTTTCTTAGGTTTAAATAAACTAAAGAAAAAATCTGAATAGAAAGTTAGCTTGAAGTTTAAAAAAGTTAGCTTGAAGTTTAAATCAGTACAAAAAAGACTCACAGATTGATGTGAGCCTTTTTTGGATTGATTAGTGGTTAATCAATCTAAGAAATATTATCAGCGTCTTTTGTCTCAAAAAAATGACTGTAACATGATATAATGGATAGTAATCAACTAGAAGGAAACTAAAGATGTCAAATCATATCAATGTTATCGGCGCAGGTCTTGCAGGCTCAGAAGCCGCGTACCAAATTGCCAAACGCGGTATTCCCGTTAAGCTTTACGAAATGCGTGGGGTTAAGTCAACACCACAACATAAAACAAGTCATTTTGCAGAACTCGTATGTTCCAATTCTTTACGTGGTGATTCAATCACTAATGCGGTTGGTCTCCTGAAAGAAGAGATGCGTCAGCTTGACAGTTTAATCATTAGTTCAGCAGATGAAACACGTGTGCCTGCTGGTGGGGCATTAGCAGTTGACCGTGAGGGCTTTGCAGAACTCGTGACATCAAAAGTGAGTCATCATCCCTTGATTGAAGTTATCAGAGCAGAAGTGACAGAGATTCCTGATGATGCCATCACGGTCATTGCCTCAGGCCCCTTGACATCTGACGATTTAGCAGCGAAAATCCACGCTTTAAACGATGGGGATGGTTTTTATTTCTATGATGCAGCAGCACCGATTGTCGATATCAGTAGCATTGACATGAGTAAAGTGTATCTTAAATCACGCTATGACAAAGGGGAGGCTGCTTATCTAAATGCACCGATGACTAAAGAAGAGTTTCAAGCATTCCAACAAGCCTTGGTGGCTGCGGAAGTAGCTGAGATTAAGGCTTTTGAAAAAGAGAAATATTTCGAGGGCTGTATGCCGATTGAAGTGATGGCTGCGCGTGGCTTTAAGACCATGTTGTTTGGCCCCATGAAACCGGTGGGGCTTGAAAATCCGAATGAGACCTATACCGTAACCAAGCGAGATGGGACAACATATGAAACAAGTGTCCCTTATGCAGTAGTGCAACTCCGCCAAGATGATGCAGCAGCGAGTCTCTATAATATCGTTGGTTTCCAAACGCATCTAAAATGGGGGGAGCAAAAACGTATTTTCCGCATGATTCCAGGTCTTGAGAATGCTGAATTTGTCAGATATGGCGTGATGCACCGAAATTCTTACATGGATTCACCAAATCTTTTGACCCAAACTTTCCAATCTAAGAAGAAAGACAATCTCTTCTTCGCTGGTCAAATGACGGGTGTAGAAGGCTATGTTGAGTCAGCTGCCTCAGGTTTAGTGGCTGGGATTAATGCGGCTAAATTATTTCAAGAGGCATTACCAGTTGTTTTTCCTGAAACGACTGCCATTGGTGCCTTGCCATATTATGTGACCCACGCTAACAGTAAAAACTTCCAACCAATGAATGTCAATTTTGGCATCATTAAGGAGCTTGAGGGCGAACGCATTCGAGATAAAAAAGAACGCTACACAGCTATTGCAGAACGTGCCTTGAAAGACTTGGCAAACTACCTAGATGTTTAATTTTACAGTATTATAATTATGTAAAAAACTAATTAATAATTGACTGACACCAGATGTGAGTTAGAGAAAATATGAGGAGCAACCATGAAAACACCCTTCGTTACGGCATCGCAACTTGACAAAATTACTACAGAATACCCGACACCGTTTCATTTATATGATGAAAAAGGTATACGGGAAAAAGCACGTGCAGTCAATCAAGCTTTCAGTTGGAACCCTGGTTTTAAGGAATATTTTGCAGTTAAAGCCACACCGACACCAGCTATCTTGAAAATTCTTCAAGAAGAGAACTGTGGCGTTGACTGTGCGTCAGAGATAGAATTGTTAATGTCTCACAAGCTCGGATTTGAAAAGCAAGATATCATGTTTTCATCTAACGATACACCTGCTCAGGAGTTTCAGTATGCTAGAAAACTGGATGCCACAATTAATCTGGATGCCTATGAACATGTTGCATTCCTGAAAAATGTCACAAGCATACCTGAGATTATTTCTTGCCGCTATAACCCTGGTGGTATCTTTGCCCTAGGTACGGATATCATGGACAATCCGGAAGAATCAAAATTTGGCATGACTAAAGACCAACTGATTCAAGCCTTTAAAGACCTGAAAGCACTTGGCGTGAAAAAATTCGGGATTCATTCTTTCTTAGCCTCTAATACGTTGACAAACGACTATTATCCAGTTTTGGCTAAAGAATTATTTGAATTAGCAGTAGAAGTGGTCCAAATGACGGATGTTGATCTTGATTTTATTAATTTATCTGGCGGCATTGGCGTTAACTATAAGCCTGATGAAGTAGAAAACGACATCGCTAAAATCGGTGACGGCGTTCGTCAAGCCTATGAAGCGGTGCTGACACCTAATGGTCTCGGCAATGTCAAAATCTTTACAGAACTCGGACGTTTTATGCTTGCCCCTCACGGCCACCTCATCACTAAGGTCATCCATAAAAAACAAACTTACCGTGATTACGTGGGTGTCGATGCGAGTGCTGTCAATCTTTTAAGACCAGCCATGTATGGCTCATACCATCATATCAGCATTGCAGGTAAGGAAACAGCACCTCAAACGCACATGTATGATGTTGTTGGCTCACTCTGCGAAAATAACGATAAATTTGCTAAACAAAGGCTGATGCCTGAAGTCCATGTCGGTGACACACTAGTTATTCATGATACCGGCGCGCACGGCTTTTCGATGGGATATCAGTATAACGCCAAATTACGTTCCGCAGAAATTTTGTTGCAAGAAGATGGCACTACCCGCCAAATTCGGAGAGCAGAGACGGCGGAAGATTATTTTGCGACTTTATATGGTTTTGATTTTGATTGAAAATAGACAGATTATGTAAAATTTGATATAATTAACCGAATAACAAAAGAGAAGAGAGATAAAAATGCCAATTTTACTTGCTATTTTATTAATGATTGTTACCGCTCTTGGCGGCTTTGCTTTAGGTTTGTTCTTGAGCCGTCGTCAAGTGAAACAAATGCTAATGGAGAACCCGCCATTGAATGAAGATGCTGTTCGGACGATGATGAGCTCAATGGGTCGCAAACCAAGTGAAACACAAGTGCAACAAGTTTTGCGTCAAATTCGTGCAGCTGCTAAACAGGCTGATAAGAAAAAATAAGGTTTAGGGGACGCTCTAAAAACTCAGTTTTTGGGTTTCATTGTAAGAGATAGACTCGCACGATTTGTCGTTCTTGCATCTTTCCCTCAAATAACTGAGATATACTTTTTAGAGATTCCCGTAAAAGCTGAGATTTTCTCGGCTTTTGTTTTTGTGAGGTAAGTAAGATGGATAATCGACCGATAGGTTTTTTAGACTCAGGTGTTGGCGGTCTGACAGTGGTTAAAGAATTAATGCGCCAATTACCCGATGAAGAAGTTATTTATATCGGAGATTCAAGACGTGCGCCTTATGGACCAAGACCTGCGGCACAAATTCGACAATTTACCTGGGAGCTGGTTAATTTTCTCTTATCAAAAGATGTTAAAATGATTGTCTTTGCTTGTAATACGGCGACAGCTGTTGCTTGGGAGGAGGTCAAGAATCAGCTTGAGATTCCAGTACTAGGTGTTATTTTGCCTGGCGCCAGTGCAGCGATTAAAGCAACAACAACTGGTCGTATTGGTGTGATTGGTACAGCTATGACTGTCGCATCGGATATTTATCGAAAAAAAGTTCAGCTCTTGTCGCCCAACTTAGCCGTAACTTCCTTGGCTTGTCCTAAGTTTGTACCAATCGTTGAGTCAAATGAAACAACGTCAAGTGTTGCTAAGAAAATTGTCTATGAGACTTTGAAACCACTAGTTGGACGTGTCGATACTCTCATTCTAGGCTGTACACATTATCCCTTGTTAAGACCTATCATTCAAAATGTGATGGGGGATGGGGTCAAATTAATTGATAGTGGCGCAGAATGTGTACGAGACATTTCCGTCTTGCTCAATTATTTTGAGATTAATCGAGAGCGTACAATTGCGATGAAATCACATCAATTTTATACGACAGCAAGTAGTCAAGCTTTTGATGATATTGCTGAAAATTGGCTACAAATGCCTATTAAATCAAGGACATTGAAATTATGAAAAAACTATATAAGCACCAGACAACAGATATTTTTGCCTATATATTAGAGGAAAAAAGGGTGCTCGCCATTGAAAATATTTTTGGTGAACAGCTAGAAATCCCCCTATACTCAGTCTTTTTTAAATATTTTCCAATCGAAAAAGGCTTAAAAATTGTCGCAGTAGATGAAACACCTGCTGATATCATTGACTTATTTTTCCAAGTTTTGAGGGATGTGACTGGTCTGAACTATCAGTATAGTCTTAATCAGGAATTGACAGTTGAGTTAGAGGGTCAAGTCTTACACACAGAGACAGTGAGCCTACAAAGCAAGACGAGAAAAACGCTACTTATTGCCACACGTAATGAAGGAAAAACAAGAGAATTTAAGGCAATGTTTAGCCAATTAGGTTATGATATTAAAAACCTCAATGATTTTCCTGAGTTACCAGAAGTAGCTGAAACTGGTATGACCTTTGAAGAAAATGCGAGATTAAAAGCTGAAACGATTTCCGAATTGACAGGTGAAATCGTTTTGGCTGATGATAGTGGCTTGATGGTTGAAGTATTAGGTGGTCTGCCGGGTGTCTGGTCTGCTAGATTTGCTGGAGAACATGCAACAGATGCAGCAAATAATGCCAAGCTCCTGCATGAACTTGCAAGTACAGCTGTCTCACCCGAAAAACGAAAAGCAAAATTCCATACGACCTTGGTCGTTGCAGCACCAGAAAAATCGTCCCTTGTCGTAGAGGGCGAGTGGCACGGTGCGATTGCGACAATTCCGAAGGGAGATGATGGATTTGGATATGACCCTTTGTTTGTTGATGAGGAGACTGGCAGAACTGCTGCTCAAATGACACTTGAACAAAAAAATAAAGTATCTCATCGCGCTCGCGCCCTACAAAATTTGTTGAAAGAATGGCCTGACTGGCTAAGACAATGAGGTTTTTATGATAATTGTTATGAGTGATTCCCATGGCGAATCAAAAATTGTTCAAGAAATAAAGACTAAATACCAAGACAAAGCGAGTGCCATTATCCATTGTGGCGACTCTGAAATAGATGCAACGGATAGTATCTGGGAGGGGATAACAGTCGTCAGAGGTAATTGCGATTTTGATGATGGTTTTCCCGAAACAGCTATATTAGATGCAGATGATGAAACTATCTTTGTAACCCACGGGCATTTATTTGGTGTTAATTTTGGGTTGCAACGCTTGACAAATACAGCCCATGAACATGCGTGTGAAATAGCACTATTTGGGCACCTTCATACACCAATTGCAGTGATTGAAGATGATATCCTCTGCTTAAATCCAGGTAGCGTGTCACAACCACGTGGCCGATACAATATCAAAATGTATGCCATCATCGAGCCCACTCCAGATACTTTCCAAATCAGTTATTTAGATAGAGAACATCAGCTTATACCTAATTTACAGTTTGAATTACCGAGGTCAAACAAATGATTGACAAAAACATCGAATGTTTCTTTATGAAACAAAGTGACACTTTTTTAAAACCAGCAAGTGAAGTCGCTGTTTTACTTGACGAGCATAACATTTCACATGCTAAAATTTTGTTGAGCCAATACAAGTACTCTAAAGTACCCGTCGTCAATGAAAAACGTGAATTTGTAGGCATTCTAGGCTGGACAGATATTATTAACTTTGAAATGCAACATGATTTTTTCTACGAAAAATCGGATAGGACTCCCATTTCAAAAATTGTTAATAAAGATATTGATACGGTTCAAAAAGATTATGAATTGGAAGATATCCTACATTTATTAGTTGGCGAACCTTTTTTACCAGTTTTGAAAGGGACAGAATTCTATGGCATCATTCCACGCCAAGAAATTCTCAAAGCCGTTAATGCATTTGCCCATACTTTTACGAAGGATTATGAAATTATTGAACGAACAAACGATTAAAGCCTTCATAGATAGTCGACCAAAGGCATCTGATAACACAAAACTTGCTTACTTCTACGATTTACGGGCTTTTGTGACGTTTATAGAAGGCAAAGAACTAACTCAAACTCAGCTAAACCTTTATCAGCTTGAGTTGCAAAATCTCGCGAAATCTTCTCAACATCGAAAAATAACGAATATCAATACTTTTCTGAAGTATCTTTATCAAAATGGTAAGCTGGCTCATTTTTTTGAGCTGCATATTGTGCCCTATCAACATCAGGAATTACAAGACAATGACAAAAGACAGCCAAAACTACTGGATGTCAGTCAGTACTATTTACACGTCAAAAAACCAGGTGATTTGATTGCTTTACTGATTTTAGAGTTTGGCTTAAAACCATCAGAAATTCAAAGTTTAAAGTGGTCAGAATTTAATTGGGATTTTAAAATTTTAACCGTCGCCACAGGTGGCATTAAACGTATTTTGCCTATTCGAGATAAGTTTGCTAGACTGGCACGCCCGATACAGAATGCTGACGAATTATTTTCTAAATCTCGACAATTTCTACACTATGAACTCAAAAAAACAAGTACTTTAACCTCAACAGAATTGCGAGAACAGTATATTCTACAGCGTGTTGCAGAAAGGGTCTCTATCTATGATTTAGCCGAAAATCTAGGATTGAAATCCATTCACTCTCTTGATAAATATTATAGATAAGAGGTTTTACATAAAATGAATTATGTAAAAGAAGAAATCAATATTAAAATCCATGATTTCGAAGGACCACTAGATTTATTATTACATCTGGTCAATCAATACAAGGTTGATATCTATGAAGTCCCTTTAGTTGAAGTGATTACACAATATCTAGCCTATCTCGATGCGATGAAAGAAAAGGCGCTAGATTTGGCGTCAGAATATCTTGTTATCGCAAGTCAATTGGTCTTGATTAAGTCACGTCGACTCTTACCAACTGTTTCTGAGGCTTTTGAAGAAGAAACAATCGATTTAGAACAAGAAATTTTATCACAAATTGATGAATATCGAAAATATAAGGCACTAAGTTTGGCATTGGCTGATAAACATGATGATCGTGGTCAGTTTTACTCTAAAAGTAAAACGGAGATTGTCGCAGAAGAAATTGCACTAGCTCATGATAAAAATGTACTAGACTTATACTTTGCCTTTTCTGCTGTTATCCAACGTAAGCAAGCTGAATTTCGTGATCATCACCATACGATTAACTCAGATGAATTTTCAGTTGAAGATAAAATAAAAGATATCTTGTCTTTTTTTCAGCATGAAAAGACAGTTAGCTTTATGCAGTTTTTTGAGCCTTCTCATTCTTTGGATGAAGTGGTAACTGTCTTTTTAGCTATGCTAGAATTGATAAAAAATCACGCCATTAATTTTCAACAAGATGATACATTTGGTGAAATTATCCTAACAATAACAGAAAGCGAGGCCTTAATTGAATAAAACAGCTGAACTTGAAGCCTTGCTTTTTGTGACAGGCGAAGAGGGATTAAGCCTCAGAGACTTATCTAGCTTGTTAAATATAACGCCAAGCGCTATCACCCAACAAATTGAAAAGCTATCCCAGAAATATCAAGCGGATGATGAATCTGCTTTTACCATTATTGAAACGGCTGGTAAGTATCGCTTGGCAACAAAAGTTACGCTTAATGCCTTACTTCAACACTATGCCAAAACGCCTATGAATCAATCACTCTCGAAAGCAGCACTGGAAGTATTAGCGATTGTTGCCTATAAACAACCTTTGACGCGTATAGAAGTTGATGCGATTCGCGGAGTCAATTCGTCTGGGACAATGGCAACACTTCAAGCTTTTGATTTAATTGAAGTGATTGGTAAAAAAGAAGTGATTGGTAATCCTAACCTTTATGCAACAACTAACCATTTCTTGGATTATATCGGCATTAATACGCTAGAAGAATTGCCCGAAATAAACGAAGAATCACTTATGAATATTGATGATGTCGATATTTTCAACGAAAAGGAAATCACTACAAATGAGAATTAATAAATATTTGGCACACGCAGGTGTTGCTAGTCGTCGTAAAGCAGAAGAATTGATTAAAGCAGGTGATGTGACTGTCAATGGTGGAGTCATGACAGACTTAGCCTATCAAGTTAAATCTGGCGATACAGTTGAAGTCAAACAAACGCAAATCTATAAAGAAGAACCTGTTTATTATGTATTAAATAAACCTCGTGGTGTGATTTCCTCTGTATCTGATGAGAAAGATCGCAAGACTGTTATGGACTTTTTCCGTCATATTCCAGAACGAATTTATCCTGTTGGTCGTCTTGACTGGGATACAAGTGGTTTAATTTTAATGACAAATGATGGCGAATTTGCTAACTTGATGACTCACCCTCGTCATGAAATAGAAAAAGTCTACATTGCAAAAGTAGAAGGACAAGCCAATAAAGAAAATCTTCGTCCATTGACCCAA
The DNA here is from genome assembly GCF_002441885.1 of Pseudolactococcus chungangensis CAU 28 = DSM 22330. Taxonomy (GTDB): domain Bacteria; phylum Bacillota; class Bacilli; order Lactobacillales; family Streptococcaceae; genus Pseudolactococcus; species Pseudolactococcus chungangensis. Next base: position 84,282 of record NZ_JXJT01000004.1, on the reverse strand, counting down.
GGGGTTAAAATCGATGGTCGTAAAACAAAACCTGCTGTTTATCAAATTATCAAACAGGATATTTCAACTAAAAAATCAGTTGTTCAGTTAACGATTCATGAAGGTCGTAACCATCAAGTTAAGAAGATGTTTGAAGCAGTTGGTCTCCCCGTCCAAAAATTATCACGTGTACAATATGGTACGCTTGACTTAACTGGCTTACAGCCAGGAGAATTCCGTCGTCTGTCTAAAAAAGAAGTAAGTCAGTTGGTCAATGCTGCTCGCGGATAATATTTTACATATTTTAAAATATGTAAAAAGAACTGTTCAATGGCTATTTCATAAAAAAATAATCAAAAGACTTGCGGTTTAGCAAGTCTTTTGATATAGTTAAGGTGTCTTCAGGGCGGGGGTCGTTTCCCCACTGGTGGTAAAGTCCATGAAGCTTGAGTATAGCACTCAAGCCCGAATCGGTGAAGTTCCGATACCAACTGTTAAAGTCAGGATAAAGAGAAGACAAGAAAATTTACATAGTTAAAGAGTATCTTAAAAAAACAGCTTTGTTTCTTTTAGTTAAATCTCCCTATCACATTGTTATTATTTGGCATCTTGTAGCTGTGGTGAGTTATCGCAGTTGCAAGCTTTGTCGCAGTGACTATTGTTAAGAAATTTTAGCTCAAAAAATATTAAAAGCAGTTTTTAGAGGTACCACCTGTGTCTTTTTCAAGTCTTCTAAATAAAATTTAGGAGGTGCCCCAAATGACAAACACAACTCGCACACGCAAATTGGTTTTAATCGCCATGCTTGCCGCTATCTCTTTCATCTTGATGATTTTTCCGCAATTCCCTTTAATTCCGGCTGCGGACTTTCTCAAAGTTGAATTTTCAATTATTCCGATTTTAGTGGGTCTCTATCTATTTGATTTACCTGCTGCCTTCTTGATTTTAATTTTACGCTCTGTGCTTAAATTATTATTGAATAACGAAGGTGTCACGACTTGGATTGGCTTGCCACTTAATATCGTGGCAGTTGGGTCGTTTATCTTGATCTTTGCTATCTTCTTTAAGAAAGATAGCGGAACAAGAGCTTACATCATGGGGAGTATTTTAGCAACACTTGTCATGACAGCAGCTATGGTTGTTGCCAACTTCGTTTATGCGATACCATTATATGCTAAGTTCGCACATTTCGACATCAATCAAATTTTTGGTGCTAGTAAATATCTAATGACTATGGTAGTTCCTTTCAACTTATTAGAAGGTGCTATCTTCTCTGTTAGTTTTGCGGTTATCTTTATTGCTATCAAATCTATCTTAGAAAATATGTCTAAAAAAATAAAAGTAAATCATTAAAATAAAAAAACTTAAATAAAAATACTTGTCAAAGTGAAAAAACTCTGCTATAATAAAATAGTTGTGAAAACAACATGACCGAAGACAGTTGGTGACATTCGTCGTAAATCCAACCGAGGACATTTATTTATTAGTTGATAATGAATTTTTGTACTCTCTATGTCTATGGTTGACGTGGAGTTTTTTTACGTCATCAAATAATAGAGGAGGAAAAACAAACAATGAGTGAAGCTACAATCGCTAAAAAAGCTGAGTTAGTTGACATTATTGCCCAAAAATTTGCAGATGCATCTGGTATCGTCGTTGCAGATTCTCGTGGACTTACAGTTGGACAAGATACTGAATTGCGTAAACAATTACGTGAAGCTGGTGTTGAGTTCAAAGTTATCAAAAACTCAATCTTGCGTCGTGCTGCTGAAAAAGCTGGCTATGCTGACCTTACGGATCAATTCGTAGGACCATCTGCCATCGCATTTTCAAACGAAGACGCAATTGCTCCAGCGAAAATCTTATCAGATTTCGCTAAAACAGCTGACGCACTCGAAGTTAAGGCTGGTGTTATCGAAGGCAAAGTATCTTCAAAAGAAGAAATCGCTGCTATCGCATCACTTCCAAGCCGCGAAGGATTGCTTTCTATGCTCCTTTCAGTACTTCAAGCACCAGTTCGCAATGTTGCATACGCTGTCAAAGCAGTTGCAGACAAAGCAGAAGAAGCAGCTTAATTTTCATAACAACTTCGTTCAAGCATCAGTTCTACTCTGATGTTTGAACTTGCACTTTTGAAAATTGACTTGCTAATTAAATGCGTGCAAGTCGCATCTTATCCTTGCATACTAAAATAAAAATTCTAAGGAGATTCCAACAATGGCATTGAACATTGAAAACATCGTTGCTGAACTTGAAACAGCAACTATTCTTGAACTTTCTGAGCTTGTAAAAGCAATCGAAGAAAAATTTGACGTATCTGCAGCAGCTCCAGTAGCTGTAGCAGGTCCTGGTGCAGCTGCAGCAGAAGAAAAAACTGAATTTGACGTTGAGTTGACTTCAGCAGGCGACAAAAAAGTTGCAACAATCAAAGCAGTTCGTGAAGCTACTGGTCTTGGACTTAAAGAAGCTAAAGATCTTGTTGACAGCGCACCAGTTGTTATCAAAGAAGGTCTTCCAAAAGCTGAAGCTGAAGCAATCGTTGAAGCTATCGGCGCTGCTGGTGGTTCAGCAGGTCTTAAATAATCTTTTGATTATAATAAAGAGGTACCTTTCGGGGTATCTTTTTTTGATAGATTCATCCTAATAGGGGGCTGTAGTTTTGCCCTTTTTTTGTATCATTTTTTAATGTTATTTTTTGAACCGTTTATCATCTGCTAGCCACGTGAAATAGATAAGGCAACTCATTTTTTAGTGTTTTTTTGTGTTTATATATCTATCGTTTTATAAAATTTGTATTGAAATATTGATTAAAGATGATATAATAATTCTTTGTGTAAAGATATTGGTCTAGTCCAATAGATTATCAATAAAGGAGATACAAAATGGAACGTTTCATTTTAACTGAAAAAGAACAACAAGTTTTTAAGCTGTGTAGTTGTTTACTAAATAAAGATAGTAGCGGTATGAGCTTTGAAGAGATTATAAAAGAAATAGGGTTATCCAAAACGACAATCAATTATGCTATTTCAAAACTTAGACAGGTATTAAATATAGTTATTGGAGAAGATGGGTACTTACTTTATAAATCAACTGATACATTGTATCTCGAAGTTTATCAGTCCATTTCTTTTCAAATGTTAAAAAACAAGTATATATCTGGTGTTTTTTTTCTTCATTTTTTCCAAGAGGCTTATCACGAGCGTTTTTCTAGCTTGATGAAAGAAGTGGATGCTAAATTTATGAGCTATGAGACAGGAAAGAAAGAGCTTGTCAAATGTAGAGCATATATGAAACATTTTTCTCTTCAACTTTTCACAAAAAGGAAAGTGGAAAATATGATTGATGGAGAAGAAAAACAAATTAGATTTATGTTTTTCTGTATGGTACTTTCTCAATTTCAGTGTAAATTCATCGACTTTTTTGAATCAGAAAATATACAATTAAATCTCTTTTTAGACAATATAGTCAAAGCCTTTCCTTTTATTTTTCAATCCTCTAAATTAAAAATAAAAATATTTTATCGCATTGCATTAGATCGAATTGAAAAAGGGCATTTACTGCCAGAAGATATGATATTTCCAAGCTATTTTGAATGCCCAGTTTTGTCATTAGAGATGTTTACGCAAAGAGTAGAGATGTTATTTATAGATTTAGATTTAACAGCGCAACAGAAGAAATTGGAGATTGATTTTTTATATTTTCTATTCTGCACTTTAATTTATCAACCAGCATATACTCTGGAAGGTATAGATTGTCAAGATAACGACTGCTTGACATTTATTAATACGATTGAAACAATAGGCGGCATGACACTCACATCAAAAGAAAAACAGTATGTTTGCTATGCACATAAGCAGTGTATTGTTTGGCACCAAATGTTTCATGTTTCGTTTTGTTTTCATCATTTGATGACTGAACAGGAACGCTTTACCGAGAAAAATAGTGATTATATGTTGCTTTGGAACCAGATAGCATTAGCTTTACAGGAAGTTCCGATTTATCATGATGCCTTTTTACAACACCCTAATATGACATTCTTTTTTCAACGTATTTTTAACACTATTTCATTTTCAAGGGAGATTCCCTGTAAAGTTTTTCTGTTGTGTTATTCAGCTATTACGCAATCAATCGCCATGGAAAATTTGAAGAATAGACAATTGACGATTAAGATTGACTTTGTCAATACAATTGAAGAAGCTGATATCGTGATTAGTGAACTAGATTTACCAGATCAAGAACCGTCGCCAAAGCATATCTGCTTTGTTAATTTGCCATTTGATCTTAGGGATTGGAAGAACATAGAGAACACGATTATTAAATGGCGCACTTCTGAATAAAGTTTGCCGCGTAACAAAAGAGTGTTTTTCTAATTCTATTTTCTAAATTTATACCTTACAGCATCAATAAAAAATTATAAAATAAGAGTTGTTAATAGCAAGCTTATTGCTATTAACCATTAACCTACATCATGTTTGATTGAAGCAAACTGACTTCTTCCCCTCTAGTTTGTTTCAAGAGCGTATGATTCATGCTAAATGCCCTCAAAAAAATATTTTTGGGGGCATTTGGGTTGTCTATGAGTTGTTATTTTACGAATAACGAGAAATATGTTAAGCTAATATTAACGGATAGCTATTGATTATGACTGGTGGGGCATGTCGTTTTACAGAAATTGCGACAAATATCGATTATCCGCAAAATCGAAATCAGTGAAGGCGTTTTCGTTAAAGAGAGCGGCGAGAATGTTTACAAGGTTGATTTTAAACGCAAAATAGCACAGTTTCTGCCGTCACATGCTTAGAAGAAGGAAAAGATGGCTAAAATCATCGCTATTAGAGAACAACCAGGATATTTAGACAGAGCAGTAGATTATTTCTCATCTTTATCAGATAAGTAGTTCAAAAAATAGAAGATGATGTGCTATTAGAGAGTAGATTAGCGGTAGGATTCATTTTTTAATTAAGTATTCTCTAGGAAGCTTTATGAGAGGTTACACTAAAAACCCACCAACATCTTTCCGAAAAACTTTAATTTTCTTGACAAATGTTGGTATATCCCTTATACTAGTCTTATGAAACGAGAACGCTTAATTGAAAATATCGAGGACTTAAAAAACATCATGCCAGATTTTGTACTGGAATATTATCGTTCTAAGTCCGCTGTCCCATACTCACTTAATACCTTGTATGAATATCTCAAAGAATATCAACGCTTTTTTAGCTGGCTTATAGATGCCGACATTTCAGTTACTTCAAAAATATCTGATATTTCACTAGAAACTTTGGAAAAATTAACCAAGCATGATCTTGAAAGCTTTATTTTATACTTACGTGAGCGACCAAGACTTAATACCTATTCGACGACCTATGGTGTGTCTCAAACGACAATTAATCGGACGCTTTCAGCTCTTTCTAGCCTTTATAAGTATCTGACTGAGGAAGTTGAGGATGAAAATGGCGAGCCCTACTTCTATCGTAATGTCATGAAGAAAGTCGCAACGCAAAAGAAAAAAGAAACACTTGCCTCGCGTGCAGAAAATATCAAAAATAAACTCTTTTTAGGTGATGAAACGCAAGGTTTTCTAGACTTTATTGATGATGAGTATGAATTAGACCTATCAAATCGTGCTAAATCTTCATTTATCAAGAACAAAGAACGTGATTTAGCTATTGTCGCCTTGATTTTAGCTTCTGGAATTCGCCTGTCTGAAACAGTTAATATTGATCTTAACGATTTAAATCTGAAAACTATGGTTGTTGACATCACGCGAAAGGGTGGCAAGCGAGATTCAGTTAACATCGCAGGCTTTGCTGCACCATATCTGATGCAATATTTGGCAATTCGTGAGAAACGATATCATGCTGGTAAACGTGATGTGGCTTTGTTTTTGACCTCCTATAAAGAGCAGGCTAATCGTATTGACAACTCTAGTGTTGAAAAAATGGTCGCCAAATACTCGAAAGTCTTCAAAGTACGCGTGACGCCTCATAAACTACGACATACCTTGGCGACAAGGTTGTATGCTGAGACCAACTCTCAAGTTTTGGTTAGCCATCAGCTAGGGCATGCCTCTACGCAAGTCACTGACCTGTATACGCATATTGTCAATGAAGAGCAAAAAGATGCTTTGGATAAACTTTGAGTCAAGCATATCAGACTGCTCTAGGTTGCGAAATATTGAAAAAATGCTATAATTTAAACTATCTGCAGATTTTATCCTCCTCTACTACTTCTACCAGGTAGGTAGATATCAGTAACATCTAATTTTTAATTGAAAATAGAAAGCACATTATGCTCATTAATTTTATTTTACATATCGACCAACATATTTACACAATGGCCCAATCTGTTGGTAGCTGGACCTACTTACTACTCTTTCTCATCATTTTCGTTGAGACCGCTGCAGTCGTAATGCCTTTCTTACCTGGCGATAGCTTACTTTTCGCTGCGGGTGCTTTAGCGGCTAATCCTGATATGCCGTTTAATATCTGGATTTTCCTGATTCTCTTCTTCTTTGCGGCATTTCTAGGTGACACAAGTAACTTTTTCATTGGTCATACGGCTGGTTACAAGCTGATTAATCATAAATTTTTCAGCAAACTTATCAAACCTAAACATATCGAAGAGGCTGAACTGTATTTCGAAAAAAATGGCTCCCTTGCTATCATTCTTGGACGATACATTCCGATTATTCGCACGTTTGTGCCATTTGTAGCGGGTATCAGCCAATTCAGTGCAAGTGACTTCATTAAGCGCGCTTTTATCGCAGCCCTATCTTGGTCGCTTATCGCAACTGGAGCAGGCTATTTGTTTGGTAATATTCCATTTGTGAAAACACACTTCTCAGTTATCATTTTAGCTATCATTTTCGTTACCCTGCTACCAAGCTTTATCACCGTCATCAAGTCAATGACGCGTGCTAGAGCTTAAAATAAAATGAATATCAAAAAGTCACCTAAGTCTAGTAGCTTAGGTGACTTTTTGATTAAAAATTATTTGGTAACTTTATTTTCTATTACTTGCCAAATATAGCCAATAACAAGCCCAATTGCTGCTGGTAAAATCCAACCCATGCCAATTGAAAAGAAAGGAATGGTATGTTTAGCAAAGTCCAGTAAATTTGTCATTAAAACATTTGGATGTTCACCCATCGGAATAGCGTTAAGCCCATCAAATATTGCCGCAATAAAGGTAAAGCCAGTTGTGACTTGATATACCCGTTTAGAATGATGAAATAACGGGCTAAACAAAGCTAAAATAATTAAAGTAATTGCAAGAGGATATAAGAACATCAAGACAGGAATTGAAATCTGAATCAAATTCGTCAACCCAACATTCGCAAACAAACATGGTAGCACACTAGCCAAAATCACATAAAAACGGTAAGAAAATCGAGGGAAAAGCTCAACAAATGTTTCTGAAAAAGCTGTAATCAAGCCAACTGCTGTTTTCAAACAAGCAATAACAATGATTAAGGCCAAGATAATCGTCCCAAAAGTTCCCAAGTAGTAATTTGAAATTTGAGACAGTGCAATGCCACCATTTTCACTAAGTGCGAATTTACCAAGACTCATCGTCCCCAAGTAAGACAGACAGGTGTAAATAATTCCCATGAGTAGCACACTAACCCCACCTGCTTTGATGGTATCAATCGCAATCACCTTAGGATTTGTCACACCACGTTGACGAATGGTCGTGACGATGATAATACCAAAGGCCAAGGCCGCAAGCGCGTCTAGTGTATTATACCCTTGGGTAAATCCAGATATAAAAGCTGAAGATTGATAGGCCTTGCCGACTACTGCCTGACTAATACCACCCATTGGACGTGTAAAAGCAACAACAAGTAAAAATCCTAATAAAATCAGAAATAGAGGATTTAAAAATTTCCCGATATAATCTAAAATTTTTGAGGGCTTGCGAGAAAAGAACCAAGCAGCAAAAAAGAATAAGACACTAAAAAGAGCTAAAACAGGTTTTTGTGCATTGTCTGAAAGAAAAGGTGACAGCCCTACTTCAAAAGAAGTTGTTGCTAAACGAGGTAAAGCAAAAAAAGGACCGATAACTAAATATAATAGCGTTGTAAAAATATAAGCGTACTTGCGATTAATACGTGATGCCATATCAAAAAGACCAGAACTTTGAGAAAGACCCACCGCAATAATACCTAAAAATGGCAAGCCAATACCGGTCACCAAAAAGCCAAGATTAGCTTGGAAGATTGCAGAACCTGCTTCTTGTCCCATATGTACAGGAAAAATTAAATTTCCTGCACCAAAAAATAACCCAAATAACATTGAACCAATCAGTAAATAATCACTAATTCCTAGCTTCTTATCCATAAAACTCCCTTTTAAAATAATAGTATCTTATATAGAATAGCAAAATGTTGTTTTAATTACAATAGGCTTAAATCTCTAGGTTAGCTAATCTTATTATTCTAGGAAATAAAAAAAGTTTACATAATTTTAATTATGTAAACTAATATGAGTTTTATGATTTAGGCATCAATATCAACTTTATAAATCCAGCCTTCCGGTGCTGCCACATCACCTTTTTGAATGCCCACTAATTCGTCATAAAGCTTGTGAGTAATTGGTCCGACTTCTGTTTCACTATAGAAAACATGGTAATCATCACCGTTTTGAATGCCACCAATAGGTGAAATCACTGCTGCTGTCCCACAAGCTCCAGCCTCAGCAAATTTCTCAAGGTCATCGACATAAACATCACCCTCATAGGCTTTCAGTCCCAACCGATGTTCTGCAAGATATAACAGAGAGTATTTGGTAATTGACGGTAAAATTGAAGGACTAAGCGGTGTCACAAATTCATTATCTTTGGTAATGCCAAAGAAATTAGCTGAGCCAACTTCTTCTATTTTTGTATGGGTCGAAGGGTCCAAATAAATGACATCAGAATAACCTGCGTCATGGGCTTCTTGTCCTGGAAGAAGACTGGCAGCATAGTTACCCCCTACTTTTGCCGCCCCTGTTCCATGCGGCGCAGCACGGTCAAAGTCTCGTGAGATGATAAACTTAGTTGGTGCTAATCCACCTTTGAAATAATTACCAACCGGCATAGCAAAGACAGTAAAAATATACTCTTTTGCACGTTGAACGCCAATAACATCACCAACGCCAATCAAGAGAGGACGTAAGTAAAGACTGCCACCACTTTCATAAGGTGGTACATATGCATGGTTAGCTTTAACAACTGCTTTAGCAGCATTGATAAAGAGCTCAGTCGGTACTTGTGGCATTAACAAACGTTGCGCAGTTCTTTGTAGGCGTTCAGCGTTCTGGTCTGGGCGAAACAATTGAATCTCACCAGATTTTGTTCGATAGGCTTTCAATCCTTCAAAGGCTTGTTGGCCATAATGTAAAGCAGGAGATGATTCAGAGAGATGTAGTGTCGCATCTTCTGTTAAACTCCCCGCATCCCATTGACCATCTTTAAAATGGGCAATGAAGCGATAGGGCAAGTTCATATATTCAAAACCAAGATTTTCCCAATCAATATTAATCGTCATAAACAACCTTCCATCTGTCAAGCAATAATGGATTTCTGAAACCCATCTTATCTAAAAATTTGTTATACTTATTTTAGTCCTTTTTGCACATTTTTGCAAGAATTTACTACAATTTTCTGAAAATTATTGATTTGGAGTGTCTATTTTGAAATACTTACATCTAGAAAAATTATTGGATACTGCAGTGGAAAAAATCATTTATATCATCATCGCAAGTGTCTTATTTTACATTTTCTACCGCATTTTAAGAAAAATTATCAAACATTTATTTGATAACTATAGTCGCATTAACCTTGTTGATAGTGCTCGCGTTCTAACACTTTCTCGATTAACCTTATCAGTATTCCAGTATCTTACCGTCTTTCTTTATATCTACACGATTTTAGGTGTCTTTGGTCTACCAGTCGCAAGTTTGCTTGCTGGTGCTGGCATTATCGGTGTTGGTCTTGGATTTGCTGGGCGAGATTTGATGACAGATATCATCAATGGTTTCTTCATTATCGTTGAGCACCAAGTCAATGTCGGCGATACCGTCAATTTCAAAAATTTGGATATTACAGGAACCGTCACAGTCATCGGTATTCGTTCTTTAACCCTCAAAACTGGTGCGGGCGCTCTAGTTTTTGTACCCAATCGAAATATTACAGCACTTGCCAATCTTTCACGATTTGATCATTATATTTTCCTGGACATACCGGTTACCTCGGAAAATGTTGCAGACGTTAAGGAGCGGATGATAAAAGTCAACAAAAACTATCCGAACACAGAATTTGTAGGTGTTCAGATAGTTGATGAAAAAGTGTATTTGCGGTCTCAACTGACTGGTCCATATCTTGAAATTTCTGAGCTGAAAGCTCAGATTCTCTCTCAATACTATCGCTTAGATGATTAAATATGATGAATCATTGATTTTATTGGTTCAAAAGATTGACGATGAATATCTGTGAAACCTTGCTTAGCAAGTCCTTCCAGATGTTTTTTTGTACCGTAACCAGCATTGTGTGCAAAATCATAGCCAGGATATTTTTGCTCATAATCGCCCATAATTTTATCACGCGTCACCTTAGCAACAATTGATGCTGCTGCTATGGACATGGACTTAGCATCTCCTTTAATCAGAGAAGTTTGAGGGATGTCAGTATCCAAAGACATGGCATCAATCAGCAAATGTTCTGGCTTAAGCTTTAGATGCTCAATCGCCTGTAACATAGCCAATTTAGTCGCCTCATAGATATTAACTTGATCAATCTTGTGATTATCAATAATGCCAATGCCAACTGCTAGTGACTCTGCCATGACGCGGTCATAAACTACTTGGTGGTGTGCTTTGGGAATTTGTTTGCTATCGTTTAGACCAGGGATTTTACAATTCTCCGGTAAAATAACGGCTGCTGTAACAACAGGACCTGCTAACGGACCACGACCGACTTCATCAATGCCCGCAATTAACGAGATGTTTTGGGTGTAGAGTTGTCGTTCATAGGCTAGCAAGTTATCAAGTCGTGCAGCTTCATCAAGTGCCGCTTGAATGTCGCGTTGCCGTTTGTTGATTAACTTTTGGACACCTTGCCGTGTGTCTTGTGACCAATGCTCAAATAGGGGATCTGATAGTGTTTGGGCCGACTTCAGTAGTTCGCTAACTTCTTTAATCGTTGTCATCTTGTGTATCCTCTTTGTCAAGGTCTGATACACGGTCGAGTGTATATGTTCCTAGCTTACTATCACGGACATCTTTGATAAATAAGTCGTAAAAACGGTCGTAATCATCTCGAAAACCATATTTTTGAGTCAACAAGATAATTAAGTCAACAGCTGATAAGCTCATTTGATCATCTGTTAATTTAAAACGATGTTGCAGTTCATCTGGATAGTTTGCTTTGAAGAAATCCAGACCGAAAATCGTAATCTCGTCTTTTGGAATCAAGTCATCTTTAATAGCCCCTGTTAGTGCTAGTTTCAAGCCAACTTTTTGATCCTCAAATTTAGGCCACAGGATACCTGGTGTGTCAAGAATTTCTAATTCTTCATTGGTTTTTAGCCACTGTTGTCCTTTGGTAACCCCTGGTTTATTCCCTGTGATGGCAATTTTTTTACCTGCTAAACGATTCATGAGGGTTGATTTACCAACGTTAGGGATGCCGATAATCATGGTTCTGATCGCTTTATTTTGAATACCACGCTCAGAGGCACGTTTGATTTTTTCTTCAAGAACTTCTTTAGCAGCCTTGGTTAATTTTTTAACCGTTTGCTGCTCTTTCGCATTGATTTTGACCGCTAAAATGCCTTGTGCTTCAAAATAATGCACCCATTTTTGAATTTCTAGGTCATCACCTAAATCTTTTTTATTAATGATGACAAGCCGTGGCTTAGTGCCGATAATTTTATCAAGCATAGGATTACGGCTCGATAAAGGCAGTCTAGCATCGACCAACTCCATCACCAAATCAACGTGTTTTAAATTTTCCTGAACTTGCCTGCGTGCTTTTGACATATGCCCTGGGAACCATTGGATTACTACCATTTTCTTTATCTCCTTGTGTGCCAAAGCTTGACAGCCTTGGTATTATCTAATTTTCATTTTTGTGGGTGAAAATTTTTAAAAAATAACTCACCAACCCAAACTTATTTGTTTATCACGTGCTATAATAAAATTTGTTTATGGCATTAAAAAATGATAAAAATGTATCACTGTACTCGATACTAATTTTACCATATTTCTCAGTTATTTTCAGGAGGTGTGGTAACTTAAACGTTACAGTAATTTAGCCATATAAAATTCATCAACATAGTTGCCATCAATCAACATTGCATTTTTCTTTGTCCCCTCTACCACAAAACCTTTCTGCTCATATAATTGTTTGGCTACAATATTGGTGCAGATGACCGTTAATTCAAGTCGCTTAATATCGTTATCTTTTGCCCACTTATCTAGATAGGCAAAAAAAGTTTTGCCAATGCCTTTTCGACGGTGGTCTTTATTTATACCTGTTACAATATAAGCGGTATGTTTAAGTCGATTAGGCTTGCCACGCAAGGCTAAAATATAACCAACAATCTGCTGGTTCACTTCTGCAACTAACAAATAATTGTCATTATCAATGGCACTTTGTATCAAATCTTCAATCGCCTTGATATCAGACGATGTTTTGGTTCTCTCGCCAGGTTCATACATCATGAATTTTGTTTCATTGTCCAACTCAGTCATCATGTTCCAAAATAACTGTGCTTCATCAATTCGTAATTTTCTATAGGTAATCTGAGTCATAACACCTTCCTTTTCTAAATTCATTTAAAAATAAAATTTCAATTCAATATCGTCTCGCTATAGCATGATTACCGATATATTATATCATAAAATTAATAACTGATTAGATTCACAACACAAAATAAAAAATACCCCAAAGAGCACAGTTGCTCTTTGAGGTTCTATCATTTTTAAATTTTAACTTCATCCCTAAAAATGCCCATAATCAAGCTATCATGATACTTACCATTGGCATAAAAGTGCTGGCGTAAGCGGCCTTCTTGAACAAAACCAGCGCCCTCATAGATGTGAATACCAACTTGATTATCAACATCAACATAAAGATAGACTTTGTGCATATTAAGCATATTGAAAGCATAATTCAATCCCTTACGAATAGCTTGTTTCGCTAATCCTCTACCTTGATAAGCTTTTCGAACAATAATCTGAATTTCTGTTGTGCGATGAATATAATCAATCTCTACTAATTCAATGACACCTGCAAACTCACCGTCAAGATCAATAACAAAACGACGTTCACTAATATCATGGATGTGTTTGTCATACAAACTGTTCAATTCGTCAATGGATTCATAAGGTTCTTCAAACCAAAGTGCCATTGTGCTCTGATGATTATCGAGTTGATGAATAAAGGGTAAATCATTTCTTTCTAGGGGCCTGATTTGCATAAATAGCTACTCCTTTTTTTATTTTTTAAAATATAATTACCGTTTTGACATAATTATAAATATGTCAAACCATAAAATACTCCAATTAATTGAAAGGTGTTAATCCCACCAAAGCTTAATCAAAGCTTGTGTTCCTGCGTCACTAAATCCTTTGTCTGCCAATTTTTCATATAAGTCTAGGGCACCTTGTGTTGCAGGTAAGTCTAAGCCCATTTTTTGCGATTCATCCAAGGCAATCTTCAAGTCTTTGATAAAATGTTTGACAAAAAAGCCTGGTGAATAGTCATCTTTTAAGATACGAGGACCATAATTCGCCAGTGACCAAGTATTTGCACCGCCAGCTAACAAGGTTTCAACGACTGCTGGCAAATCCAGATCTGCTGCTTTGGCATAGACCAGTAATTCTGACATAGCAGTCATGGTGCCAGCAATCCCAATCTGATTGGCCATTTTAACATGTTGACCGCTACCTGCAGGTCCAAAATATTGTGCTTTTTTAGAGATTTTGTCGAATATAGGTGCAACTTGCTCAAAAGCTGCTTGGTCGCCACCTGCCATAATTGTCAATGCTCGATTTTTAGCACCAATATCACCACCACTAACGGGTGCATCTAATGTCAAAACATTTAGTTCAGATGCTTTTTCAGCAATCTGTTTAGCCAATGTGGGTGTTGAGGTTGTCATGTCAACTAAGATTTTTTTCGCTGAAATCCCTGAGAAAATACCTGTTGCTTCATCAAAGTAAACTTCTTCTACATCTGTTGGGTAACCTACCATCGTCATGATCAGGTCGCTTGCTGCTGCAACTTGGCGTGGTGTTGGCAAATAGCTAGCACCATTGGCTACCAAATCGTCTGCTTTTGAGGCTGTGCGATTATAAAGGTAGAGCTCGTAGCCGTCAGCGATGAGGTTAGCTGTGATAGCGTGCCCCATTACGCCCAAACCGATAAAACCAATTTTCTTAATTTCTGTCATGATGATACCTCCACTCAAATTTTAACACAAAATGTGGTAAAATAGTGTCATGACATTTAAATCTAGTTTAGCGGTTTTCTCCGGAAAATCTAGCCAATTTATACTTCAAAAATTTTTCAAGCGTGGGTCGACTTTCCCAGGTCGTTTGGCGCTCAAAATTGATCCTAAAATCCTAGACACGATTGCGCGTGATTATGAGATCGTCGTCGTGACCGGCACTAACGGCAAGACTCTCACAACTGCACTGACCGTGGGGATTTTAGAAAATGCCTTTGGTCAAATCGCGACCAACACGACAGGCGCTAACATGATCACCGGTATTGTGTCGACTTTCCTGTCTGCCAAGCGAAACAAAACGGGTAAAAATATCGCCGTGCTTGAGATTGACGAGGCTAGCCTACCTGCTGTGACTGAATACATCACACCGAGCCTCTTTGTTTTCACTAACATTTTCCGCGATCAGATGGATCGTTATGGTGAAATCTACACGACCTACGACTTCATTATTAAGGGGGCCGCTAAAGCGCCCAATGCGACTGTCCTTCTGAATGGCGATAGCCCACTTTTTAATTCGAAAGACTTGATTAACCCTGTTAAGTATTATGGCTTTGACCACGAGCATCATGCGCCTAAGCGCGCACATTATAATACTGAAGGCATTGTCTGCCCCAACTGTTACCATATCCTAGATTACACGATGAACACCTATGCCAATCTAGGTGATTACATCTGTCAGAACTGTGGTTTCCACCGTCCCGAACTCGATTATCGCTTGACAGAGTTAACGACTATTACCAATACGACATCTGAATTTGTGATTGATGGTGCGACTTATCATATCAATGTGGGTGGTCTCTACAATATCTACAACGCCCTTGCAGCGGTATCAGTTGCTGAGTTTTTCGGTCTTGAATCTTCTCTGATTACGCAAGGCTTTAACAATTCTCATGCTGTCTTTGGTCGTCAGGAAAGCTTCAACGTTGGCGATAAAAAATGTACGCTTGTCCTCATTAAAAACCCAGTGGGTGCCAATCAAGTCTTAGACATGATGAAACTAGCACCCTATCCTTTCGCTTTAGTGGCTTTGCTGAATGCTAATTATGCGGATGGTATTGATACCAGCTGGATTTGGGATGCGAATTTCGAGACGATTCATGACTTAGATGTTACCAGTGTGATTACGGGTGGCGTTAGACATACTGAGATGGCACGCCGCATTCGTGTTTCAGGATTTAATCCTGATAAAATTACGGAGAGCGAAAAACTCGCTGATGTGCTTGACCTCATTGAACAACAGGACAGTGAACACGTCTATATCTTGGCTACTTATACAGCTATGCTTGAAATGCGAGAGATACTGGCCAATCGCCACTATGTGAATGGAGAAATGAAATGACCTATACGTCTATTAAATCTGAAGGTGATTTCCCCTATGACCTACGTGTCGCTCATCTCTATGGGGATCTCATGAACACCTATGGTGACAATGGTAATATCCTCATGCTCAAATATGTCGGTGAAAAATTAGGCGCCCGCATGACTTTCGACATTGTCTCACTTGAAGATGACTTTAACGCTGACGACTATGACCTGGTCTTTTTCGGTGGCGGTCAGGACTACGAGCAATTTATCGTCAGTCAAGATTTACCGACAAAAGCAGTTGAAATCAAAAGATTTATCGAAAATGATGGCACTATGTTAGCCATTTGTGGCGGTTTCCAATTCCTCGGCAAATATTATATTGAGGCGAGTGGCCGCAAGATTGACGGCATTTCTGCTATGGACCACTATACTTTGAACCAAGAAAACAACCGCTTTATTGGTGACATTGAAATTCATAATGATGAGTTTGACGAAACATACTATGGCTTTGAAAATCACCAAGGCCGCACATTCTTGGCTGAAAACCAAAAACCACTTGGACGTGTGATTATCGGTCAAGGTAATAACAATGAAGATGGCACAGAAGGCATGACTTATAAAAATGTTTTCGGCTCCTACTTCCACGGTCCGATTTTGTCACGCAATGCCCGTCTTGCTTATCGCATCGTGAGCACTGCCTTCCACCAAAAATATCCAGATGTTGCTATTCCAGCCTTTGAAAACATCTTGGCGGATGAAACAAAGGGTCAAAAAATTACAGATATCAAAAGAAAAGTTGAGAAATGAGGTTTCTCAACTTTTTTTATACTAATGAACAAAAATTTTCAGCAGTTATTATTGTGCTATTCAACTGTCACAGACTTAGCCAAATTACGTGGTTTGTCAACATCTAAGCCACGGTGTAAGCTAGCGTAGTAGGCGATAAGTTGTGTTGGAATGACCATTGAAATACTTGATAGGTAGGGATGAACGTTATTAATCACAATGTCGTCGCCTTCAATGGCAGCGTCTTGTTCTACTATTGTCACAACGTTTGCACCGCGTGCTGCAACCTCAGATACATTGCCACGGGTGTGAGCAGCGACTTTGGGGTTATTTGAGATAAGTGCGATAACTGGTGTGTTATCTTCAATTAAAGCGATTGTGCCGTGCTTGAGTTCGCCTGCTGCAAATCCTTCACATTGGATATATGAAATTTCTTTGAGTTTGAGGCTCGCTTCCATTGATACATAGTAATCTTGTCCGCGCCCAATATAAAAAGCATTACGAGTTGTTTCCAGCAATCCTGTTACTTTGCTTTCTATTAACTCTTTTTCAGATAAGGTAGCTTCAATTGATTGTGCGACAATTGATAACTCGTGGACGACATCGAAATTTGCAGCTTTCTCATTATGAATTGCAGTACCTGTGGCTTTCGCTAAAAATGCCAAGGCTGCAATTTGTGCAGTGTAAGCTTTTGTAGAGGCTACGGCAATTTCAGGTCCTGCATGTAAGAGCAGTGTGAAACTTGCTTCACGTGACAAAGTTGACCCCGGAACGTTGGTAACTGTTAGACTTGGAATGCCTAATTCATTTGCTTTCACTAAAACTTGACGGCTATCAGCGGTTTCACCTGATTGTGATAAGAAAATAAAGAATGGTTTTTTAGAAAGACGTGGCATATTATAGCCCCACTCTGATGCAATACCAAGCTCAACGGGTTTTTCAGTCAATTCTTCTAATAAATACTTGCTAGCATAGCCAGCATTGTAGGAAGTCCCTGCAGCAATGATATAAATACGGTCAGCTTCAACTAGAGCCTGAACAATAGCATCATCTACTTTGACATTACCTGACTCATCTGCATAGACTTGGCTAAGTTTACGCATAACAGCTGGTTGTTCATCGATTTCTTTAAGCATGTAGAAAGGATAAGTTCCTTTGCCGATGTCAGAAAGATCCAGTTCAGCTGTATAACTGTCTCGAGACAAGATATTGCCTTCCAAATCATGAATTTCAACAGCGTTTTGAGTCAAAATCACTAATTCATGGTCGTGAATTTCCATAAATTCACTTGTTTCACGGATCATAGCCATGGCATCTGAACATACCATGTTATAACCATCACCAAGACCAATTAAAAGTGGTGATTTATTTTTAGCAACATAGATGACATCAGGTTCAGTTGCATCCATCAAGGCAAAAGCATAAGAACCTTCAATAATTGTTAGGGCTTTTTTGAAAGCTTCAAGTGTACTAATGTTCTCAGTTTCAGCAAGTTTAGCCACCAAATGAACAGCAACTTCTGTATCAGTTTGGCCATTGAAAGCGTCTCCTGCTAGGTATTCGTTTTTGATATCAAGATAGTTTTCAATGACACCGTTATGAACTAGAACGAAGCGACCGTCTGTTGATGTATGAGGATGTGCATTGGTTTCCGAAGGTTTACCATGTGTTGCCCAACGTGTATGACCAATCCCCGCAGTGCCAGCTACGTCCATGCCGATTTTTTCGCGTAAGTCGGCAATTCGACCAACTGACTTGATAAGTTTTGCATTTTGATTTTGATTGGTAACGAGTATCCCAGCGCTATCATAGCCGCGATATTCAAGTTTTTCTAATCCTTGCATTAAAATATCACGTGCATTTTTATTTCCAACTACTCCGACAATCCCACACATATTATTTCCTCTTTTTAAAATTGGTATAGTTCAATAATTCGTTTCACGAACTTGATATATGTATGATAAACAAAAGAATTAGGAATGTCAAGTGATAACTGTTTTTTTATTGGTATAGTTCAATTAGATATCAACTGGAAAGAAATTGCCAATGATTTTTCCGACAATGCGCGGTTCTTCGTCATAAGGTGCAAATTTATCTTGATATTTTTCATTAATAGAAACAAGTCGTAGACCTTCTTCTTCTTTATAGACTTTTTTGATATAGGTCTGCCCTTCCCAATCAATGGCATAAATCGCCCCATCATAATCAAAAGAGGTATCTTTAATCAAGACCACAGAACCATTAGTATAAACTGGTTCCATTGAGTCGCCATAAACCCAGCTGGCAAAGTCATATGCTAATTCAGCATCAAAATAGACGGTATCATAGCTACCATCGTCCATATATGAAAATCCTGTACCTGCTGATAATTTTTCGTAGACTTTATATGGAAATAACTTAACGATTTTTTCAGCTTGCACTTGATTTTGTTCTGACAGTTGGTCTTGTGTATAGCTCATGACTTTTTCCTTTCGTTTATCTGTTAGCTGATGAAATGCTGATAATAAATCTGCCGCCTCATCTTTGATTAAATTTTCATAGGGGATACTAAAGATATTAGAGAGCTTCAACAAATTATCCTTTTTTGGCTTTGTTTTACCGCGCTCCCAGGCAAAATAAGAAGTATTGGCAACTCCTATTTTTTTAGCAACTTCACGTTGAGATAAACCTTTAGCTTCCCTGAGTTGCTTTAATTGATTTGCGATTGACATGTCATCCTCCTATACTATTGTTAGTTTTTTAAACTAACAATAGTATATAATTTTTATATTACCATGTCAAATCAATAGTTTTTTTGATATAATGTAGTAATGACAACGATATTATTATTATTATTAGTCGCCTACTTATTAGGTTCGATTCCTTCGGGTCTGTGGATTGGTCATTATTTTTTCCACAAAAACTTACGTGACTTTGGTTCTGGTAACATTGGTACGACCAATACTTTCAGAATCTTAGGTAAAAAAGCAGGTACAATTGTCTTTGCAATGGACTTGCTAAAAGGTACACTAGCTACTGTTTTACCATTAATTTTCGGGATAGAGACAATCTCACCGGCCTTATTTGGTTTATTCGCCGTACTGGGTCATACTTTTTCTATCTTCAACCATTTCCAAGGTGGTAAGGCTGTCGCAACAGCGGCTGGTATGCTTTTAGGTTATAGTCCTAAATTTATCCTACTATTGGTAATTGTGTTCTTTATTACGTTTTATTTAACCAGCATGGTATCATTTGCCAGTGTATTGAGTGCAGGTGTTGCGGCTATTTTATTATTAGTTCTCCCAGCCTTTCATCTCATATTCACTTCTTATGATTGGTTATTTACAAGTGTTGTTTTATTTATAGTTTGTTTCATTATCGTTCGACATCGCGATAATATCACAAGAATCCGAAATAAAACCGAGAATATCTTTAACTTCGGTTTAAACATAACCCACCAAAAACACAACATATAGTGGGTTGTTCAGAAAAACATCACAATATCTAGTTTAAATTGTTGACTAGATATTTTTTTATTGCTAAAATATAGAGACAATAAACTAATAAAAGGGGTATCCAAATGGTAACCGTATTTTCAAAAAATAATTGTATGCAATGTAACATGGTTAAAAAATGGTTGACTGATAAAGCAGTCCAATATAAAGAAATTAATATCGATGACGAACCACAATATATCGAGGAAATTAAAGCAATGGGCTTTATGGCTGCACCAATTATCGTTAAAGATGAGGTGTCATTCTCAGGATTCCGTCCTACTGAATTAGCGAAATTGATATGAAAATTGCCTATTATAGCGTGACGAGACAAGTTAGTCGTTTCGTAAAAAAGCTGACTCTAGCTGATGACCAGGCTGTCGCAGTCACTGATACGCTCATTTTATCTGAACCATTTATTTTAATCATCCCAACTTACGAGAAGGAAATCCTTCAAGAGGTTTGGGATTTTATGGTAGAAAATGCATCTAATTGCCAAGGAATTATCGCCAGTGGTAATCGCAATTTTGCTGAGCTTTATATTTATTCTGCTAAAGATTTATCGGCCGAGTTTAACGTGCCGATTTTATATGATTTTGAGTTCAATGGAACTGATGAAGATGTCACTGCTGTTAACTCTATCTTAGAAAGCTATTAACCTATGTCTTTAAAAACTTTGGAAAATGTGTCATATTTCCGTTTAAATAATGAAATCAATATCCCTGTCAATGGTCAAATCCCTTTGCACAAGGATCACGAGGCTCTACTTGCCTTTTTCGAAGAAAATGTGCGACCTAATCTCAAAACCTTTCCAACAGTTGCAGAAAAAATCACCTATTTATTAGAACATGATTATATCGAATCAGACTTTATCAAAAAATACTCGATTGATTTTATCACTGAGCTGTCCGACTGGCTCTATGCGCAAAATTTTCAATTCAAATCATTCATGGCTGCCTATAAATTTTATCAACAATATGCCCTGAAAACGAATGATGGTGAATTCTATCTAGAAAATATCGAAGATCGTATTTTGATGAATGCGCTATATTTTGCAGATGGTGATATCGAATTAGCGCAATCACTAGCTGATGAGCTGATTCACCAACGTTATCAACCGGCGACACCAAGCTTTTTAAATGCTGGTCGTTCGCGTCGTGGCGAGCTTGTATCATGTTTCTTGATTCAAGCAACTGACGATATGAACAGTATTGGTCGTTCAGTCAATTCAGCCCTGCAACTCTCTCGTATTGGTGGCGGTGTTGGAATTAACCTTTCTAACCTCCGCGAGGCTGGTGCACCGATTAAAGGCATTGAAAATGCTGCTAGTGGTGTTGTTCCTGTCATGAAACTTTACGAGGATAGCTTCTCCTACTCTAATCAACTTGGGCAACGTCAAGGGGCTGGTGTGACTTATCTCAGCGTTTTCCATCCGGATATTATGGCCTTTTTGTCAACTAAAAAAGAAAATGCCGATGAAAAAATCCGTGTGAAAACTTTGTCACTAGGTGTAACAGTTCCAGATAAATATTATGAACTTGTACGTGAAAATGCGGATATGTTCCTGTTTAGTCCTTATGACGTTGAGCGTATCTATGGTAAACCTTTCAGCTATATTGATATTACTGCAGAATACGATAATCTCCTTGCCAATCATAACATCAAAAAATATCGTATTCGTGCTCGTGATTTAGAACAAGAAATTGCTAAATTACAACAAGAATCTGGTTATCCATATATCATTAACATTGATGTTGCCAATAAAGCCAACCCAATCCACGGTAAGATTGTCATGAGTAATTTGTGTTCAGAAATCTTACAAGTGCAAACAGCCTCAGAACTTAATGAAGACCAAACTTATAAAACTTTAGGTACTGATATTTCATGTAACCTCGGCTCGACTAACGTTGTCAATCTGATGCAATCTCCTAACTTCGAAAAATCAATTGATAGCATGGTTAAAGCGCTAACGTTTGTTACGGATCATTCAGATATCGATGCTGTCCCAACGATTAAAAACGGCAATAAAAAAGCCCATACGATCGGTCTTGGGGCAATGGGCCTTCACTCATATTTCGCTAAACACCATATGGTTTATGGCTCACCTGAGTCAATTGAATTCACAGATATTTATTTTATGCTGTTGAATTTCTACACGCTAAAATCATCTATGAATTTTGCTCGCAAAACTGGTCAAACTTTTGATGATTTCGACAAATCAGCCTATGCTGACGGCACTTATTTCGACCAATATATCGAAGACAAACACCTTTCAGATAAAGTGTCTACTTTATTTGAAGGCATCCACATTCCAACTGCTGACGACTGGCGTGAACTGCGTCAAAATGTCATGACACACGGTCTTTACCACCAAAACCGTCTAGCAGTGGCGCCAAATGGTTCGATTTCATATATCAACGACGTTTCTGCAAGTATTCACCCCATTACCCAACGTATCGAAGAACGTCAAGAAAAGAAAACAGGTAAAATCTACTATCCAGCACGCGATTTAGCGACTGATACGATTCCTTACTATACAAGTGCTTACGATATGGATATGCGTCGTGTGATTGATGTCTATGCTGCAGCGACGAAACACGTTGACCAAGGCTTGTCAATGACCTTGTTCTTACGTAGCGAAATGCCTGTCGGCCTTTACGAATGGAAAACAGATACCAAGCAAACAACGCGTGACCTGAATATCTTACGTAACTATGCCCACCACAAAGGTGTTAAATCAATTTACTACATCCGCACATTTACCGACAACGGTGATGAAGTTGGTGCCAACCAATGTGAATCTTGCGTGATTTAATGACCATCATCAATAAGCAGACTGCCGCATATCGTGTAGTCTGCTTATCGCGTTGATCTTTAAAATAGAATTATTGTCCAACTAGGGACGTGATTTGATTAGAAACGGAAAAAAGAATGATAAATCCAAACTTTACCAAAGCTATCAACTGGAATAATATCGAAGACTTAATTGATAAATCAACTTGGGAAAAATTAACTGAACAATTCTGGTTAGATACGCGTATCCCACTTTCAAACGACTTAGACGACTGGCGTGGTCTGTCTGACGTTGAACGCCACTTGGTCAGCCATGTATTTGGTGGCCTGACGCTATTAGATACAGTCCAATCTGATACAGGTATGGACTCTCTACGCGCTGATGCGCGGACGCAACATGAAGAGGCTGTCCTAAACAACATTCAATTCATGGAATCAGTTCATGCTAAGTCCTACTCTTCTATTTTCTCAACGCTCAATACCAAGACTGAGATTGACGAGATTTTCTCTTGGATTGATACCAACGAAAATCTGCAATACAAGGCACAAAAAGTCAACAGTATTTATAAAAATGGTACACCACTTGAAAAGAAAGTCGCATCAGTTTTTCTTGAAACATTCCTTTTTTACAGTGGTTTCTACACCCCTTTGTATTATTTGGGCAATAATAAATTAGCCAATGTTGCAGAAATTATCAAATTAATCATCCGCGATGAGTCAGTTCATGGTACCTATATTGGCTATAAATTCCAACTTGGCTATGACGAGCTCTCTAGCGACGAACAGGAAAAACTCAAAACTTGGGCTTACGAACTTTTGTATGACCTCTATGCCAACGAAGAAATCTATACAGATGACCTCTATGGCGTTCTAGGCTGGTCTGAAGAAGTTAAGACCTTCTTGCGTTATAATGCCAACAAAGCTTTGATGAACCTTGGGTTCGATCCCTTGTTCCCTGACAATGCGTCAGACGTCAACCCAATCGTCATGAATGGGCTCTCAACTGGTACCGTTAACCACGACTTCTTCTCACAAGTTGGTAATGGTTACCTGCTTGGTCAAGTCGAAGCCATGAGTGATGACGATTATGTCTTTGATTAAAACATAGAAAAATCTTCAGTCTTGATAAAAAGATTGAAGATTTTTTAATTATTTGTTCCAAATACTTGTATCAGGACCCAAGGGGATAATATGGTTAGGATTCCCCTCTAAGTTATTTAAGGCAAATCCTTTTTTGATGGCATCAAAGTTTGTCGTCTCTCGAAAAGCAGGGATTTGATAAAGTTCTTTTGCATAGCGCCAGAGGTTTGGAAAATCTGTCAAGCGATTGCGGTTAGCACGGAAGGTCGAATAGTAGGCTACATCAAGTCGTGCTAAACTAACATACAGACGAATATCGCTGTCCGTCAATTGCTCACCGAAAAGAAAACGACGGTCTGCTAAGCGAACATCTAGTTCATCAAGTCGATTGAAAAAAATGCTGAAATATTTTTCGTAGTCAACTTGAGTTTTAGCGTTTTTCATCTTATAGACACCTTGGTTGATTTCTTCGAGTAAAATAGCGTTCAAGGCATCTATATCAGCACGAAGATTTTTGGGATAGAGGTCTGGTGCATCTGATTTAACGAAATCAGAAAAGTTGGTTTCGAGCTGTAGCATGATTTCTTGCGACTCATTGTTGACAATTTTTTTCGTTGTCACTTCAACAATGACGGGAATCGTGGCACGACCTAGATAATTCACATCAGTTTGCTTATAAATTACCATGAGATAATCGATATCTAAAACTGGGTCACGTTGACCTTCGTCTAATGAAAACTGCCACCCTTGTTCAGTAATAACTGGATTGACTTTGCCCTCGCTGATGATATCCTCTAGACCCAACAAACGACGAAGAATCGCGATACGCTGACTCCAAGGACAAATTTCGCTCCAAATTAAGCGATATCGTCCTGCTTCTATTGGATAGGCAGCACTGCCTAGTATACCTGCAAAATGTGGTACTGGTGTTTTTGTCATCTCTTCTCCCACTTTTACTTTCCTCCTAGTTATTGCTTATTTCTTATTTATTGTAGATTTTCGGTCCTTTTCGCATGTGTTTTCGGTCATTCTTGGTAGGCGTTTCTTGACTAGAACGACCACCACCGGCTTGTTTCTTTTTGATGATTTCTAACATCTTTTCTTTGGTTGTTTGATTCACTTTATTTCTCCTTTATTAAAAGTCTACAACGCGACTATCTTTTCTATTATAACAGAAATAATAGGTTTAGCTAGCCTATCCTGTTTTTTAAGTCAGAAAAATAAGATGTTGTGAATTGAGGCTATTACGATCACCTTAATTCACAGCATCTTATCATGTGATTAAACGATTAGCGTGTACGGCCTTAGTTTTGATCCGCACCTTTCACTTTTTGATAAACAAAATTTAAAATCAAGCCAAACACAGCAACTGCTATTGCAACATAAAAGGCTTTTGAAAAATCCCCTTTGGTTACTTTTGACAATACTGACAGAAATTTAGGGGCGAAGAAAGCCGCAACAGAATAATCACAAAAGACAATACCATAGTTGACACCTTGGTTGATTGGGCCATAGTTTTCCATTACAAGTGGCGGATAAACCCCCATGACACCACCAAAACAAATTACCAAAATAATAAGATTGATTGTAAATCCTGTAGCTGATGATAAACTCAGTAATAACACAAAAACGAATATAATCACACATAAGATGGTATCTATTGAAAAATCGGAATAAATAATGTGTCAGGATCATATTGTTTCTGACTTTTTCATCTCTATAAAAAAGCAATTTCGACTGTTATCGAAATTGCTATAAACCTTTATATGTTAAGCTCCCACATTTGAAAGCAACTCGACAAATACCACATGCGTAGCAAATCCCATAGTTCTTCTATATTCATACATTTCAAGTAAACACTGTACTTGAAAAGCATAACCCTGACGAAGCGCAGAATCAATGATATATTCTAAAATACAAAATTGTACCTTTGCTGGTAGAGAATCAAATAATTTTCCATCTATATTATCCATAAGTAATCCCTCCATTTCTTTTGGTACTACCATATAGCCATACTATTTCCTATTTATCAAGTAATAGACCAGTAATCTTTGACACTTTAGTCTATTTTTAGAACTTCCAAAACAAATACTCCACGTTTACAAATCGCCTACTCAAAGCCTTTCTAGGCATTTTAACTACTCCATGGTCAAGCCATAAATCACCCGAATACATCAAAAAAGAGCAATCTCAGCAGAACCGAAATTGCTCAAAAAACCTTTATATATCAATCTTTAACCCGTGTCAGCAATCCCACACACTCCACGTGATGCGTCTGCGGAAACAAATCAACTGGCTGCACCTTCTCAAGCGCATAACCCAATTCTTCAAACCGCACCACATCACGCGCAAACGTCGCTGCATTACACGAAATATAAACAATACTTCGTGTGCCAACGCTCGCAGCTGATGTAATAAAGGACTCATCTAAGCCTTTGCGCGGTGGATCGACAAGAATGACATCAGGTTTCACGCCTTCAGTCACCCAGTCACCCATGACTTTCTCGGCTTTACCGGTCACATAAGTCACATTGTCAATACCGTTCAACTCAGCATTCTTACGCGCATTTTCAACGGCTGCTTCTACAACTTCAACACCATACACATGTTTGACTTTGTCAGCAAACGATAAACCAATCGTTCCAATACCTGAATAGGCATCAATCACAACATCATCGGC
The DNA here is from genome assembly GCF_002441885.1 of Pseudolactococcus chungangensis CAU 28 = DSM 22330. Taxonomy (GTDB): domain Bacteria; phylum Bacillota; class Bacilli; order Lactobacillales; family Streptococcaceae; genus Pseudolactococcus; species Pseudolactococcus chungangensis. The sequence continues at coordinate 57,689 of NZ_JXJT01000004.1, read as the reverse complement.
GTTTAAATCTGCAAACTCGATTGCTTTAGCATACAAGACTTCTGCTGCAGGCGTATTGACCTGGTAAAATGAGGGTGCAGAAATATCATATTTGCGACCTAACATGATGTCGGTGATGAAATCTTGCCCAAACAAGATGTTCCAGTCACTTCCGAAGATGTTATTGCCGGTAGAGGCGTTAACGTTTTGCATGATCGACTTGATGGCTGGAAATTGTTTGGTAAGAGCGCTTATAACACCGTCAACTTTGAAGAAGGAAACCTTGCGTGTGACGAAAATCACCATGATTTCGCCAGTAGCGTGGGCACGACGGACGACAACATTGCGAACAAAACCAGTATTTTCAATCTCGTTATAGGCTTTAAGTCCAAATTGACGCAGTAAATCACGAACGGCAATCACAACTTCATCAATTTCCGGCTGTTGGATAAAGAAATCTTCAACCGGAACCAGTGTGTGAGAATGTTTGCGGAAGAAACCAGTTTCCAGAACGCCGTTAACTGAACGGACAGGAATGCTGGCTTTATTGCGGTACTTTGTAACGCCTGGGCTAGCGATGGTCTCTAGGACTGGAAAATCAGCCTTGTGCGCTGTTTTAGAGAGCAGCTCGACAATTTGCTTGCGTTTGAATTTCAGTTGCTCAGCATAGGCTAAATGACCGAAATCGGCAATGCCTGTTCGTAAGTAGTCAAGATTGATATCTGTGACGCGATGTTCAGATATTGTAAGGTAAGTTTCAACCTTACCAAAACCAAATTTCTTACCTGTTTTCAAAATGCGCATCTCGATTGTCTCACCGGGTAGAGCGTTTTCCACAAAAAACGGATAGCCGTCAATCTTTACGACACCCGAGCCTTCGTGGGTCAAATCTATTACTTGAACTTCAAAAATATCATTTTTATTAAAATTAGTCATGACCTCATTATATCATATCTTTGCGTATGTCGTGCTATCAGCCATGAAAAAACCGAGTCTCCTCGGCAATTCTTCATTTATCAATCCTTCCAATCCCACCAATTTTGCTTATCAGCAGGCAGTTCACCATCGTGATTAGCATAGGTTACGGCTAAGCGGTAAGTATAGAGAACGCATCTATCTAGTTCGCCTTCCCCCAATCCTTGTGCTAAACAATCCGCAGCATAAATTTCTTCTGGGCTGTGACCTCTCAAAGAGGCAATCGTTGGAAAGCCTGCTTTTATCAGGTGATTGGACATCTTTACACCGATACCAGGAATATTCATTAAGTCAGAGGTCATTTTGTCACCTACTTCCGATACATCTTAAACTCCAAGAATAAATCATTGTAAATCCCTAAATATTCAGGACCAAGATTTTGATAAACTTCCAAATTCTTCATGGCTGTCGCATCTGGATAGAAAGCTTTATCTGACGTCATTGCCTTAGGAAGTATGGCTTTAGCTTTCATATTTGGTGTGGCATAGCCAACATACTCAGCATTTTTAGCTGCATTTTCAGGTTTTAACATAAAATTGATAAAGGCATAAGCTGCATCATAATTTTTAGCCGTCTTAGGAATCACGATATTGTCAAACCAGAGATTTGAGCCTTCACTCGGCACAATATAATGCAGATGCTCATTTTCACTCACCATTTCAGCTGCTTCCCCTGAAAAAGTGACCGCAACAGCAGCTTCATTGTTAATCATATACTGCTTGATTTCGTCAGCAACGATTGCCTTGACATTAGGTGTTAATGACTTGAGATGATTATAAGCCTTATTTAATTGCCCCATATCTTTCGAATTGACACTATCACCTTGCTCATTAAGCGCAAGACCGATCACTTCACGCGCCCCATCAATCAACATCAGATTGTTTTTATACTCAGGCGACCACAAATCTCGCCAATGCGCGGGTGGTGTTTTAACCTTCTCATCATTATAGATAATCCCAAGCGTTCCCCAAAAATATGGAATCGAGTAGGCATTGTCAGCATCAAAACTCTGATTTAAGAACCTAGGGTCGATATTCTCCAACCCTTTAATTTTAGAATGGTCAAGCTTATTTAACAGTTTTTCTGACTTCATCTTATCAATCATGTACTCACTGGGAATCGCGATATCATAAGTTGTGCCACCCTGCTTAATCTTCGTGTACATCGCCTCATTCGAATCAAAAGTCACATAGTTAACCTTGTAACCCGTTTCTTTTTCGAAACTTTTCAGTAAACTTTCATCGATATAATCACCCCAGTTGTAAATGGTAAGCTGGTTATTAATCGCTGAACTGCCGCTATCAGCGGATAATTTAACGGATAACAACCCAAGCACAGCAATAATGGCGAGAACTCCCCCCATAAAGTAGACTAATCTTTTCATTTATTTACTGCTATCACCAAAGTTAACACTTGGTGCATCTTTAGCAGAGCCAGCAGCTTTAAAGTAGTCTTTTTTAGTTGCGCCACGCATACCCGCTACAATAGAAGTTGGAAAAAGTGAAATTTTTGTATTGTAAGATTTCACCGTATCGTTATAACGCGTTCGTGCTACTGCAATACGATTTTCAGTACCGGCTAATTCATCTGATAACTGCGTAAATTGTTTATCCGCCTTGATATCAGGATAGCTAACTTGCAAGCGTAATAAACCATTCAAAGCTGAACTAACTTGGTCGTTAGCTGCCGCTTTATCTGTAACAGTTTCAGCTTTACTCATCGCACTTTGCGCCGTAGATATTGCCGTAAAGATTTTTTCTTCATGTTCAGCATAACCCTTAACTGTTTCAACCAAGTTAGGAATTAAATCATTCCGACGTTGTAATTGCGTATCAATATCAGCATAGGCTGAATCTACACTGTTTTCTTCTTTTGTAATCCCATTGCCAATGCTGAAAAATGCAACAATCACAATGACAAGTACTGCTAATATACCTACAACTAAACCATTCTTTTTAATAAAATTCATCTTTTTTCTCTTTCCTATTTTGTAAAGTCAGACACTTATTTAAATGAGTGTCTTATCGACCAGCTCCGCCACCCGATGAAGAACCGCCGCCAAAGCCGCCGCCACCACCTGATGACCCACCAGAACCACCACCATAGCCTCCTGAGCCACCACCACGATTATTGAAAATCGCAATGAGAATCCACAGAAGGATATCGCCATGTCCGGTTAAAATCATACCTAAAATAAAAATAAATATAATCCCGAAAACAATCAAACCACCTATTGAATTACCCGAAGATTGTTCTTGATTATTCTCATAATCATGATGAGAAGGTGATTCAGATGTTTGCTCACTATTAGCATTGCCAGTTAAGACATCTGAAAATGCTGTAATGGTTTGAGAAACTGCAGTATCATAATCATTTTTGGTACGATAGGGGACAAAGTCATTGTCTAAAATTCGACCGACTTTGCCGTCGTTCAACTCTCCCTCGAGGCCTTGACCAACCTCCACCCATACTTTTTTCTCATCCTTTGCAATGAGCATGAGTAAGCCGTTATCACTCTCCTTATCTCCAATACCTGTTTGATTAAAGACCGTATTGGCATATTCTTGAATCGTTTTATTTTTCAACGTATCAACTGTTAAAACAATAATCTGAGCTTTTTTACTCACATCTAGGTTTTCAAGTTGATGATTCAAGTCATTTTTAGTCGTATCGGATAATAAATCAGCCTGGTCATAAATATAGGTATGTTCTTGCCAGGTAATTTTCGATACTGCTTCACCAGCTTTATGGTCACCTTGCCACTTAAAAAAGCCGAAAATACCAGCTAAAGCTACTAGCATGATGGTCATGAAGATGATTTTTTGGGTAAATTTATTTGTCTTCATCTGCGCTCCTCATAATCATATAATAACCGATTACAAGCAAAATTGAAAGTATAAACACTAATGCAGATAACGCGTTGATTTCAAGCGAAATGCCTTGACGGGCGCGCGAGTAGATTTCGACTGATAAAGTCGAGAAACCATTGCCTGTGACAAAGAAAGTGACCGCGAAATCATCCAAAGAATAGGTAAAGGCCATGAAAAAGCCAGCGATAATGCCTGGTGTCAAAAACGGCAAGATGACTTCTGTCATCGTTTGGCGTTGTGTGGCTCCTAAATCATAGGCTGCATTGATCATATCCTGATCCATTTCCTGCAAACGGGGTAGCACCATGAGTACAACGATAGGAATAGAAAAGGCGATATGTGCCATCAAGACAGAGGCAAAACCTAGTTTAAAACCAATTGATGTTAGCAGAATCAGAAAACTCGCACCAATCATGACGTCAGGTGAAACCAGCAAGACATTATTAAGTGATAAAATAGTATTCTGACGTTTCTTTTTTACTTGATGAATATAGATTGTCCCAAAAGTTCCAATAATTGTCGCAATAAATGCTGATAGGAAAGCAAGTAAAAAGGTCTGAACGACAATTAAGATCAAGCGATGGTCAGCAAATAAAGCTTGAAAATATTCGAAAGTAAAGCCGGTAAAAGCATTCATATTGCCATTTTTATTAAAGGCATAAATAATTAGATAAAAAATAGGCAAGTACAAAAGAGCAAAAACAAAAATCAAATAGGCATTTTCAAATTTAAAACGTCGTTTCATGCTTTGCTACCTCTCTCCCGTGTTAAGAACATCACAACAAACATCGTGATAATGAGGACCATGCCGATGGTTGCGCCCATACCCCAGTTTTGGGTGACAAGGAAATGTTCCTCAATGGCAGTCCCCAAAGTAATCACGCGGTTACCACCGATTAATCGCGTCAGCATGAATAAGCTTAGACTTGGGATAAAAACAGCTTGAACACCTGATCTAACACCGTTCATAGAAAGTGGGAAAATAATTTGTGTGAAATTTTGAAACCGTGTTGTTCCTAAATCATAACCAGCTTTAATCAAATTACCATCAATCTCATCTATCGCATTAAAAATAGGTAGGATCATGAAAGGAATTTCAATATAAGCAGCAACAAAAATAAAAGAAAAATCGGTAAACAAGATTTGTTGACTACCAAGTCCCATAAAGTTCAGGAAACCGTTAACCGCACCAGATTGTCCGAAAATCCCAATAAATGCGTAGGCTTTGAGTAAGAGGTTAATCCAGGTAGGTAAAATAATCAACATCAACCAAAGTTGTTTATGTTTTAATTTCGTCAAAAAATAGGCAGTTGGATAGCTGATGATAAGTGTCACTGCCGTAATAATAGCGGCATAAATCACAGAATTCACGGACATTTTCAGATAAGTCCAACTGGTGAAATACGTCCCATAATTAGCCAGAGTCACATTGCCATCAATATCGAAAAATGATTTATAAACCAATAAAGCAATGGGGGCTAGAACAAATAAGAATAGCCAAAGACAATAAGGAATAGCGGATAGTTGTATTTTTTTAGTCATAAAGTTTTTTTGGTGTCATATCGACAAGTTTAAGTTGCCAGCGACGATGTGATTGCGACAAATCTTGAATCGCATTAATCAACATCACTAGCCAGATAAAGGCAATAACAAAGGCGATGATTTCAAAAAATGTCAGAGACAGATAATGAATCCCTAAAAATAAAAAGGCAGATAACATGAGTAAACCAAGCGTGATAGCAGAAAATACGAGAAATTCTTTAGAAATATCTGGTATGAGCCATTTTAAAAGTAAAATTAAAACAATGATACAAATAACGATACCGAACGCAGACAAGTTATGCACGGTCATCGTCCATGAATAACTATTAGCTGGGAAAATCCCGACACAGGCAATTAAGACTGCAATTAAATAATAGAAGAATCGAACGACTGTACTTTTTTTAGTGTAATAGGTACTTTGTGAAAACTCTGAAAACAAGTAGTCAGTAATCGTCAGTAAAATGAGTGCTGAAAAAATCAGCGTCATATTAAATTCCCAATGTTTTTTAGCCTCGTAGGTCCCTAAAAAACTAAAATTAAATTGCCACCAGTCTCGTTGATTATTCAAAGCCATAGCGACGAGGACGCCACCAATGAAGGTAACAAATAGCATAGTGATTAGATTAGATACCTTGACAGACACGGCAGAAGAAATTAAAACGAAATTGATAACTGCTGAAAAGGCTAGAACAAATAACGAGGCCGTCACTGGGTCAAAACTAACCCCACTAAAGGTGTGGCGCATAATATAAAATGTCATAACAGTCACTGCTAAGGTCACTAAAGAATAGGTTAAAGATAAGGTCAATGTTTCTCGCATTTTCGTCAACCAAGATTGCTTATTCCGAGCATGCGGTGTTTTTCGATAAGCTAAAATGAACGAAATAAAACCTGTGAATATGCCGAAAATCGTACTTGCATGAGCAACGGAAATCACATCGTCGCCGGTAAAAGAAATTTGTGATTTTTGAGTGATCAAGAAAGTCATCAACGCCATAAGCCAAGCAAATAAACTTGGCATTAGTAGATGTCTTAAAGAGAAATTTTGACGATTGCTCATTGAGGCACTTTTTAATTTGATTAAAAACCCATTATCAACAGCTTCCAAAATCAAGTCATCTTCATCACCGTTCAGTACTTCTGAGAGTGTATCTGGTACCTCAATATATTTCTTCATTTCCCCCCCTATTATAAATCAGCTAATTAGCTTTCCTTCAGCTGGGTAAACTTATCAATCATGCAGATGTATCAATAAACCATCCCTTTTTCATTCTTTGATGTTTTCCTCTTCAATTGCATTGATTAAACCAGCTTCAACGACCTCTTCATCTACATATTCTTCAATCCGAGCATCAAATTCTTCTTCTGTTTCATTGAGGCGCATGATATGAATATCTTCCGATTCGAAATCAAGACCAATCACTTCTCCAACAATTGCACGTCGTGTTGAATGAATCATCCACTCTTGTCCGAGCTCGTCAACTGCGATGATTTCATAATGCACACCACGGAAAAGTTGCGTTTGTACCTTAACAATTAGCTTTCCTTCATCTGGTAGCGTCAATCTTAAATCTTCTGGTCGAATGACAACCTCAACTGGTTCATTTTTTCTCATCCCACCATCGACAGATTCAAATCTTTTACCATTAAACTCGACCAGATAATCATCTATCATAATGCCTGAGATGATATTAGATTCACCAATAAAATTTGCCACAAAGCGATTAATCGGCTCATCATAAATATCAACTGGTGTTCCTGATTGAACAATCTCACCATCATTGATGATAAATATCCAATCACTCATTGCTAGCGCTTCTTCTTGGTCATGCGTGACGAAAATAAATGTAATACCTAGTTTTTGTTGTAGCGCCCGAAGTTCGTACTGCATTTCAGTCCGTAGTTTCAAATCAAGGGCGCTCAAAGGTTCATCTAGTAAAACAACCTTGGGTTGATTGACAATTGCTCTCGCAATCGCGACACGCTGACGCTGACCTCCAGATAATTTTTGAATACGTCGGTTTTCAAAACCTGTCAAACGGACCATTTTGAGTGCATCTAGCACACGTTTTTCAATCTGTGATTTTTCAACCTTGCGAATTTTTAAAGGAAAGGCAATATTATCAAACACATTTTTATGAGGCAATAAGGCGTAATTTTGGAAAACAGTATGCACATCACGCTGATTGATTGGTATGTCGTTAATACGCTCATTATCAAGATAAATATCACCAGTCGTTGCGTCAGTCAAACCTGCAATAATATTTAGGATTGTTGATTTACCTGATCCCGATGCGCCTAAAAGCGTATAAAATTTTCCCGCCTCTAACTCAAAATTAATATCTCTGAGAATGAGTTGACCGTTGTCTTCAAAGGACTTAGACACATTCTTGAATTCAATGATTGGGTTAGTCGTCAATTTTTTCTTCTCCTAAAATGCGTACTTCCGGTTCTAATGTCACACCAGAAGATACTTTGACTTGCGCAATGACGTAGGCAATTAACTCCTCATAGTCCTTGGCAGTACCGTTATCAACATTGACCATAAAGCCAGCGTGCTTTTTAGAGACTTGAACGCCACCAATCTGATGACCTTGCAGGCCTGCATCTTGAATCAATTGACCAGCGAAGTAGCCAACTGGTCGCTTAAATACAGAGCCACAACTTGGAAATTCCAGTGGCTGTTTTAATTCTCGCAAATGCGTCAATCGTGCCATTTCAGACTTTATCACTTCATAATCCCCACTGCTTAACGAAAATTTTGCAGATAAAGCAATATATTGCTGACTTTGCAGGATTGATTTACGGTAGCCAAACTGCATATCTTCTGCAGAAATCACGAAAATATCACCTGATTGGTCCATGACTTGAATGCTAGATAGGACTGTTGCAATCTCCCCACCGTAAGCACCTGCATTCATAAAGACAGCACCACCAACTGACCCTGGAATACCACAGGCAAATTCAAAGCCTGTCAATGAATTGTCTAAAGCGACTTGTGTCGTATTGATTAAACTAGCACCTGCCTGCGCTTCAATTACATAACCATTGGCACGAATCGTGTTCATTTTTTCGAGTAGAATAACGAAACCACGAATACCACCGTTTCGAACGATAAGATTACTAGCATTGCCTAAAACGATGAAAGGTGTCTGCGTTTCATTGGCAAGTTTAACCAATGTTTGTAATTGATATTTATCTCTCGGAAAAGCAAGAAAATCAGCTGGTCCGCCAACTTTCGTATAAGTATAATTGGAGAGTGGTTCATTAAATTTCATTGTCAATTCCGGAAATTTTTCAAGTATTTCATTTTGAGTTAACATATTTGCTCTTTTCGTATCAAAAATTTTTTCGTGCAAGACTCATCTAGTCATCACATAAAAAATAGCTTGTACCAAAGGGTACAACACTATTATTTTACCATATTTTTAGTCTTTTTCATCAACATAACTTGTCCGATTGTAAAGACAATGATGGCAAGCCAAATGGCTGTAAAACCATATAAGTTTTCTAGTTTAAAGGTTTCATGGAAAAGGAATATCGCCACTGCCAATTGTATCGTCGGATTGATATATTGCACAAATCCAACGACGTTAAGCGGAGCTTGTTTCAACGCCTCTGCAAATAAAAGCAAAGGAATAGCTGTTATAATCCCTGATAAAATCAGATAGATAATTTGAGAAACTGTATAATCACTTGGTGTGTGCTTAGCAAAAAATAGAATAAATATTAATACAAAGGGTGTCACAATGATTGTTTCCACAAACATAGCAACATCACTTGAGATTGTCACGTTTTTCTTTATCAAGCCATAAGTGCCAAATGAAATGGGCAATAGAATTGATATAATCGGTAAATGCCCACTTTGAATTGTTAAAATTAAGACACCTAATAGAGCAAATGCAAGTGATATCTTGGTGAAGTTTTCCAACTTTTCTTTGAGAAAGATAACAGCCAATAAAACAGAAAACAGAGGGTTGATATAATAGCCCAGACTTGCGGCTGTTGCTTGACCATGACCAACTGCGTAAATAAAAACGAGCCAGTTAATTGAAATCAGAAAACTTGCCAAAATCATTGAGAGTAATTCAGATTTATTCGCAAGTAAACCCGATATCTCAGTTTTTAACTTTTTCATTCGACCAAAAAAGAGGAAATAAAGCAACATGGTCAACATCGTTGACAATATTCGATAAGAGAAAACTTCGTAGGCATCAACTCCACTCAGTAATTTCCAAAATATGGAGAGAAACCCCCAAGCAATATAAGAGCCAAACGCCAATAATAAACCTTTTTTCACATATTCCCCCTTTTGACTATCAAATTATTTATTTCTAGTCTTCCTTATTTTATATACCCTCAATCATGTCCTTGTAAAATTAAAAATAGAATTTCCACGAGTTCAAGATTCAACAAGACCGTAAAAATTCTAATTTTATGCGTAAGATGACTGATTAACGTACAATTTTTAGTATTTGATTTAAAGATAAACTTGATAGTATCCATATAACACTTAATGTACGACTTTAGTACCTTGAGTATCGACTGTCAATTCTAATAACTGACCTGAAAATTTTTGTGCATCAAGTTTTGACTTAATTGTTTCCAATTTATCTAATGGCATCATAATCATAACCGTTGGTCCAGCGCCAGATAAATATGTCGCATAAGCCCCTTGAGCATGTCCTATTTCTCGGATTTTAGAAACTTCTGGCACAAGCTTACCACGATAACTTTCATGGAATAAATCTTGCTCCATGAGTTGACCGGCAAGTGCCATATCACCTGTTAAAAGTGCTGCAATCGCAACGTTAGCAATTGCACTAGCTGCCACTGCATCATGATAGGTAAATTCACTAGGTAGCACCTGACGAGAATCACTCGTTTTCAGTTCATAATCTGGAATAAACGCAAGTAAACCAGTCTCTGGCATTGGTGCCGTGACATGATTTGTTTTTCCGTCGATGCTATTAGCAATGACTAAATTGCCAAAAATTGCAGGGGCAACATTATCAGGGTGCCCTTCGATTTTGGTAGCAATCGCTAACTTATCAGCACCTGACAAATTAAGCTGACCAAGTTGGTTGGCGAGTTCAATCCCTGCAACAATAACTGAACTAGAAGATCCAAGACCACGTGCCAGTGGTATCTCACTAAGCATTTTTATTTTGTGAGGCTGTAAGCTCGGAAGCACCTGTAAGGCAGTCTCAAGTAACAAATTCCGTTCATTAGACGGTACTTCTGCCCCCAACTCATGCTGGATATACCAGTGAGTTGTTGGCTCCAATACCTCAATTGTCAAATAAAGATTAACCGCTAGTCCAACAGAGTCAAAGCCTGGTCCAAGATTAGCTGATGTTGCGGGTACTGATATTGTCAAAGTCATCTGTCTTACCTTTAAATTACTTTAATTGTGTTGCGAAGTGTGAAACCGTCTAGATTTGAGATTTTTTCAACTAAACTGTCAAATTGATTCAAGTCCATTTTGTGCGAAATGATAGCAATACTTGCGCGGTGATTATCACCAATATTTTCTTGGAAAACTTGCTCAAATGACACATTTTCGGCATGAAAAAGTTCTGCCAAATGTAAGAGTTGTCCGGCTTTATCTTCTGTTTCAATCGCAAAGTAGTATTTATCGACTAAATCTTCTTTTGTTGCATAAACTGTTTCGCGAGTAAAGGTATTAAAAGCAGGTAATACTTCACCTCTGTCAATCCCTTTAGCAAGTTCAATGACATCTGCAACAACTGATGTCGCTGTTGGTTTTTGACCAGCACCAGGACCATAGAACATGGCTTCATTGATTCCGATAGATTCAACAAAGACGGCATTCATGACACCATTGACAGTCGCCAATTGATGGTTCTTAGGTAAAAATGTTGGCACAACTTCTGCATAAATACCTGAAGGGCGTTCAACAATTTCACCTACTAATTTAATGACAAAGCCTAATTTTTGTGCTAACTTAACGTCTTCTGGTGTAATATTACGGATCCCCTCATGTCGGACATCTTCAAATTTGATTGTCATACCAAATGCAAATTGGCTGAGAATCACCATTTTATAAGCCGCATCAATACCGTCAACATCATTTGTTGGGTCTGATTCTGCATAACCTAGACGACTTGCCTCGGCTAGCGCTTCATCATAAGTCCAACCTTCATCAACCATCTTGGTCATCATAAAATTACTAGTCCCATTGACAACACCGAGTATTTTAGTAATCTTATCAGCTGTATAAGAATTTGCAAGGGTACGAAGAATAGGTATTCCTCCTGCAACTGCTGCTTCATAATACAAAACCACACCATTGTCAGTAGCAACTTTTAACAAGTCTGTACCATGGACTGCCAATAAATCTTTATTAGCAGTCACAACGTGTTTTTTAGCCTGTAGAGCTTGTGTGATGAAAGTTTTAGCTGGCTCGATGCGGCCCATCAGTTCAATGACGATATCGATTGTATCATCGTTTAAGATGGCTGTTATATCTGTCACGAATTCATACTGATGACCTTGTGCTAATAGCCCTTGTTTCTCAGCATCATCTCTGACCAAAACTTTTGCGATTTGAATCTCAGTACCCGCTTGAGCAGTGATTTTTTCGCCATTTTCTTTTAGTAAAAAAGGAATGCCACTTGCTACTGTTCCGAATCCGAGTAAAGCAATATTGATTGTCATGTGTCTTAACGCTCCTTCAAAATATAAAATATCATTAGTGCAATTATAGCAGAATTTTCAGAACATTTCTATATTTTTTTTAATTTAGATGAGTTTAATCGACAAAACTTTCAATGACTTGCCATGCCTCGTCTAAGCCAGTTTTATCAAAACTTGAAAAAATGACAAAGTCGTCCGTACTATCGAATTGCAAAGTTCTCTTAATTATGCTCTCGTGCTTATTCCATTTACTACGTGGAATTTTATCAGCCTTAGTCGCAACCAAAATAACTGGAATTTCATAATATTTCAGAAACTCATACATTTGAATATCATCAGCCGATGGCTCGTGACGCATATCCACCAAGCTCACGACTGCACGTAAATTCGCACGCGTTGTCAAATATTCCTCAATCATGCCACCCCATTTTTCACGTTCTTTTTTAGAAACACGAGCATAGCCATAACCCGGCACATCCACAAAATGAAGCGTATCATCAATATTAAAAAAATTAAGGAGCTGCGTTTTACCAGGACGTCCAGATATCCGAGCAAAGTTTTTACGATTAAGTAACGTATTGATAAAACTTGATTTACCAACATTTGAACGTCCTGCTAGCGCAATTTCTGGCATATCAGTTTCAGGGTATTGTTTACTTGATGCCGCTGAAATTGTCAAGCTGACATTGTGAATATTAAATTTCATGTTTCTCATTTCTATCGCTGTGACCATTACATCATCACATTTTGAATTGCCGTTTACGCGCCTAAGATTAAAGGTTCTTCCGTTCCCCGAACAGCTTCCTCAGTAATGACGACTTTCGTCACATTTTCCATGCTAGGCACTTCAAACATCACATCCATCATCACTTCCTCAATAATCGAGCGCAATCCACGCGCACCAGTTTTGCGTTCAATTGCCTTTTCGGCAATGGCATCTAAAGCACCAGATTCGAATTCTAAGGCAACATCGTCAAAACTAAGGAGACGCTGGTATTGTTTAACGAGTGCATTTTTAGGCTCAGTTAGGATATGTACCAAGTCATCCTTGGTCAAGCGCTCAAGTGCCGCAACAATTGGCAAACGACCGATGAACTCTGGAATTAAGCCAAATTTTTGAATATCTTCAGCCACAATTTCTTGCATATAGGAGTCATTTTCGCCTAATGCCTTGTTGTTAGCACCAAAACCAATGATTTTTTCGCCTAAACGCTGTTTAACAATTTCTTCTATACCATCAAAAGCACCACCTACGATAAAGAGGATATTTTTAGTATCCAACTGAATCATTTCCTGATTAGGATGTTTGCGTCCACCTTGTGGTGGCACACTTGCAACTGTTCCCTCGATGATTTTTAGTAGGGCTTGTTGAACCCCCTCACCCGAAACATCACGTGTAATGGAGACATTTTCAGATTTTTTAGCAATCTTATCAATTTCATCGACATAGATAATCCCACGTTCTGCACGTTCAACGTGATAGTCAGAGGCTTGTAAAAGTTTGAGTAGAATATTTTCCACGTCTTCTCCAACATAACCTGCCTCAGTCAAACTTGTTGCATCAGCAATAGCAAAAGGCACATTAAGTGAACGCGCTAAAGTTTGTGCCAAGAAAGTCTTACCAGAACCAGTCGGCCCAATCATCAAAATATTTGATTTTTGGAGCTCAACATCATCATTTTCCTTGCTTTCCGAAAAGTTAATGCGTTTATAGTGGTTATAAACTGCAACAGAAAGCGCACGTTTGGCGGTATCTTGACCAATCACATATTCATTTAAGACAGCCAATAATTCTTTTGGGGTTTTACTTTCCAAAACATCAGTTTGGCTTTCGTCTTTAAATTCTTCACGCAAAATGTCCATTGATAATTCAACACATTCATTACAAATATAGACATCGCTGCCAGCGATTATCTTCTTAACTTCATCTTGTGATTTACCACAAAATGAACAAAAAATTTCATTATTCATTATCATTTTTTAGATTTTCCCTCTTCTAAACGTCAATAACTTGGGTAATTTGAGCCTTTAAAATAGTGTCTGATAAACAGCATGAATTGAATTCACAAGGTTAGTAAAGGCACACAGTAAAAAGAGAATGGCTAAACCAAATTTCTTTTTACGAAAACATTGTACCGCACAAATTAAACAAATCCAAGCTAAAACAGCCGTAAACACGCCAAATATTGTTTTTTCCATTATCTCTTAATCTCATATCGTTTGACTGTGAATGCATAGTCATTTTTTTCATCAGCTGGGTGGGTGACACTTGATACTTCTTCAAAATTAGTCATTTCTAACGCTTTTGGAAAATAAGTATCCCCTTCAAATTCCCCCGCAATAATCGTTCGGTAGAGTTGTTCAAATGAATCTTTGAAAGCGATAAACATTTCCGCACCACCAGTGATATACAAATCTTTTGCAGACTCTGGTTCTTGTCCATGATACCAATTTAGGACAGCTTCAGGGCTATGAAATACGAGGACCGCTTTATTTGCAACTTGGTAAGTTTCATCTCGTGTCATGACAATCGTTGTCCGTCCGGGTAAAACACGTTTATGCATCCCTTCAAACGTCTTGCGTCCCATCAAAATGACTTGCCCCATAGTTGTTTGCTTAAAATGTTGAAGTTCACTCGGCAAAAACCACGGTAAAATACCTTTTGAGCCAATCAAACCTTGTGCATCCTCTGCCCAAATTCCTGCAATCATATATCACCTCATCTTTTTTAACTCGCTTATCCAATTATACCGTAAAATGCCTTATTTTACCATCATGCAACACAAGACATCATAATACATGATATAGCTTTATATAGCTTTACGCAATCAAACTTCCGCATATTATAAAGTCAATTGCCTTTTTCGAAATCTCAGAAACAACAAAAAATGTTAGAATATAGACATGAATTATATGACCCATACAATTGAACCTTGGATGCCAGTCGGTGCTACCAAACCAAAAGATGACATTGCAAAAATTGCAAGAAGACAAGGCTGGAAGACTATAGAAATTGAGCGTGCAACACAAGAAACAGTTGCCGACAACCTAACACCCCACCTCACTCCATCTGATCTCGTCGTCCACCAATTTCCCAGTTATCTCCCTCTAGAGTTTGAAGAAAACTTCCGAAATGCAGTTCAACAAACTGGCGCAAAGTTCATCATCTTAATTCATGATTTTGAACCTCTACGTCTATCCGAACGTCAAAATAGTGAGCGAGAATATAACCTACTAAAGCGTTCGGATGGTCTAGTTGTCCACACTGCTGAAATGGCCGAAGCCCTAGCCATACCCATTCCGACTTTTGTTTTAGGTCTTTTTGACTACCTCACTGATGCTAAAATCCCTGATAGAAAACTGACCCAAGACCTCATTTTCGCTGGAACCTTAACAAAAGCCATCTGGCTAAAAAACTTCACATTGCCCATTAAAGTCTTCGGCAACCTGCCCAGAAAATGGTCATCTGATGAGTTAGCGCCCACTCTAAAACTTCAAGACATTTTACCACAAGACACTGCACCAGCTGAGTTACCTAATGGCATCGGACTTGTCTGGGATACAGATAGTTCTGAAAACACCCACTATTATGCTTATCAACAGCTCAATAGTCCTCATAAATTGAGTCTCTATCTGGCCGCAGAACTTCCAGTTATCTTACCATCATTCTCACCATTTGCGCCATTTATCACTTCGCATAAATTAGGTACTACTTTAGATACCCTAACACAACTACCTCTCACTTTTGATTACGACCCTGCTCTTGGAAAAAAAGTGGGGCAAGCTTTAAGAAGTGGAGGAAATACCATCACGTTACTGCAAAAAATAGAAACGTTTTATTTATAAAATATTAAAAGATGCGTCAATTGATGCGTCTTTTGATACTTCAGTAAGCTCATCCTCAATCATCATGTGACAAAATAGCACGATGATTAGTCTCTTGAATCTTACGATTATTATCATCATAATACTTACGAAAAGCTTTCAACTGCTCAGTGCTTAATGTCACTGGATGTTTCATCACATACCACTCAACATTTTCGCTTAACGGTGGTGTTGTCAAAGATCCATTATAATGATAGTAATCTTGATCTTTTGGCAACAAATCATTTAATGTCATAGTTCCTGACGTATCGGCATCAATATGGTCTAAAATGGCTTGAAAAGTTGCATTTGCTTCACCCTCCTGAAACATAGCAGCAATCACTGCTATTCTACCATCTTGGGCTTGATTGACAAAATGCACTTCTAACGGATAATGTTTGCCATCAATTTCATGTTCACTAGGGGCATGAAAGTGAAACTGTTTAAGATTATATTGCCGCCCATTAATTTCCGCATTGCCTTTGACTTCCGCCTCAATTGAGTGGCCATTATCAACTACTTTTTCAAAATCAGTAGCATAATTCAAAGTGATAGTGCCACTATCAGTCATCTTTTCTATCTTTGTCGTGTCAATGTTGATTGGTGATTGGCTGTCCCCACTTTCAAATTTCCAATCTTTTTGGTCGTCATAATCCAGATGATGTTTTTTTCCAGACTTGGAAACGTTGGACTGACTAGTGACTGATTTTTTAGCGGTATTACTTGCACATGCTGTTAAACTCACAACTAGTGTAATAAAAGTCAAGGAAAATACTACTTTTTTAAAATATCTCATTTCTTACCATACCCTTCAAGACGTCATTAAAAGACGTTTTATCTATCTATTTATTTGCCACAAAAAAGCACGTTAGCAAAAACGTGCTTTTTCTTGAATTTAAAATTAAATTCAATTATTTAACTGTACGGATACGCATTGTATTTGTACGGCCAGAACCAACTGGTACACCAGCAACGATAATGATATTATCACCAGATGATACAAGACCTGAGTCAATTGCAGTTTTTTCAGCAATTTCAAACATGTCATCAGTTGATGCAGGTTTTTCAGTCAATGTTGGGATAACACCCCAGTTAATCATAAGTGATTTTTCAATTTTTTCATCGAATGTTACTGCCAAAATGTCAGCATTAGGACGATATTTAGAAATTAAACGTGCAGTTGAACCAGACTCTGTCAAAGCAACAATCAATTTGATATCCATAGAGTTTGTTGCATCTTTAACTGCAGATGCAACAACTTCTGTGACGGTAGAACGGTCAAATTTATCAGAAGACAAACGACCATATTCTTTCAAAAGTGCTTGTGCATTTTTATCAACAGTTGCCATTGTGCGAACTGATTCTACTGGGTATTTACCGTTAGCAGATTCGCCTGAAAGCATTGTTGCATCAGTACCATCGATAACTGCGTTGAAAACGTCAGAAATTTCTGAACGTGTTGCACGTGGTTTGTCAGTCATTGTTTCAAGCATGTTAGTCGCTGTGATAACAGCTTTACCAGCAGCATTAACTTTTTGAATGATTTGTTTTTGGTAAACTGGTACCATTTCAAATGGTACTTCAATCCCCATATCACCACGGGCAATCATGATACCTTCAGAGGCAGCAATGATTTCATCAATATTGTCAATACCTTGTTGGTTTTCGATTTTAGGGAAGAGTTGAACGTGTGTGTTACCAGTTTCTTCAAGAATTGCACGTACTTCGTTAACGTCTTTAGCAGATCGTACAAATGAAATAGCGATGAAGTTCAATCCTTGTTCCAAACCAAAACGGATGTCTGCATTATCACGTTCAGCAAGTGCAGGGAAAGGAATTTTAGTGTTAGGGATGTTAACACCTTTTTGTTTAGCAATAATGCCATCATTTTGAACTTCAACTTTAAATTCACGAGTTGCAGCATCTTTATCAGCAAGTGTCAAACCAAGTTTACCATCATCGATAAGGATTGTTTGACCAATTTCAACGTTATCAAAAATATCGAGACCACCAGCAACGTTCAAAGCAATCACATCTTTAGTAGATTTCAAGCCTTGTTTTGTCGCAACACGTAATTTGTCGCCTGTTTTATATTCATATTCTTTAGCATCATCTTCGAACAATTCAGTACGGATTTCTGGACCTTTTGTATCGAGCAAGAAACCAACTTTTTGGTTAGCGATTTCTTCTGCACGACGAACAACTTTCATACGTTCGCCTTGCTCTTCATGGTCACCATGTGAGAAATTAAAACGGAAAACATTTGCGCCTTCTTTGATGAGTTCAGCAATTTTTTGTGCTGACGCTTCAACATCAAGTTTTTCACCCCAGTAACCATCGTCACCGAATTTTTTACCACCACGGATTTCAACAGCTGGTCCAAGTGTTGCAACAATTTTTACGCGTTTGTTCATTTTGATAGAACTCCTTCTATAATTAAGTGGCTTTCACCAATATTTATGAACATCTCAAAAGAGAGGTGTTCTGATACTGCTTACGCAGTGAAGTTAACAAGTGAAATAAAGAAAATTGGTCATTGATTACGACGAAATTTCTTTGTTAAGTTTGTATAAATCAAGGTTCGCTTTATGAGGATTGTTGACAATGATTTTACCATTATCAAGACTAAATAACGCACCTTCTTCTGCCGTACCTAAAATTGGACTTTCGACCAATTTTTCGTTGTGAATACCAACAGCAAGACCACCATGACCTTCTTTAAGTAATTCTACAGCACGAGCACCCATCCATGATGCAAGGACACGGTCACGAGCACTTGGTGTACCACCACGTTGAATATGTCCCAAAGTGCTGACACGTAGGTCACTATCATCACCAGCAGCTTTGATTTTCTCTGCTAGTTCTGCACCGGTCATTACACCTTCTGCAAGAACGATGATGTTATGGTTTTTACCATTTTTGTAGCCATTCTTGATTGATGCAACCAATTCATTAACATCAAAATCTTGTTCAGGAATAAGAATTTCATCTGCACCTGCACCAATACCAGCCCAGAGTGCGATGTCTCCAGCATGACGACCCATTACTTCAACGATAAACGTACGTTTATGAGAAGATGACGTGTCACGAATTTTATCAATCGCTTCTAAAGCAGTTGTTACAGCTGTGTCAAAACCGATTGTATAATCAGTACCAACGATATCATTGTCAATTGTGCCTGGTAAACCAATTGCTGGGAAACCATGCTCAGTTAACCGCATTGCACCGTGGTATGAGCCATCACCACCGATAACAACGACACCTTCGATACCATGTTTTTTAAGTTGTTCAATACCAGCAAGCTGACCTTCAAGCTCAGCAAATTCAGGAAAACGAGCAGAGTACAAGAATGTGCCACCCTGTGAAATTTTTCCGCCAACACCTCTACTTGTTAAAGGGAATATGTCGCCAGCAACCATACCAGCATAACCATAATTAATGCCGAATACTTCCATACCTTCGTAAATGGCTTTACGAACAACGGCACGAATAGCGGCATTCATACCAGGGGCGTCACCACCACTGGTTAAAACGGCAATACGTTTCATTTGAGTATCAATCCTCCAAAGTTTTTTATCTTAATCATTATACCACGTTTGTACTTAATTTGTCAGTGCTAAATATAAGAAAACGTTTTCCTTGACAATAACTAAAAAAAGCGCCTTAACGCTCTCCCTAGTTAATATCTTTGCTCTGCTGTTGATAATAGGTCAACAACATAAGCAATAACGTTTAATTTTTATCAATTGAAAACTCATGCTTGATAAACCAATTTACCATTCAAATAAGTGGCTGATAAGTCAAAGTTATCTTCAAGTACGATGAAATCAGCTGCAAAACCTGGCTTAATTCGACCACATTTGTCATCAATACCAACTGATTTTGCAGGAATCAAAGATGCCATCATAACGGCTTCCTCTGGTGATGCAATACCCCATTCGACAACGTTTTTAAGACCATCTTTAAGTTTTAAAATAGACCCTGCTAAATTACCGCCGTCTTTCAAACGTGCAGTACCATTTTCCACAATAACTGGATATTCACCTAGCATGTAATCACCATCCGGTTCACCACCAGCACGCATGCAGTCAGTAATCAATGCCACGTGGTCGTGTCCTTTTTGTTTCATCAAAATATCACAGGCTTTTGGATGGACATGATGACCGTCACAGATTAACTCAGCATAAGTATGTGGAATTTCATAGATAGCACCAACCATACCAAGCTCACGGTGAGTCAAACCACGCATACCATTGTAGGCATGAACCCAGATACTAGCACCAGCCTCTGCACCACGAACCGCTTGTTCATACGTCGCGTCAGAATGGCCTAAGGCAACTCTCGTACCAGTTGCTGTTACTCTAGAGATGAAATCCTCGACGCCATCACGCTCAGGCGCAACAGCGATTTTAAGTAACATTCCTTTAGCAGCTGCTTGCCATCCCTCGAATTCTTCGAAACTTGGATTACGCATATAAGCTGCGTTTTGTGCTCCTTTGTATTTTTCAGTAAAATAAGGCCCTTCAAAGAAAATCCCTTGAATTTTAGCCCCTGATGCTTCTGTGTAATGTTCACCAATTGTTTCACAGATATCGCGCAATTGTTCATAACTTGCTGTCAAAGCAGTTGGTAAGAATGATGTCACACCAGTTGACAAGAGAGCATCACTCATTGTATGAACGATGCCATCCTTGTCATTGTCCATAACATCAGCTCCTGCATAGCCATGCACATGTGTGTCTACAAGTCCTGGTGCAATAAATTTACCGCTATAGTCTAAAATTTCACCATTGACCGGTACTTGCATCGTATGTTTACCGAATTTGCCATTCGAAGTGACTTCTAAATAGCCACCCACTTTAACTTCATAGGGATAGAAAAATTTGTCTGCCTTGATATAGTAAGTTGTCATTGAGTTTACCTCATTCTTTCTTTAAATACGCTTTTCTTTATTTTACATCTTTTTCATTACTTTGTCAAAAATGGTATAGTCCAATTTAGAATTACAAACAAAAAAACGAGCAAGGATTACTCGTTTTTTGTTTTATTGGATAATGCCAATAATTTTGTTTTAATCTCTTCTTCGAGCTGTGCCAATTCAACTTCACCTTGACGGCGTTTGATTGCCCCTTCACGCTGAATATTCATTGTTTCTTGAATCGTTTCAATTAAATTAGCCTGAGTCGTTTTAAGTGTCTCAATATCGACCACCCCACGTTCATTTTCGCGTGCAGCTTCAATAGAAGATTGCTTCAACATCTCAGAATTTTTAGTTAACAAATCATTGGTGGTACTTGATACAATACGCTGACTAGTTAAAGCATCTTTTTGTTTCAAAAGTGTCAGCGTAATTGCAACCTGATTCTTCCATAAAGGAATAGCTGTATTAATTGATGTTTGAATCTTTTCAGCTAGTTCCTGATTGGTATTTTGGATCATTCTAATTTGAGGCGCTTGTTGAATTGTGATTTGACGCGCTAGTTTTAAATCATATTGACGTTTATCCAGACGATTTTTATAGCTTTCAAGATCAGAAATCTTTTGAACGGCAATCGCATTATCTGGCGTGTTTTCAGCTTCAATCTTTGCTTGTGGAATGACTGTTTCATCAAGTTCCTTTATTTTCAACTCTGCACCTGCAATATAAACATTGAGCGCATGAAAATAATCTAAGTTTTCAGCATAGAGTGTTTCTAAAGTTTTATTGTCTTCCAACAGACCTTTATATTCATGTGTCAATTTAATTGATATTTTATCAATACCAGCACCCAATTTTTGATATTTTTGTGTCACCTCGAAAATTGATTTTTTCACTTTGCCAAACATCTTTTTAAAAAAGCCTGGATCTTCAGCCACGAGATCATTCGGATTAGATTCTTGCAACTGGTACATTAAATCAGTAAGTGCTGAACCTACTTCACCTAAATCTTTAGCTTGTACTTTGTTTAAAACAGACTGTGAAAAATCACCAATCTTTTTCTGTGCAAGAGAGCCATATTCAATAACAGACTGGGAATTATTTTCATCAAGAGACTTAGACAATTCTTTTGCTTTGCCTAACTCTTCTTCCGACAATGTCGCAACAGCATTTTCGGATGTCGGACTTTGTGCAAGTGGATTTTCTACTGTGATGGATTGGTCAGCAGTCATTAAATCATCCAAAATATCATTAGCCATTTTCTACCTCATCTTTTATTTTTTCAATATCATCAGACAACTCTAATTCATACGTTTTCGCAATTTTTTCAGATAATTTTCGAATCACCTTTTGACTTTCGATTTTTAAATCCTGATCGATTCTATCAACACTTTTAACATTGTCATAAGTTTCAGTCAATTCAACCATAGTTGGTAATTGTTTATAAAGAAAATCATGATTTGTCAAAGCCATTTTGGGATGCTTAACAATAAGTTGAAATAGTTTTTTAGCACTCTTCAAACCACCAGTTACATTTTCGATGATTTGTAGCTCAGAATCATGCTTAACTGCTGTTTCCCAACTTTTTATTTGTGCCTTAGCATCTTGCATTGTTTGACGAAAAATGGTGATGTCTTGATCCGACAACCCTTTTTCATGATATGTTTCAATTAAACTTGGGTTCTTTTTCTCTTTTTTATAATCATGTATCAGCCACAAAACGAGCACCACCGCTATTATTATCAATATTGTTATTAATTTCATAACTCTATTTTATCATATTTTCTTGTGCAATTCTCAGTCTAGAGTATGATTTTTTAATTCGAATGTGCTAAAATGATAAAGAATACAAATTGAGTTTCGGCTCCTAACTCCTGGGGAAAAATATATTTTGTCTGCACGAACTACGTTCGCTTACGGCAATACCCTAATTTCTACGGAGCTAAGCCGCCTCAACATCTTAAAATTGGAGGTATTATGACTCAAAAGAAAATTGCCGTCTTAGGCCCTGGTTCTTGGGGAACTGCACTCTCACAAGTTCTCAATGATAATGGTCATGAAGTTCGAATTTGGGGAAATGTTCCTGAACAAATTAATGAAATTAATGAAAAACATACCAACAAACGTTATTTTAGCGATGTTGTTTTAGATGATAAAATTACTGGTTACGATAATCTTTCTGCCGCACTTTCGGATATTGATGCCATTTTGTTTGTTGTGCCAACTAAAGTAACCCGACTCGTCGCTAAACAAGTCGCTGAAGTTTTAGATCACAAAGTCGTGGTCATGCACGCTTCTAAAGGATTGGAGCAAGGCACACATGAGCGCATCTCAACGATTTTAGAAGAAGAAATCCCGACTGACTTACGCTCTGAAATTGTTGTTGTTTCAGGTCCTTCTCACGCAGAGGAAACAATAGTTCGTGATTTAACCCTGATTACTGCAGCCTCTAAAAATCTTGAAGATGCCCAATATGTTCAAGGACTTTTCAGCAACGACTACTTCAGACTTTACACGAATGATGATGTCATCGGTGTTGAAACGGCTGCGGCACTTAAAAATGTCATTGCGGTGGGGGCTGGTGCCTTGCACGGTCTCGGTTTTGGTGATAATGCCAAGGCTGCCATCATTACACGCGGTCTTGCCGAAATTACACGTCTCGGGGTTGCAATGGGTGCCAATCCTATGACCTACATCGGTTTATCAGGTGTTGGTGATTTGATTGTTACTGGTACTTCCATCCACTCACGAAACTGGCGTGCTGGTGATGCTTTAGGTCGAGGTGAAAAACTCTCAGATATTGAGGCAAACATGGGGATGGTCATCGAGGGTGTGTCAACTACAAAAGTAGCACATGAATTAGCAGAAATGTTATCTGTTGATATGCCGATCGTTGATACAATTTATAATGTGATATATAAAAATGCGGATATTCGGGAAAGTATCATCAAACTCATGCGTCGTGAAGGTCGTCCCGAAAATGAATATATTATAGAAATAAAAGGATTGAACTAAAATGAATGAAGATTGCTTAACAAAAAAAGTTCGTAAAGCTGTTATCCCGGCAGCAGGACTCGGCACGCGTTTTTTACCAGCTACTAAAGCACTCGCCAAAGAAATGTTACCAATTGTGGATAAACCAACGATTCAATTTATCGTTGAGGAGGCATTAAAATCTGGTATTGAAGATATTCTAATTGTCACTGGTAAAGCAAAACGACCAATTGAAGATCATTTTGACTCAAATATTGAACTTGAAATGGCACTTAAAGAAAAAGGCAAGGAAGATCTACTGAAACTTGTTGAAGAAACGACAGATATTAACCTTCACTTCATTCGTCAAAGTCATCCTAAAGGGTTAGGGCATGCTGTTCTTCAAGCTAAATCATTTATCGGTGAAGAACCATTTGTCGTTATGCTTGGTGATGATTTGATGGAATCTGAGCTACCATTGACAAAACAACTGATTAATGACTATGAAAAAACACACGCTTCTACAATTGCTGTCATGAAAGTACCGCATCAAGACGTTGACAAATATGGTGTGATTGCGCCTGAAGGTGAGGTCGAAAAAGGTCTCTATAATGTTGCTAACTTTGTAGAAAAACCTGCTGTTGCGGATGCCCCTAGCGATTTGGCAATCATCGGACGTTACCTCTTGACACCTGAAATTTTCAATATTTTGGAAAATCAAACACCGGGTGCCGGTAATGAAATTCAATTGACAGATGCCATTGAGACACTTAATAAAACGCAACGCGTTTTTGCTCGTGAATTCACTGGCCGCCGTTATGATGTCGGGGATAAATTTGGTTTTGTTGAAACGACGATTGAATATGGTCTCGGCCATCCACAAATCAAAAAAGACCTACACGATTACATCATTAAAAAAGGAAAAGAGCTTGAAAAAGCTGACTTGGCTGCTACTAAAACGACATCAGCCAAAAAATAGTCATTACTACTAAAAAACGTTCTGATACTGGAACGTTTTTCTGATTTTAAAATGTCTAACATCACTAAACCATCTTTTTATTTCGCCAAGTTATGCAAAACATCTTTAAAAATGATAAAATATGATAATGAAAACAACCAAAGGTAAGTTTCAGCATATTTTAACTTCAATCAAAGCCTTCCAGATGAAACCGCTGGATTTTGTCCTCGTCATCATTTTGATGATTGCAAGTTTTACACCATTTCTGCTATTAGGTGGCAAGCAAACCATTAGCCATCAAGCACAATTACGGGTGAATAGTCAGGTCATTAAGACATTTGATTTAACAAAAAATCAAACCTACACTTATCAAGATGATGGTGGTGATATTAATAAAATAGAAGTGCGAGACGGTCGTATTGCTATCGTCTATGCCAACTGTGGCGACCAAATCTGCGTTAGAAAAGGCTTTATTAATAAAACCGGACAGACAATAGTTTGTCTGCCACATAAACTTGTCATTGAGGTTATACATTCTGGTAATGATAATGACAACGGAAATAGGATAATAGATTACTAATGAACACACAACATTTGCATCGACTTGTCTATATTGCTTTATTAACAGCGACAGCAACCATTATAGGAATTGTCGAATCTATATTTCCTTCTCCTTTTGCTTTTGCTCCAGGTGCTAAATTTGGTTTTGCCAATCTAGTCGTCTTAATCGCAATTTTTACATTAAAAAAGTCTGATGTCATTATCTTAATGGTGCTCAAACTACTACTAACTGCTCTCTTCACTGGCTTTTCAGTTTTTCTATATAGCATGGCTGGTGGTTTTCTGTCATTATTGGCGATGTATCTCATCAAATTATTAGGACCGAAACTGATTAGTTTGATTGGTGTATCCTTAGTCGGTGGGTTTTTTCATAATGTTGGGCAATTACTCATGGCGACTTGGATTGCCCAGACACCTGCTGTTCTGCTTTATTTACCTTGGTTAGCCATTTTCGGCCTCTTAGCTGGTTTTTTCATCGGTGTAGCAGGCAATGCATTACTCTATAAAATTAAACCTATCAATGCTTTATTGGTAAAAGAAAATAAAAGTTGGATGACACACACATGACCTTTTGGACGCCCTATCCCTATCTTTCAAAACAACTTAAAAAAGTACAGCAAATGATGACTGCTGCCATTCATGTCAAAAATCCTAAGACACAAGCTGCGATTTTAGACTTATTAGCATCTGGTGGCAAACGACTTCGTCCTGCCTATCTTTTACTATTTTCTGAGTTCACGCATTTGGAATCAGATAAAAAAATCGCATTAGCTAGTTCTATCGAAATGTTGCATACGGCTACCCTGATTCATGATGATGTGATTGACCTGGCTGAAACACGTCGCGGTGTCCCAACGATTTCACATCTTTACGGTTCTGAAATTGCTGTTTACGCAGGTGATTATCTCTTTATTGCTGTTTTTAAATTGATGATTCAACATGCCCTAGACTTGTCTAATTTATCTCAACGCATTGATGCCATGGAAAAATTACTCAATGGCGAACTTGGTCAAATGAATCTAAAATTTAATACTGAGCAGACGATTGATGACTATATTGATAATATTTCAGGCAAAACCGCTGAACTGTTCGCGCAAGCTTGTGCCGTTGCGCCATTTGCTGATGGCGCCTATAAATTAGCACAACTAGCTTATGATATTGGTCTCAATATCGGGATAGCTTTTCAAATTATGGATGATTATCTTGATTATACAGCTGATAGTGAAACACTTGGTAAGCCAGTTCTAGCAGATATGCAGCAAGGTATTTATTCTGCACCGGTTCTATTTGCCCTAGCAGCGGATAAACGAGTTGCTGACTTTTTAAATCAAGAAAATTTTGATGCTGTTTTTAAGATTATCCAACACACAAATGCCCTACAAAAAACGCATGATTTGGCTCGCCAATACACTGCAACTGCACTCAAACTTATCGAGAAATTACCCAATAAACCTGTCAAATCTGATATTCGTCAGATTACAAAAGACCTACTAGAAAGACAATTATGACTCCAGAAGATTTTTATAGCTCGCTAGTAACCTTTAACATTCAATTATCTGATACTCAGAAAGCACAATTTAAGACTTATTTTGAGTTTCTAGTCAGTGAAAATGAAAAGATTAATCTAACAGCTATCACCGATGAAAATGACGTTTATCTCAAACATTTCTATGATTCAATTGCACCAATTTTATATGGCGTGATTGATAATTCACCGATTAAATTACTAGATATTGGAGCCGGGGCTGGCTTTCCAAGCTTTCCAATGAAAATCATCTATCCTGAATTACAGGTGACAATCATTGATTCTTTAAATAAACGGATTAAGTTTTTAGCAGCACTATCAGATAAACTTGATTTCGATGCGACTTCTGTCACTTTATTACATGGTCGTGCTGAAGATTTTGGTCAAAACCCAATTTACAGAGGACAGTTTGACTATGTTACTGCTCGTGCAGTAGCGCGCCTCAACGTTTTATCCGAGCTGACACTACCATTTTTAAGAAAAGACGGGAAACTTCTGTCGTTAAAGGCGAGTCAAATGCTGGATGAGATTTCAGAAGGTAAGCACGCTATCGCAATTTTGGGTGGCAAGTTGGGCGATACGTTAGATTATGCTTTGCCAAATGGCGATGAGCGTCATCTTGTTATTGTTGAAAAGAAGAAAGAGACGCCTAAAAAATTCCCTCGTAAGGCTGGTATGCCCAATAAAAAACCACTTTAATTATTTAAAGTTAATAACTGTAGAGCGTTTATAAGAGCGTATCACATCGATTATGATACGTTTTTTCTATGTTCTCAACCTTTCAAAATTGTAAGTTTTAAGTCTATTTTGTAAGATTGGGTTGCTTTATCTTTGGTATAATCAACTTATCTTTATCTCGTCCACTCACAAAAATAGTAGCAATTTAGTAAAATACTTGTTAAAATGGTGAAGTGACACTTCAAAGACAGGAGAATTAAAAATTGATTAAATATATTCAGAGCTTGCCTCAACAAAAGGCATGGCCTGTCATCAAATTTATTTTACAAAGTTTATTTTATTTTATGATTATCATCGCCTTGCTATATCTCTTTAACTACTCAGGAGAAGGACAAGGTCACTTTATATATAACGAATTCTAATCACAAGGAAAGAAGATTACCTATGTTTGTTTCAGACTTTATTGCAACACTTAATCACCACGCTAAACAAAATCCCAATTCACCTGTTTATGATTTATTGGGCCAAACATATTCTTACCAACAACTTAAACAAGACTCAGATACTATTGCAGCCTATATTGATGGTTTAAACTTACCTGAAAAGAGTCCTGTTATGGTTTTTGGAGGGCAAGAATATGAGATGCTAGCTACTTTTGTTGGTTTGACAAAATCTGGTCATGCTTATATTCCCGTTGATGTCAATTCAGCTAATGAACGTTTGACAAACATTATTGAAATTGCTGAACCTAGCGCTGTGATTGCGATTAATCCTTTGCCAGTTGACATCTCAGAGGTTCCTGTGGTCACTGCTACGCAATTATCTGCCGTTCTTGTAGAACCTACTGAGTATGAGTTGACACATC
Organism: Pseudolactococcus chungangensis CAU 28 = DSM 22330; assembly: GCF_002441885.1. Lineage (GTDB taxonomy): Bacteria > Bacillota > Bacilli > Lactobacillales > Streptococcaceae > Pseudolactococcus > Pseudolactococcus chungangensis. The sequence goes on along the minus strand of NZ_JXJT01000004.1, from coordinate 29,321 downwards.
CTGTCACTGGCGATGAGACTTACTATATTATCTTTACCTCTGGTACAACTGGTAAACCCAAAGGGGTTCAAATTTCACATACAAACCTCCTATCCTTTGTGAATTGGACGCTAGAGTCAAGTGAATTTGACTTACCATCACAAGCTAAAATTTTAGCGCAAGCGCCTTATTCTTTTGATTTATCGGTCATGTCTTGGGCGCCTGCTCTCGCCGCAGGCGGCTGTCTCTATGCACTTCCTAAAGAGAAAACTGAAAATTTCAAAGACTTGTTTGCTGTGTTACCTAGTTTGCCGATTCAAGTTTGGGTATCAACACCTTCTTTTGCTGATATGGTATTACTTTCTGAAGACTTTTCTGCTAAAAAGATGCCTAGTCTCACTCACTTTTACTTCTGTGGTGAGGAATTAACCGTTGGTACTGCTAGTAAATTACATCAGCGCTTTCCTAATGCCAGAGTTGTGAATTCTTTTGGTCCTACTGAAAGCACCGTTGCATTTTCTGCTGTTACCATTACAGATGAGATGATTGATAAATCGGATCGTCTGCCAATAGGCTATATTAAGGCTGATTCACCGACTTTTATCCTCAATGAGGCAGGTGAGATTTTGAAACCTGGCGAACAAGGCGAAATCGTCGTGACTGGTCCTGCTGTTTCCAAAGGTTATATCAATAATCCTGAAAAAACAGCGCAGTCTTTCTTTGAGCTGAATGGTCAAAAAGCTTATCATACTGGTGATTTAGGGTTACTTGATGCGTCAGGCATGCTACATTATCGTGGTCGCATGGATTTTCAAATTAAGCTGAATGGGTACCGAATTGAATTGGAAGAAGTGGCGCATGTTCTAAATCTTTCTCAATATGTTACCTCTGCGGTTGCTGTACCTCGTTATAATGAGCAACATAAAGTTCATCAGCTATTGGCTTATATTGTGCTTAAACCTGGGGCTAGAGACGGCTTTGAACGTGACTTGCAATTAACCAAGGCTATCAAAACTGAACTCGAAAATGAGATGATGTCTTACATGATGCCATCCCGCTTCATTTATCGGGAATCACTACCAATTACACCTAATGGCAAGATTGATATTAAAGCTTTGATTGCAGAGGTGAATGATTAATGAGCGAGTTTATACAATCTCTGCCTAATTGGCAGCCTTATGGGACACCTAAGTATTTTGGTATTCTGATACTTGCTTTGCTACCAATTATCATTGCGTTGTTTTTCCGTCGGAGATTGCCAATTTATGAAAGTCTTATTTCGGTAGCCTTTATCAGCCTAATGTTTGGTGGGGCAAAATATCAACAGTTCTTCGCTTTAATTTTCTATCTTGTCTGGCAAGTGATTGTTGTTTTTGCTTATCAAACTTATCGTCAAAAGGCGGATAATAAATGGGTTTTCTATTTCAGCGTCACCATATCACTTTTACCCTTAATGATCGTTAAGGTCATGCCTGCCGTACTGGGTGTCAATTCTCTACTCGGCTTTCTTGGTATTTCTTACTTGACATTTAGGTCTGTTGCCATGATTATGGAAATGCGTGATGGCGAATTAAAAGCTGTTACTTTTTGGCCATTCTTTCGCTTTATGATTTTTATGCCTACGATTTCATCTGGGCCGATTGATCGTTTCCGTCGTTTTAATGATGATTACCTTAACCCTCCTAGCCGGGATGTTTATTTATCCATGATTGAAAAAGCGGTTTGGTCACTGATGTTAGGGGCATTTTACAAGTTTATCATGGCACATATTTTTGGTGATTTACTTTTGCCAAATGCGCAACAATTTGCTTTACATGCTGGTGGACTTTTTAATTGGCAGACACTTTTAGTCATGTATGCCTATGGTTTCTATTTATTCTTTGACTTTGCAGGCTATTCTTTATTTGCGATTGGTGTTTCTTATTTAATGGGGATTAAAACACCTGTCAATTTTAATAAGCCTTTTATCGCTAGAGATTTAAAGGATTTCTGGAATCGTTGGCACATGTCTTTGAGTTTCTGGTTTAGAGATTTTGTTTTCATGAGACTTGTTTATGTCATAATGAAGCGGAAAATCTTTAAAAATAGAAATACAACATCAAGTGTGGCCTATCTATTAAACATGACAATCATGGGATTTTGGCACGGTGTGACTTGGTACTATATTGCTTACGGTATCTTTCATGGCATTGGATTAATCATCAATGACTGGTGGGTTCGTCGTAAGAAAACAATCAATAAGACACGCAAAAAAAATGGGCAGCCACCCTTACCTGATAATAAATGGACGCATGCACTTGGGATCTTTATCACGTTTAATGTCGTGATGTTGAGTCTACTTCTCTTCTCAGGATTTTTAGATCAACTTTGGTTCCACCATTTTCCAAAATAATGGTATGATTATGATAGATTATTTGAGTTGTCAAAACTTGAATAATTTAAGCACTACTCTATTGCAATATTTTTCATGCAATAACGTCATAACTTGACTTAATAACTTATAGGAGAATTTAAAAATGGATATTCAAACAACAGTAATCGAATTAATTGATAACTTATTTATGGAAGATATTTCTGACATGATGGACGAGGATTTATTTGATGCGGGCGTATTAGACTCAATGGGTACTGTCGAACTTGTGATTGAGCTAGAGAGTAAATTCAACATCAAAATTCCAGTCTCTGATATGGGGCGTGATGACTGGAATACTGGCAATAAAATTGTGCAAGGCGTAAAGGATTTACAAAATGCTTAAACGACTTTGGTTCATTTTTGGTCCACTTCTCGTTGCCTTTGTCGGTTTATTCGCCTTACTTCTACTTGCACCTGAAAGAAAATCACATCATTTATCTGATGAAAAGCGTGCAGCGACCGCTTTGACACCGATAGTTTTCAAAAATGCTGCTTTGAAAAAAGAGGCACTTTCTGATCCTAATCATCGGTTCGTTCCTTTTTTCGGTTCAAGTGAATGGCGCCGTCTGGATGAGATGCATCCTTCTATCTTATCAGAGGCTTATAAGCGAGACTATACGCCATTTTTACTCGGCTTAAAGGGTGCTGAATCATTGACCCACTATTTTGGATTGCAACAAATTAAGCCGCAATTGGAAGGTAAACAAGCTGTTTTCGTTATTTCACCTCAGTGGTTTGTTAAAGAAGGACAAGTTCCTGGTGCTTTTAATTACTACTACGCTAGCGATCAGGGGTACAGTTTCTTAAAACAATCGACTGGTTCTGCAGAAGATAAGTATGCTGCTAAACGTTTTCTAGCTTTAGCTCCCGAAAGTCCCATTAGTCGATTTATGAAAAAAATTGCTGATGGCAAACGTCTAACGACATTTGATAAATGGCAAATAAAATTAGCACAACGTTTGGCTAGCCGTGAAGACAATCTTTTTGCGGGCATGCAATTTGGAGATAATTACCAAGATAAGGTGAAACCTCGTGCTGCCAAACTGCCACAGCCTTATAATTTAGAAGTCTTGCAAACGAAAGCCAAACGTCTTGGTGAGGAACATACGAATAATAATCAATTCGGTATTCTGAATAGTTTCTATTATCAACAGATTAAGCATAGACTTAACCAACTCAAGAATAGTCAAACTAACTTTTCCTATCTACATTCGCCTGAATACAATGATTTTCAACTGATTTTAAGTGAATTTGCTAAAGATCATACTGATGTGATGTTTGTTATCCCACCAGTCAATGAAAAATGGCAAGCCTATACAGGTTTAGGACAAGAAATGTACGCTAAAACAGTGGATAAAATTCGCTATCAACTTAGCTCACAAGGATTTAATCAAGTTGCTGACTTGTCTAAATGTGGTAATGAGCCTTACTTTATGCAAGACACCATTCATTTAGGATGGAACGGTTGGCTAGCCTTTGATAAGGCTGTGAATCCTTTTCTCACAAACAAGCAGCCAACGCCTAATTATCACTTAAATGACTACTTCTTTAGTCGTGAATGGGCTGAACAAGATTGAAGTATCCAGCATCATTTTCCAATAATAAAATAGACAAACCGCACGTTGTTCTCAAAACGAACAACGTGCGGTTTGTCTATTTTGATACTTTCGAGAATGCGTTTAAAAGTCTCTTTTTTTTCGTAAATCACGTTTCAGTTGTTCGCGTCTCTTGACTGCTGCGACAAAGCCTTCTTTGCGATTTGGCGTATATTGGTCAAATTTGCCGTCAAAGAGTTTTTGGACAAGACGATTCAGTTCGACTTGTTCGTCGTCAGTCAAAACATCGAAAAATTGACCATAGAAATCATTGTCTTGCATGGTGAACTTTTCTGCGGCCTCACGTCCTAATTCAGTCATAGTGACCAGGGTCACACGCTTGTCCTTGGCATCTTTGGTCTTTTCGACCAAGGCTTTTTTCTCTAATTTGCTGACGAGTTCTGAGGCGGATTGCTGGCGAATTTCGAGTTTTTCAGCGATTTCGCCTGTTGTTTTAGCGGCACCACTGGCACTCAAAAATTGAAGCACGCGCGTTTGCGCATTGTTTTCAGCACCTCTTCTGCCGCCGGGGCCGCCCGGTGGGAAGGGTTGTCGAAAAAAGCGTAGCAATTTTCCCAAATTGTCGTATAATTCTTTTGATATATTAGCCATGATTTACCTCAGTTTATGTGTACCATTATTATATCAAAATATCAGATGGTTTTGCTATATTTGATAGTTGTCAATGGGGCAAAGATGACAACAATGACAAGACTTAAGCCTAAAAGTAGCCAAAAATTTGAGTGAATAGCGCCATTATTGAGCAAGTCGCGAAGTGCCGTTACAAAATGGCTAACTGGATTGAGATTGACGAAAGCTTGTAAAAATTTTGGCAAGGTTTTAACTGGTATAAAGGCATTTGAGAGGAAGGTCAAAAGCATCATCACAGTCATGGAGATGCCTGTAATCGCTGCTGAACTTGTGATAACTTGCCCAATAAAGGCAAAAATCCAACTGATTGACCAGCTAAAAAAGACAGCGAGAATGATGGCAAGGATGACGGCGACAAAGCTACCACCGATATGCCAGCCTAGGATAAGTCCAGTTACGATGACAAAGCCCGTACATAGCAGATAACGTACAAGGTCAGCAACAAGTGGTCCTGCAAGTGGTGTAATACGTGCGATGGGTAAGGATTTAAATCGATCGAACACGCCTTTTTCAATATCTTCTCGCATTTGTACGCCTGTTGCTGATGTCGCTGTCAGTAGGCTTTGGACGAGAATACCCGGAATCAAAGTCGACAAGTAATTTTTCATATCTCCTGCTATCGCACCGCCAAAGAGATAGGCGAACATCAGGGTAAACAGGACTGGAGTAAAGGTCACATCAAAAAGTTTTTCTGGGTTGTGATAGATTTTAAGTAGACTACGTTTCGCAAAAGTCAGTGTATCACGACATGCTTTAGTCAAGCGTTTAAGTGTATTTTTCATTTTTTTCGTCCTTTTATTTATTTTCTTCGGTTAACTTAAAGAAGACATCATCAAGTGTTGGTTTTTGCATTGAAAATACTTTGATTTCGATTTTTCTTTGCTCTGCTTTGACAAAGAAATCAGAAATTTGCAGCGTATTCTCTACAGGTACCTGTATTTCATTGCCATTTATGACAAGTTCTGATGACCGGTCAAAAACTTCTTTGATTAATGCAATCCCTGCATTTGTCGCATTGCCATCAAATTTGACAATGAATTTCAACTCGCCAACTTCACGTTTGAGTTCATCTGGTGTTCCCTCAATGACAAGTTTTCCTTTATCAATCAAGGCAATATGGTCAGCCAATTGATCAGCTTCTTCCAAATATTGCGTCGTAAGTAAGACTGTTGTCCCTTTCGCTATCATCTCACGAATCACATCCCACATTTGTTCACGTGTCCTAGGGTCAAGTCCCGTTGTCGGTTCATCAAGGAAAACTAGTGGCGGATTGGCGATGAGACTGACCGCTAAATCTAGACGACGACGCATACCACCTGAAAAATTTCTGATTTGGTTGTCCTTAGCCTCTAGCAAGGTAAAATCTTCTAGTAGCTGTGTTGCTTTTGCTTTCGCTTCTTGCTTGTTCAAACCATTTAGCGCAGTAAAAATCATCAAGTTTTCCCAAGCTGTTAAATCTTCGTCAACTGAGGCATATTGCCCAGTCAAACCGATATGCTTTCTGACTTCTGCTGCTTCTTTTCGAGCATCGTGACCGAAAATTTCGATTGTGCCCCCGTCAGCTTTGAGTAGGGTTGACATCATGCGGACTGTCGTTGTCTTGCCCGCACCGTTCGGACCCAAAATGGCGAATACTTCACCTTTTTGAATCGTCAAGTCGACATGATCAACAGCTTTTTTACCTTTGAAAATTTTAGTTAGTCCCTTGACTTGGATTGCGATTTCATTAGTGTCCATCATAAGCGTTCTCTTTTCTTTTTATTTCCTGTTGAAATTAAACAGGTACCTTTGTAAAAATAATTATACAGGTGCCTGTTCATTTTGTCAAGAAAAAAGATTATTTTTTGAACGACTCAAAAGACTATCCGATTTAAATTTGAGTAGTTCTAAAAAATGCCAAACAAAAACACGCTAACTGCGCGTGTTTTCAAATTACTATCAATCTTCATACCCATTCGGATGTTTCTGATGCCATGTCCAAGCATTTTGGATGATGTCTGCTAGTTTTTCTGTAGGTGTCCAAGCGAGGATTTCTTGTGCTTTACTGCTATCTGCCACCAAAGCATCTGGGTCACCAACTCGACGTGAACCCATTTCAGCTGGGATAGCATGGCCAGTCACTTGACGTGCTGTCTCTAGAACTTGTAGGTTTGAATAACCTGTTTTTGTCCCTAAATTAAAGGCATCGGATTGACCGCCTGATTTCAGGTATTCAAGTGCCTTAATATGCGCATCAATTAAATCTGTCATGCCAATATAATCACGAACACAAGTGCCATCTTCAGTCTTGTAATCATCGCCATAAATCATGATTTTGTCGCGTTGACCGAGGGCAACTTGCAAGATAATCGGAATCAAATGTGTTTCGTTTTTATGTGCTTCTCCAATAGAACCGTCATGTTTGGCTCCAGCAACATTGAAATAACGTAGGGCAACATAAGTCATACTAGTCGCAGCAGCTTGCCAAGCCATCATTTTTTCCATGATGAGTTTGCTTTCACCATAAGGATTGATTGGTTTTTGAGGTGTTTTTTCCGTGATCGGCATCTCTTCTGGAATACCAAATGTTGCTGCCGTACTTGAGAAAACAATATGTTTAACCTCAAAGTTTTGCATCACTTCAAGTAGTGTCATCGCACCACCGACATTGTTTTCGAAATACATGAGCGGTTTTGTCATAGACTCACCCACTAAAGAATAGGCACAGAAGTGCATCACACCTTCGATATTTTTTTCCTTGGTAAAAACAGCCGACAAAAAGGCTTTGTCCCGAATGTCCCCCTCATAAAATCTAGCCTTATCTGCTACCGCTGCACGATGACCAGTCGACAAATTATCAACAACTGCAACATCATAACCACGCGCAAGAAATTCATCCGTTGCATGGCTACCGATATATCCTGCACCCCCTAAAATCAAAACTGTCATGTCAAACCCTCATTCCCAATTTGTTTTACATCAATAGACATCTATCATGTAAGCATTTTAGCCACTTGCTAACCCTTAAATTATATCATAAAAGTGTCATCTTTTCGCCATTCAGCGTGATTTCAAAAGTGTAGGATTTGGCATTAGCCGTTAAAACAGCGACACTTTCCCTAGCTGCATCAAAACGAGTGATGACGATGTCAGTCTCACTTGGCGTTTCAATTTCAATACCGCCATCAAGGTCAAAAGCTTGTGTCGTATTTCGGAATTTCAGTAAATTCAGCAATTTTTGAACAACAGGACGTTTAAGTTCTGTTTTAACTTCATCTACTTCATAATAATGTCGGTTAATATTGCGGCCTTCCTTTGAAGACTCAAGCAAGTCAAGGTCGTTTTGCCCTGCTAATAGACCAACGTAGTATACTTGAGGAATGCCTGGTGCAAAAACTTGGAAAGCACGCGCTAGCAAGTAAGCATCATCATTGTCACCTAAAGCTGAATAGTAAGTTGAATTAATTTGATAAATATCCAAGTTATTATAGGCTTCCGATGAGAATATTTTCTTGACGTTGGCACCGACCTTGTACAGTTCCTCAGAAGTATATGAGGTCTCTTCATCTGTGAGAATATCCTTGGCATCAACAACACCAATCCCATCATGCGTATCAAGGGTTGTAAATTGTTTCATTGGCGACATCTTTAACCATTTAGCAAGTTGCTTAGTTTGACCAGAATAGAGCGTATAAAGACTAACCATTGGCAAGGCGAAATCATAAATATAAAAATCATGGTCAGCAATTTTATGTTGAATGCTATAATGTTCATGAATTTCTGGTAGAATTTCACACCCCTTTGCTATAGTGATTTTTCTGACATCGTTTAACAAGTCCCAAATTTCTGGCTCAACAAAGAAATCATTGGTATCTAATTTCTTAATCGCATAAGCAAAGGCGTCTAGACGTACAATATCACATCCATGGTCAATCAACTGTTCCAAGGTTTCTTTGATGAATTTTCGTGTCACATTTTGAGTCACATCAAGGTCAATTTGCTCTTCTCCAAAAGTATTCCATACTAACTCAGTCGTACCATCTCTAAAGCTCACCTCTTGGAAAGGTGCTTTATCTTTACGTTTATAGATTAAATCAATATCTGCTTGAGTTGGTCGATTTTCAGGCCAGAAATTTTGATTGCGTAAGAAGAGATTGGCAAATTCAGATGCCTCTTTCTTTTCTTTAAAATCAATAAATTCAGGACTCTGACGCGATAAATGATTAATCATAAAATCAAACATTAAATAATAATCTTCACCAATGGCTTCGACATCTTGCCAATTACCAAAAGCGCTATCGACTTGTCGATAATCTTGGGGCGCAAACCCCCTATCACCTGTAGAGGGAAAGAAAGGCAACAAGTGAACACCACCAATCGCACCTTTTAAATCTTCCGCAAGAATTTTTTGAAGGTCTTTTAGATTTTTTCCAAGACTATCAGCATAAGTAATCAACATGACTTTGTTTTGAATTGGCATATTTTCTCCTTTTGATTTTTGTCAATCGTTTGATATTTATAGTATAGCAGAACACTTTTGAAATGTAAACGTTTTCTTTGCGTTTTTGCGAATAAATAGATGGCAACTGAATAAAAAAAATCAGAAACAGTAATTGCTTCTGATTTTTTGATTCAATTATAAAGGTTTATCTTAATGACGGAAATGCCGTGCTCCCGTGAAGACCATGGCAATACCGTGTTTATCTGCCTCGTCAATCGCATCTTGGTCACGTACCGAACCACCGGGTTGGATAATCGCTTTGATTCCTGCTTTGGCAATTTCTTCGACATTATCTGCAAAGGGGAAGAAAGCATCTGAGGCAAGGACGGCACCATCAAGTCGGTCTGCTGCCTGTTCAATGGCAATTTTAACAGAGGCAACGCGGTTAGTCTGACCAGGTCCAACGCCTAAAGTTTGGTGATTGTTTGTAATGATAATACCGTTAGATTTAACATATTTGACAGAGCGCCAAGCAAACTCAAGTGCCTCAATTTCTACTGCTGTAGGTTGACGTTTGGTCACAATTTCCCAACTGTCTTGTAGTTCAACTGTCGTATCTTGGTCTTGAACAAGTAAACCGCCTAAAACACCAGTAACTTCTTTTTGACTTTCAGACACTTTTTGTTGCTCAAAATTCAAAGCTAGAATCCGCAAATTTTTCTTCTTATTAGTCAAGATAGCTAAGGCTGAATCAGAATAGCTAGGTGCGATAATAATTTCAAGGAAAATCGGATGCATTTTTTCAGCAGTTGCAGCATCAACTTCACGATTGAGGACAACAATCCCACCAAAAATTGAAACTGGGTCTGCTTCATAAGCATAGTCCCAAGCTTTTTCAATCGTCTCAGCGGTTCCAATACCACAAGGATTCATATGTTTCAAAGCGACAACAGTCGGCGCTGTAAAGTCACGAATGATGCGAATCGCTGCATCGGCATCACGGATATTATTAAAGGACAGTTCCTTACCGTTAAGTTGTTTGGCTTGAGCAATTGAGTAGTCCGTCGGCAATGCTGATTCGTAAAAATCAGCATTTTGTTGTGGATTTTCGCCATAACGCATAGGCTGTTTTAGGTCGTAAGTCAAGGTTAATTTTTCTGGCTTATCAACGCCAACTTGCGCTGTGAAATATTCTGCAATCAAGGCATCATAAGCAGCTGTGTGACGGAAGACTTTCGCTGCTAATTTTTGACGCGTTTCATAAGTCGTATCACCATTTTCAGCAAACTCTGTCAGAACGATATCATAGTCGGTCGGGTCAACAACAACCGTTACGCTAGCATGGTTTTTCGCAGCAGAGCGTAGCATTGAGGGACCACCAATATCGATGTTTTCAACTGCATCAGCATAGGTTACATCTGGTTTGAGAATCGTTTCTTTGAAAGGATAGAGGTTGACAACAACAAGGTCAATCGGCGAGATGTCGTGATTTTTCATGGCTGAAACGTGTGTATCGAGGTCGCGGCGTGCCAAAAGGCCACCATGAATTTTAGGGTGCAAGGTTTTCACGCGCCCATCCATCATCTCCGGGAAACCTGTTACGTCATCAATAGCAATGGTTGCAACACCTGCAGCATCTAGCGCTGTTTTCGTGCCGCCAGTTGAGATAATTTCCCAACCCAGTTCCCGTAGTTTTTCGGCAAATGCTACAATACCTGTTTTATCACTTACGCTGATTAGTGCTCGTTTTGTCAATGTCTCACTCCTTAAATATTAGTTGATAAGTTAATTTTAACGATTTTTAATGGTTTTTGATAGCAAAAAAACGTATATCTTTACAAAATATACGTTTATCGTTCGGAAATTGATAATATTGTGAAAAATTTTTTTAAACTTTATCTATAAAGTCTAAAATTTTTGCTTGGATTTTGTCTTTGATAGACCAAATTCATCTTGTAAGTAGTCAGGACTACCAACTTGACCAAACCTTTCGTTAACGCCAATTTTTAACAGTTTAGCATTAAGACCGGCTTCTGCTATGACATCAGCAATTGCACTTCCAAGACCGCCTGTGACTGAATGATTTTCAATACTAATGATCAAGTCATGCGTTTTAGAAAGTTCAATAACTAAATTGTTATCAAGTGGTTTAATCGTAAACATATCTACGACCGTTACATCAGCCCCTTTTAATGCTAATTCTTCTGCAATATCTAACGTTTCACTGATGAGTTGTCCTGATGCAAATAAAGCGATATGTCTCCCTTGTTTGAGGATATTGCCTTTACCCAATTCAAACCTTGCATCTGTTTCATAAACCTCGCGAACAGCTTTACGATTGGCACGAATATAATGAATACCTGCTTTATCTGCCAATTCGCGAATCAGCCAAGCGAGCTGGATGCCATCTGTGGGGTCACAAACGATACTGTTTGGAATCATACGCATCAAGGCGACATCTTCCCATGATGTATGTGTGCCACCATTTGGTCCGACAGCAAATCCTGGGTCAGATCCGAAAATATTAATTGTCGTCTGCGCATAGCCACCTGAAATGAATAGTTGGTCAAAGGCACGTCGTGTCGCAAAAGGTGCAAAGGTATGACAGAAAGGAATATGTCCAGTTAAACTGAAGCCACTCGCAACCCCCATCATATTTGCCTCAGAAATGCCGACATTAATGAGTTGTTGACTATGAGTTCAAATTGCTTGTCTATATTTTTGATTGACTGTACTGAATGATTAAAAACCTTAATTATCACCTTTCATCACTGTATTTTAATGATGAAATCAAATACAAAAAAAGCAAGCTTTACGCTTACTTCTCTTCATCATTACGGCATATAAGCCATCAAATCTGTCAGGTCGACAATATCAGCGCGTAATTTATCACCAATGGTTGTGTCTTTAATCAAACGACGTTTGGGTTTTTCTTCTAAGAAATATTTTAAGGATTCGTTGCCTTTACCCTTAGCCAAAATTTCTTCAATAGAGGTGAAAGGCGCGTGTGTCACGATTTTAAAACCATAGGAGTCATTTAAAAGCGAGTAACCTGCGATACCTGTCGTTTTCTGATAGGCTTTACTCATACCGCCATCTATCACCATGAGTTTCCCATTGGCTTTGATTGGACTTTCGCCACTTGCGACTTTGACTGGTGTATGCCCGTTAATGACAACTGATTGTGGGTCATTCAAGCCAAATTCTGCCAAAATCATCTCTATCGTTTCTGGTCTTTCTCGATAGGCAAAATAGGGATTTTCGCCTTCCTTATGCGTGCGCTTATCTGCTATAAAATAGCGCTCAAATGTTGTCATGGACGAGCGGCCGAATAAAGGTGAACATTTACCAGCCCAGGCGTACCACATCAAATCAGTCGAGTAATCATCATAAATCTCAGTATGGCGAATCCCACGCCTAATATGCTCTTCAAATTTATCAAGCAATGCTCTCCCTGAATAAAGATTACCGCCAATCCTCATCGCTAAAAAAGTGCCATCCCTTTTCAAAGGAATGCAACCATGGTACAGCAAATGACGGTTATAAACAAGGTAGGCAGAGCCTTTTTCGACTAGAAACTGCATATGGCGCTGGAATTTTTCGGATTTTTGTAGGGACGACAAGATAGCAGCCATGACGTAGGCCTCGCTTTCAGTTAACTCATTAGGATGAGCCTGTGAGACGGTTTGAAAGCATGTGTTCTCAAGTGGATATTCTTTGTCATTTAAGGTAATGGTTTTGTGCGCAAAGTCAATCTGTTCTAATAAATTACGGTCTGCCATTTCAAACTCAGGCCGGCGCGCGATGATTTGCCCCTCTAGCTTGAACTGAATCATGGTCAAAGCCTGATGCACTTTCGTCAAGCGTGCTTGATTTTCGACGCCTAGCAACTCATCGTCCGGTCTTGCTGTCGGTTTGAAAGCTGGATTCAGTTCATAATGTTCCTCAGCAAACAAGAATAATGGCCGCAAGTTCAGAGAATAGGCAGTTTCTAACTCATAAAGATAGTTATATTTCACCGCAATTCTGAGTAGCGTTGCAAGACTCGCCATATTCCCAGCATAAGCCCCCATCCACAGCACATCATGGTTGCCCCACTGAAAATCCACGTTATGAAACTGAATGAGACGGTCCATCACCTTATCCGCGCCCGCACCACGGTCAAAGACGTCTCCAACCACATGCAGATGGTCAACCGTCAACTGCTGAATCGTCATACACAAACTGCGGATAAATTTATCCGCCTGATTCAGCTCAATCAAACGCTTAATGATTTGCTGATAATAATCTGCTTTCTCAGATTGATTCGTCTCTAAACTGAGCATTAATTCTTCCGTAAAATAACGGAAATCTTCGTTAACCGCCTTACGAACTTTAGAACGAGAGTATTTAGTCCCCAGAAAACGTAACAGCTTGATCAGACGATTAATCGTTTGACTCGACCACTCATTGGCTGCCTCCAAATCCTTTGGCTTACGTTGCAACATATCCGTCGGATAGGCAATGAGCATCGCCAAACGCTCCATTTCCTCTGGCGCTTCATCGACAAAAATCTCATCAATTTTTTCCTTAATATTTCCTGCACCTGTCCGAATGATGTGGTTAAACGCTTTATATTCGGCATGAATATCACTGATATACAACTCAGTCCCTTTAGGCAAATTAAGGATAGCCTCCAAGTTAATCAACTCACTCGCAACCTTGTCCTTGGTTTCATACTTTTCAGCTAATAAAGAAAGATATTTATTTTCTTGCATGCTTGTCTTCTTTCCTGATAGGATTTTGATAGGTCTATTATAGCATGGAAATAGTGTGTTTAGGATTGAGGAAGATGAAATTATTGACTATCAAGCTCTAGTCTCTGTTGATAGTCTAGATAGAGGTCGAACTTCTTCTTTGAATAAAGACAATTAATTTTCCGAGTAGCATGATTGTGATTGTCAAGAAAAGTCCTAAGGGGTACCAATTACTCATCATAATTTCCAAATACGTTGCATTTGAATTTGTAGTAAACGGCATAGGGAAAATAACATAAAATCCAAGCAAGTCGCGGTTCGCGACTTATGGAAGAACTAATGACAACGTGGCTTAGCGATTTGGCGTTGGCACTTTGCGCTTTAGCGCATTATGTGCCACGCTATGTACAGTAGACTTGATTTTTGAAAAAAATCTTAGTCGCTGGACTATCGCTTAGCCGTTGACTAGAAGTGATAAAAAATAGCTCAAAAGTTGTGTTCTTGTTTTATAGCGAACCGAGTATATGTCGTTCTAACTCTGCTTTCGCTTTTTCTTTATCAGACGATGCAAACACCAGAGCCCCCCCTAGACTGTCTGCCACATAACCTTTCAAAATTATTTTTAACGGTTCAAGTCCATTTAAACCTAGCTCAACTAATTCTTCATATGACTGCATCATACCGCCCCAAATTTTTTGATTGTCTTTTGATTTGCTCACATCAGTCACTTTTCTGCTGTTAGAGTCACTCTAACATTTTTGATGAACACTCACATGTACAAAAATAAAAATCATCTTCTTCAACTAAAAACGCCCTACAACATGATTCCTAGGGCGTTTTCATCTAGACTGATCTTAAGGCTTCTAATGCCAAGGCAAAATTGCCTAATGTCGCTGAACCGTTGTTAGCGATTGATGTCAGCTGGAGATAATCTTCAAGCGGTGGTGTCGGGATATAATCATTTAGCAATACCTTGAAAAACTTACGAACACGAGCAATCATGTGGTCATGGGACATAACACCGCCACCGAAAATGATTTTTTCTGGTGCTAAAGTGAGCGTTGCTGAAATCGCAGCCTGTGCAATATAATAAGCTTGAATATTCCAAATTTCCGAATCCGATGCTATATTTTCACCACGTTTGCCAGTTCGTGCTTCTAAACTGGGGCCTGCCGCAAGACCTTCCAAGCAATCCCCGTGAAAGGGGCAGATACCTTTGAAATCTAAATCTTGTGGATGACGTTTAACAAATTGGTGTCCCATTTCTGCATGAGAAATGCCACCGATAAATTGACCTTGCTGAATAGCGCCAGCACCTATACCTGTGCCAATTGTGAAATAGACCAAATTTTGAATATCTTGCGCAAGCGTCTCACCATAAGCCGAGGCATTAACATCTGTTGTAAAGTACATAGGCACATCTAATTGGGCTTTCAAGAAACCAATCATATCCATATTAGACCAATAGGGTTTAGGGGTTGCCATCACGTAACCGTAAGTTTTAGAGCCTTGAAAAACGTCAATCGGACCAAATGACCCAACCCCAATCGCTGCGACATCATACTGCTTAAAATAATCAATCGCTTGTTGCAACGTTTTTTTAGGTGTTGTTGTCGGAAAACTGATTGAATTTTTAACTTCAAATTGTTCATTTCCCACCGAGCAAACAAATTTTGTACCACCTGCTTCAATACTGCCAAATAACATTGGATTCACTTTCCCTTCCAGATTGTTTTCATTTTCCAATAGTTTAATTGTGAGAGATAAAGGGCTTGCTCTGAAATAATCTTAAATAGATTATCTTCCCCAAGTGGATAGACCCTGTTTGTCATTACCTGTTGCCCGTCATTAATGAATAGCTCAATTGAATTGGTATCTACTAAAATTCTCAATTTCAATTTCGCAAGTTCATGATTAAATGGTGCAGTGGATCCAGTTTTTTCTCCTGCCCCAGATTTTTCACGAATACATGTCAGCTTACCTTTTGTAAGATCTACAAGAAGTTCAATATATTCATCAACTGTTTCAGAAGCTTTCAAATAAATACTAAAGACCTCAGCCTTAGATTTTTCCAAATCAATCTCAATTTCAATATCAGCAGCTTCATGAAGCTGAGTTGAAAAGTCATTTTGATTTGAAATCATTATCTCTGACGTGCTTACGCCGTCATAACGAAGCTCCTCTATTTCTTTCACGGGATATTGATATAACTGGTTGTTCTGATAGCTTAATTTTCTGGAGACTGTCATAGCACCTACCCAGCCATCTTTTTTCTCTGGCATTTCTGCAAACCAGATATTCATCCAGCCAATCATAATTCTGCGGTTTTGATCGTCAATTAAAGTCTGTGGGGCATAAAAATCATGACCGTAATCAATAAAATCGTAAGCATCTTGTACAAATTTTCCTGTTTCAGAATCAAAAATACCTGAAATCGCAAGGGGACTACTATTTTTCAATCCATACATCGGAGACACAAGCAAAATATCTTGGTCATCCACCTTAAACAAATCTGGGCATTCCCACATATCTCCCTGCTCACCATTACTCTGAGCACAGATACCTAGATAATTCCAGTTCACTAGATTTTGTGACCGATATAAGGCAGCCTTCCCTAGCCCCTCCTTTTTAGTGCCGATAACGGCGTAGTACTGACCATTTTCTTCCCAAACTTTAGGATCTCTAAAATCTTCTGTCCCTTCTTCTGGAAAAGAAGCGATAACAGGATTTTCATGACATTTTTCAAAATGTAGACCATCAG
Organism: Pseudolactococcus chungangensis CAU 28 = DSM 22330; assembly: GCF_002441885.1. Classification (GTDB taxonomy): domain Bacteria; phylum Bacillota; class Bacilli; order Lactobacillales; family Streptococcaceae; genus Pseudolactococcus; species Pseudolactococcus chungangensis. Next base: position 12,766 of record NZ_JXJT01000004.1, on the reverse strand, counting down.
AAGAGATGGCAATATTTTGTGTTTGTTTGGGATGCCTACCATCAACATTTCCTGTATACATCAAGATCAATTGCTTATCTCTAACGACGGCACTACCGGAAAAACAACCATGACCGCGTTCTATTTCAGAAAATTCATAGTCTTCAGATGGTACTAAGGCAACAGGCAAATATTCCCAATGCACGGCATCTTTACTCTTAGCATGCCCCCAGTGCATCGGTCCCCATTCAACTCCGTAAGGATCATATTGATAAAACAAATGATACTCATGGTTGAAATAAACTAAGCCATTTGGGTCGTTCATCCAGCCAATTGGTGGCATAAAGTGATAGTGTAAACGTGATGGGCTTTTGACCACAGCAACGCTATTTTTAGCAATATAAGCATTTGCTTGTGTCAACTTTTTTTGCTCAGTACTAATTTCCATAGTTATTACAACCTTTCTATGTTTTGTTATGATATTTTATAGTACTTATACTTGCGGCGTAGGTCTAAAAGCATTGACACTCTTATCCATCATAACCTGTTCATCGCTTCCAGAATCAAGAACTGTATTTTTAATTGATTCTTTTTCTATCAAGACTGTTGTAACAGCTAGTGAGCTGGTAACTTCTGTCGTCAATAAAGCATCTACTTGGGCAGCATAGCAAGAATCACTTATCTTGGCATGTGATGCTGTTGCAACGGCATGGTTGTTAGCAATATAGTTTTCACTACCTGAAACAAGATGAATGATAGTCGGTTTTGCACCGAGTGGTCGGATATATTGTGCATCAATAATTTCCGAAAAGTGGTTGCCAATGATAGAATTGTGATCACCACTGATATAAAGCAAGCCATATAAATCATCTAAGCCGTTGTTCTTTTCTTGCAAGGGTGCCCAAGGTTCATGATCATGTAAAAAATGATTAGCAGTAATCAAGTTTTCCGAACTGTTTTTCTCTAGCACTACCATACCTGGATAAAAAGCATGAAGGCGATTGTTAGTCACAAGAGAGCGTGTTACGCCTTCAAAATGGATACTGCTTGCCCCTCGTGGAAAAATATTATTTGCGGTAATCAGAAGGCCACCAAAATTCTGTGCATAAATTGAATAGCCTTTAAAACCAGCACCCATCAAATTATCGGTTACTTTTGAAGCTTGTCCCCAACCTCGCAACTCAAGACAATTCCCACATTCAGCAATGAAATTATCATGAACGGTTAAGGCATCCGCATGATAAATCGTGAGACCATGTTCTAAATAAATCAATCCCATGCCTGTTATCCTGAAAGAATCACAAGCACTCGCAATATAAATCCCTGTTTTACCATTGACATAAGTATTTTCTGGATTGGGTTCTCCTGAGCCGTCGTCTACAAAATGCAGACCGTCAATACAAAAACCAGCAAATTCTACCGAACTGATACGAGGGTCGCCCTCGCGTCTGACCAAAATCGCCGCACCTGCTTCTTCTGCACCATCTATTGCAACTGGTAAATCATTCAGAATCCGACTGCCTCCGGGCCATAATTCATGCAAATCTGCACATTCATTTTCAGGAACATTGAAACGAATACTTGACGACGTAAAGCCATGTCCAGAACCCTCGATTTTTAAGTAACTGATGTCAATCACCGCTTGAGTGATCAGATGATAATCACCAGGCGGCAGATAGATTACCGCACCAGGTTTTCCGCCATCGTTTACATCTGTGTTTGCCTGTCTACTTTTAATATCCGCAATCATGCTATTGATGACTTCCCCAATATCAGTATAGGGATTGCCTATCGGCCATTTTGTTACATCATAAACATTATTATTAGTCATATACTTCACTCCCATTAACCTTTAACTGCCCCAGCAGTAATCCCTTTTACAATGAATTTTTGTGCCACAATTGACAGGACCATTACTGGTAAGCTAAAGATAAGCGCACCTGCGCACATTGGCCCCAAGTCCATGCTATAGGCTGATAAAAACTCAGATAAGCCGACAGTAAATGTCTTGGCACTCGTACTGGTCAAGAGTAACGACAGTAGAAACTCATTCCAAGACAGGAATAGGGTGAATACAAATGCTGTCGCAAGTCCTGGCGTACAAATCGGCAGGATGATATAGATAAAGGTTTTAAGACTAGAAGCCCCATCCATACAAGCTGCTTCATCTAAGGTCACTGGAATCCCTTCATAAAATCCAAGCATCACCCACATGACAAAAGGCATATTGATTGCTGCATACACAATAATCAAGGCCACCTTAGTATCATATAAGCCCAGATTTGTAATCAGTTCATATATGGGAACGGCAATACTTGATGTCGGTATCATTTTCAGGCAGAGCACAATGACGACGAGTAAGCTCGCTAGCTTGGCACCCGAACGTTGAATAGCATAGGCAGACAAGGCTCCTAAAATGATGGCAATCAGTGTGCTGACTATTGCGACTAAAAAACTATTGAAAATATAGTGTAGTACTGGCATCCGCTCAAACAAACTTGTAAAATTTTCCACAGATAGCACTTTGGGAAAAAATTTCGCGGGTATGGATACAACCTCTGCACCCGGTTTGAATGATGAACTGATGAGATACAGATAGGGAAACAACCAAATAACTGCGCAGATTGCCGATATGATTATCATGAGTTTTCCCTGTAAATTATTTTTCTTCTCCATTATTCACTCCTTTCTATACAGTTTGTTTCTTTTTAGGATTCCATAACCCTTGCATGGCGACAAGAGTGAAGATAACAAGTACCACAATTAGTATCAGTGCCATTGCGCTGGCGTAACCGACTTTATTATAACGGGTCAGTGTCTTATATATCACGACACTAATAAGCTCAGACGAACCGTTTGGCCCACCTTGTGTCATTGCCCAAACAATATCGAAGGTTCTTGCCGCATCAATAATTCTGATAGATAAAGCTGTTAGTAAAATCGGTTTGATATTTGGTAATTTGATACTAAATATCTTCTGCCACCAAGTGGCACCATCAATGGTTGCTGCCTCAAGCATAGCACCGTCTAGTCCCTGCAATCCTGCTAGAATCATCAACATCATAAAGGGTGTTGTCAGCCAAATATCAGCTAAAGTACAGGAAAGCAAGGCCCATTTTTCATCAGCAAGCCAAAGAATTTGACTGGTATTTTTTAAAATTCCCACATTTACCAATAACTGATTAATAATCCCAAACTGAGAACTGAGCATCAATTTCCAGATGAGTCCTGCCACAAGAGGTGCAATCATCAATGGCGTTAGAATCAGTGAGCGAATTGTTTTATTGCCTTTAAAATTTGCTTCAAAAACAAGGGCAAGGACTGTCCCCAATATCAATTCCACGACAACTGCGATTACAACGTAAAATAATGTATTTTTAAGGGGTTGCAAGAAACTTTCATTCGTAAATGCCTTGATATAATTATCAAATCCAACAAATTCCCTCAAACCGTTTGGATTGAAATTGAATAAGCTGTCTAAGCCCATTTTAAAAATTGGGTAAATCATAAACAGTCCCATAAACAAGGCACCCGGCAAAAAGAATGCAAGGATTGTTTTTCTGGATATTAACTGCATCATATTTCTCCTTAAAACTATTCCACAATAGCCTCTATCTTAGTTTTCGCATCTTTGAGTGCCTTTTCAGGAGTAGCTTTTCCTGAAAGAGCAGACTGAATCGAACTAGCGAGCACTTCTTCAATTTCTGTCCAATAAGGGGTAGCGGGTCTGTTTTGTGAATATTTATGATCAAGTGTTTGCAAAACAGCATTTAAATGCTCATTACCCGGTTCAGTGCCATATTTCTCATATACTGAAGTTCGGCCTGCAATTTTAAGTGAACCCTCAGTCATATATTTTTCATTATTGTCATACATGAATTTAATATATTCTACTGCAACATCTTGATGCGCTGAGTTTTTCATAACGCTTTGATACCAAGGACCTGTCGTTGCAGCAACACCAGCAGAACCACCAATCATTGGTGCTACACCAACATTCTGATTATCTAAGGCATAGGCTGCAGGATACTGGTGACTCCAATTAAGTTGCATGGCGAGTTTGCCATTATTGAACATCTCTTGAGACTCTGTTGAGGCAACTGATAAGGTCTCATCTGGAACATCTCCAGATTTATAAAGGTCAACTAGGTATTGTAAGGCCTCAACATATGGTTTTTCATCAATTAAGACTTTGTTTTTATCGTCAAGGACAAGAGGCATCGCACCTGCTTGTGACGCATGGTCAAGTAAACTGCAGACCGTATCACCAGAAGCCATGCCAAATACTGTGGTACCGTACATCCCATCTTTGGTGAAGAATGCGGCACATTCTTCATATTCTTGCCATGTTGTTGGAACTTTCAAATCGTGACCGTATTTTTGCTTGAAAGCACTTTTATTGGTTTCGTCTGCAAAAAGGTCTTTTCTATAAATCAATACTTTACTATTGAGCCACATTGGCAAGCCCAGCAAGTTCTGATTTAAAGTACCTCCAGCTTCTAAGGTTGGTAGGAAATCTGATGTGATTTGCTTATCAACTTGATTGTTAAGTGGCAGCAAGTTTTGTTCAAATGCAGAAAGCCACAGCACATCTAAACTGACGACATCATGAGTTGCTGCCTTTGCCTTGATTTCAGTTGAAACCTTGTCATACATCCCTGTATACGGCACCGCGTCTACGATGACTTCATAACCTGTTTTCGCTTTAAATGCCGCAGCTGTGCTTTTGGCTACCGTTTCAGCAGGTCCACCACTCTCTACAAGGACGGTAATTTTTTTGTCTTTACCAGTTTTTTCACCACTGGAATTTTTGCCACATCCTGTAAGGGTCAAGACGCTCATAGCTGTCAAGGTTGCTAAGGCAAGTACACCAATTTTTTTAAGACTTATTTTTCTCATTTTTCTGCTCCATTTCTTTTATGTCGATTCAAGATTAACTAATGGCTGAAGATAATCCAGATCTTGTATGCGCTTACAAATATATCCTCATAATTAATTACAGCATGATTATTTCCTCCTGCATTGACTGTTGGATGACCGACGTGCTGAATCTTATCCTTTCTTCCATGATTTGTAATTCTTTTATACCCCAATTATAGAATATGAAATAAATAATGTCAAGCGGTTTCATAAATAATTTCAAAAAATGTTCAAAAAATTTTTTAGGATTTTGGCAAAAACATCTCAAAAATTTGCTATATAACTGTTCTGACAGCTATTATTCAAGAGTAAAATAAAATTACTAACTCTATCAGATTGAAAAAATGACAAAAATTGAACTATTTTCAATGTTTATTATGAAAATATTTTCATTTTATCTTGTAAAATTGCTGATGACATTGTATGATAGTAGTATAACTTATAAATTGCTATCCTTTAGGATAGCAATTGTTAGCAATACAGAAAGGTAACAGACCATGACGATAGATAAAACGGGAATAAAGGATATTGCTGAAAAAAGTGGCGTATCATTGACCACCGTTTCCAGATATTTCAACAAGCCAAATCTTTTATCCCTCAAAACAAAAGATAAAATCCAAGCCGCTATTCAAGAACTTAATTACAGCCAAGATAATGTTGCGAGAACCCTTGCAACTGGCAAGTCTAATCTTGTTGGCATCATTTTCCCTTCATTACATCTTGGTTTTTACACAGAATTAATGAATCAACTCATTCAACAGGGTAAAGAAAAACATTATAGCTTTATTGTTTACACCTCACGCGATACAAAGGAAGAGGAGTTAAGCTTAATTGACACCTTGAAATCTTATCGCGTCAAAGGGATTATTTTGCTCAGTCATATTTTAAGTCCTGAAGAGATTGAACAACTTGAAGTGCCAATTATTTCTATCGAACGAGCTGGTGGCAACTACTGTCAGATCAATAACGATAATTATACTGGTGGCAAACTTGCTGGCGAAAAATTGATAGCAGATAACTGTGAAGTATTCCTACACATCAACAATGGCTACTATGAAAATTGGCCATCATTTAAGCGTATTGTCGGCTTTGAATTCTCGGTCAAAGGCATGCCTCATGAAACAATTATCAATGAGGATTTAACTGATCCCTACTCTAAAATTGCTTCAACTGCTATGTCTGCTATTGTGGATAGTTTGCTTGAAAAATATGTAGGCAAAAAATTAGGCATCTTCTGCTCCAATGATGATATTGCTAATATGCTGCAAAGAGAATGTATCCGTAAAGGACTTAAAATGCTAGAAGATGTTGAAATCATTGGCTACGATAATTCTCCAGTGTCTGATTATGCGATTTATCCGATTACGTCAATTGACCAAAATATTCCCTTAATGGCGCAAATCGCAATCAATTCACTGGAATCTTATATTCCCCACGAAAATGTGGTGCCTGCGACACTTATGGATAAAAGTACGACTGTATAGCATTATTCCAAATACATCAATTAATAAAAAATAACTTACCTATTCACCGACAATAGGTAAGTTATTTTTTGTAGTATGTTGTCTGAGTTTCAGCTAACGCCGAAACATTAAACAGGCTCTACCGGCTCAAACAGCCGTGGCATTATTTTAGACTACTTTTCAAATGACCACCAACTAATAATCTTTCTTAATTATTTTGCCAGCTGACACAAGTGAATAAAGTTATCTTAGCTTGCTTGCCTTTGACGGGATTTTGAAGGATTTTATCTTCGGGTACCTCGTCTCTCGTCATAAAATAGATGTCATCTTGGACAATTTCGTCAGCTGTATATACCTACTCTTTTTTATCAACCGTTTCTTACGATAATCTCATCACCTTTTTTGACTTGGTTTATGTCCGTGAACAAGACACCTTTATATGGCGTAGAGTGCCCAGACAAGATCAAGTTGCCTTGACCAGCAGGTGTGTCCGTCAGATATGTACTCGCACCCAAGCTTAACGTGTAATCGGTTGTCCCCTTAAAGAGATGATGATTGCTACTACTACTGCTAGTATGATGTATTTCATGTTTCTTTTTTTGGTTTTGCCATCTATCTTGTCACAGTAATAAAAGACATATAGATGCACCCAATGGAGTACAATTATATGCCTTCTATTTTTTATGCTTCATTTCTTTCTTGATGAAGTTTTAATATATTATTTAACTTCTCAATAGGATACTCTTCTAGGTACTCAAATTCTTCTTGATTTTCAGAACCAGAGTCCTTTTTTATTTTTGATATAATCAGCTCTTTCAAAACAGGTTGCGTTAAGCCACTCGGTAACATCTCAATTGATGTTTCATATAAAAACTTTTTAAATGAGCGATTATCATTTGTTCCGTAGAACCTGATTAATTCATCAGTGAAGTCCTCTTGAACATCTAGCGGTGTCGCCAGTACAGCACAATTATTTTGCAACAAAATGTGATTTGTTATCATTTAAGCTGTACGTTTGTTACCATTATTGAACCACTGTCCTCTGGAAACCGATGCCAACATCTCCATCCCTCTATCAATTGGGTTTTGAAGGATATTTATTCGTTCAATTTCCTCCTTGACACTTTCATAATTCGGAATATCTGGCTTATAATTTGTACCAGAAATAAAAACAAACTCACTTTTCAGCTTACCAGGATTTGAATAGTGTCCTGCTCCGACAATCTTATTATACTCAGAAATGAGTTGATAATCGATCGGATAATCAATATTCTCAAACAAAAATTGCCAAGCATGTTTCAGATTTTTAATCACAACAACTGTTTCAACGTCAACATTCTTTGGTTAACGCCCTTCGTAGATTTGCTGAGTTTGTGGGAACGTTACACCGCGTGTCAACTCGATATTCGCAATTTTCCATATACTATCAACAACCAAACGTTTGGATGCTTCTATTGCAACTTCTCTATCAACTTTTATATAGTCGTAAGTCACGATTAATTCTTCATTTCCTTCTTTAATGATGAGCTATGCTTCAGCCCAATCATATTTGATTAACTCAGGTCTTTCAACCTTTTTCATTTGTTCAAGTTGCTCCAATTGATAGTTGAAATCCAACGTCAACAATAGTTTAGCGTTAAGACCAGTAACAATCTCAATCCGAATAGCAATCTCAGGCGACATAAACTTCTTTCGATTGAGAATGTCAGAAACATGCGGTTGGCTGATACCGATACGCTTTGCGAACTCCTTCTGCGTAACGTTGTGGTACCCTAAAATTTCCTTAAGGGTATCACTTGCAGAAGTCATTGCCTGAACATTTATAGGCCAACTCCGATCTAATTTCTTATACATGCTTTATCTCCCTTAAAAATAATACTCAAAACTAGTATACAACTATCTAGCTATATATTTCTATTATTTCTTTTCCTATACCTCTTGGTAATCATAAGCCACACATTTCAAATATCTTTTTTTATATACAAAAACCACTATTCACAATAAATAGTGGTTTAATCTTAGCAGACTTTTTGGCATACAATCATATGATTTTTAACAAATAATCCATATTTCTAATCCGTCAAAACGTTGAAAATAAGGCTTTTCACTTTAAACAAACTTGTGGGGTCATTCCCACTCAACAGTAGCAGGTGGCTTAGCCGTAATATCATAAACCACGCGGTTAACACCTTTGACTTCATTGGTAATGCGACGAGAAACTTCCGCGAGGACTTGCCAGTCAATCTCAGCGAAGTCTGCGGTCATGCCGTCGATAGATGTAATGGCACGAATGGCGATAACTGTATCGTAGCTACGAAAATCACCTGTGACACCAACTGAGCTAACACCTGTATCAACGGTGAAGTATTGCCAGATTTTTTCGTTAAGACCTGCTTTAGCGATTTCTTCGCGGAGAATCAAGTCTGAGTCACGTACTTTTTCAAGGCGTGGCTCTGTAATTTCACCCATGATACGGATAGCAAGACCTGGACCAGGGAAGGGTTGACGCCATACTAAATCATGTGGCATACCAAGGACTTCACCAAGTTCACGAACTTCATCTTTGAAGAGTTTGTTCAAGGGCTCAATCAGCTCAAACTGCATGTCCTCAGGCAGTCCACCAACATTATGGTGGCTCTTAATCGTTTGTGCTGTATCTGTACCCGATTCGATGACATCAGTGTAAAGCGTGCCTTGGGCAAGGTAGTCAACACCGTCAAGTTTTGAGGCTTCATCGTCAAAAACTTCGATAAATTCATTACCAATGATTTTACGTTTTTTCTCAGGGTCAGAAACACCAGCTAGTTTGCTCATAAAGCGGTCTTTGCTGTCTACTTTAATAATGTTAAGGCCGAATTTGCCGCCCAAGTCGTTCATGACTTGTTCTGCCTCACCTTTACGCAGTAAGCCATGGTCAACAAAGATAGACGTTAATTGGTCGCCAATCGCACGTTGCAAAAGCACGCCAACAACAGATGAGTCAACACCGCCTGAAAGACCAAGCAAGACTTTTTTATCGCCAACTTTTTCGCGAATTTCTTTGATTTGGTGCTCAACGAAACCTGCCATTGACCAGTCACCTGATGCCTTAGCGATTTTTTTAACGAAATTTTCAATAATGTTATGACCATATTCGCTGATTGTTGTTTCAGCATGGAATTGAACGCCGTAAAGCCCCTTTTCATCATTTGCAATCGCTGCAATTGGTGTTTGCACGGTATGAGCGGCAACTTTAAAACCTTCTGGTAGAACAGTGACATTATCAGAATGGCTCATCAAAACTGTCTGTTCAGCGGGTGTCCCTTCAAGCAATTTAGATGTGGCATCGAGATTAATTTTAGTTGCACCAAATTCCCCATTCCCTGGGTTAGCTTCTACTTTACCCCCAAGTTTTTGTGTCATAAGCTGCATGCCATAACAGATGCCCAAAACGGGAACGCCAAGCTCGAAAACACCTGGGTCAATATCAAAAGCGTCTGCCTCATAAACTGAGTTAGGACCACCCGAGATAATAATAGCTTTAGGATTATAGGCCTTGATTTCAGCCAAGGTCATTTTATGGCTTTTCAGCTCAGAAAAGACACCAAACTCACGAATACGGCGAGTAATCAGTTGATTGTACTGGCTACCGTAGTCGAGGACGATGATTTTCTGCATTTCTTGCATATCAGTGGTTGTCAAAGTAGAACTCCTTCTTTTGTGTTATTGCAAAAATTAGATTATATCTATTTTACCAAAAAAAATGCCCTTTTGCATTTATATTTTTAGTATCAGTTGTTAGTCTTTTCTTAATTTGTCTAATGTGGCTTGGAACAATTTCGGTGGATCAAGTTCGAACTCTAACCACTGATGCGAAGTAGGATGCTCAAATCCTAGCATCTGCGCATGTAAAAATTGCCCATGATTAGGTTTCAATGCATTTTTCGGACCATACAAGGGGTCTCCAGCGATCGGATGCCCGATATATGCCATATGCACACGAATTTGATGCGTACGCCCCGTCTCAAGCGTCAAACTCACCAAAGTGAAATCACCAAAGCGCTCCAACACCTCGAAATGCGTCAAAGCAGGCTTACCACCCGAAATAACAGCTTGCTTTTTACGATCCTTGGCATTGCGACCTATCGGCGCCTCAATCATACCACGGTCATTGAGTAAATTCCCATGGACAATGGCAACATAACGACGTTTCGATGTATGTTCTTTAAGTTGAGCAGCTAGAAATTCATGCGCTTGATCATTTTTAGCGACCATTAACAGACCACTGGTATCCTTATCAATACGGTGCACAATGCCTGGTCTGATCACACCATTGATGCTAGACAAATTCGTCATATGATACATCAGAGCATTAACGAGTGTACCTGTTTGATGACCAGCTGACGGATGGACCACCATACCCTGAGGTTTATTAATCACTGCGACATCATCATCTTCATAGACAATGTCAAGTGGTATATTTTCAGCCTCATAGGACAGAACTTCTGGCTCAGGGATATCAAATGACACGATATCATTTTCTAGCACCTTATACTTAGCTTTTTTGACTTGCCCATTAACCAAAACAGCGTCTGCTTTAATCAGATCATTAGCCTGAGTCCGTGAGACATCTGAGTTGTCTGAGATAGCCTTGTCAAGTCGCAATCCAGCGGACTGGGCTTTCATTTTTATTTTCAATTTATCTTAACCTTCATCTTTTTCTATCAAAATACCAATAAAGAGCACTACGAATCCTATTGATAGCAAAATATCTGCTACATTGAAAATAGGAAAGTTGATAAAGTCTAACTGAAACATATCAACAACATAGCCTTGGCGTACTCGGTCAATAAAGTTACCCAAGGCACCTGAAATAATCAAGGTCAGCCCAATAGCATACCAATTTTTCGACAGATTTTTGAGCCAAAACCAGGTAGCTACTGCCAAGACAAGTATTGTTGTCAAGACAAAGAACCACTGCTGTCCCTCTAAAATCGACCAAGCTGCACCATTATTTTGGAGATGCGTCAGTGATAAGATACCCCTAATAACTGGCTTTTGCTCTGATAGTCTAATATTTTTTACAATGGCTATCTTAACCACTTGGTCAAAAACAATGCCTAATATCATCACGATTAATAAACTTATTTTTTTAATCTTCATCGTTCTATTATATCAAAAAAAGCAAGCCTCTGCTTGCTAAATTTGCCAATTAAGGGTTTAGACTCTGATAGATGTCTCACTGAATGTTTACGCCTTATTGAATGTTACATCTAAAAGTTGTATCTCATTTTCATCTATTCTTGTAAATGATAACTTAGTATGTTTAAAAGGTTTAATCAATAATGTTTGATCTTTCAATTTATTTTGTCCAACCAATAAAATCAGAGAATTATCATCTGTTTTTAAACAGTATAATCCTTTCGGAATATTATCAATTTTGTAATACCCTGTAGGGTCAGGAAAAAGTTGCACAAATCTCTGATGTCGTTTTAGTGCCTTCTTGCCTTTTTTATCATAAAGGGTCATGGTTTTTGTAAAGGGGTTATGATTAGCATCAATAATCTTAATCAAAATATCAATCCTTTGTTTAGAGAGTAAATAATGATGAATTAGACGGTATAAAAACCATATCATTAGAAAAATGAAATCTGCAAATCCGATTATCATAAAAAATCGAATGATAATTCTATTTTGATTACTTTTATTTACCCCTTTTTTGACCGTTTCTGTATAAGGTATACGGCTACCAGTCACTAACAAGCGATGTGAGTTGATCATATAAGGGGTACAAGTAAGCAATGTAACCAAATCCTTACCTGGTTCTATTTTTAAGATATCCGTCTGTTCCGGTTCTACAACCTCTGTTTTAAATACTCTATAGGCGAGTTTTCGTCCTAAAATTTCTATTACAAAAAAATCTCCCTTTCCTAATTTAGGTAGGTCCGTAAATAATTCTCGATTAGGCAAACCACGATGTGCTGAAATCACTGCATGCGTATTTTGTCCCCCCAAAGGATAAGAAGTCCCATTAAGTGTCGTTGCACCAATTTCCAACAAATCATTGTTTGTCAAATCAAATAAAGGAATCTTAACATTAATCTTGGGAATTTCAATTGATCCTAGAAGATGGGCTTTATAGTAAGCATCAGAGACACGTGTTGCTTTTTTTTCATTAAATGGATCAGCTGAGGGTGTCAAGCCTCTCGTCGCTAATTGACTATTCTCCTTTTTCAATTCTTCTTGCTTTGATTTATAAATGCCTTGTAATTCCTTTTTATACGCTGTCACACGTATATTATCTAAGTAGTCATTTAAGTTACTGATATAAAATGGGTACAGCATAATAAGAGTACCAATCAAGAAAATACAATATATAAAAATGTTAATTAAAAAACGTTCCCTGAACAGCTCCTGATAAAATA
>NZ_JXJT01000039.1 GCF_002441885.1 Pseudolactococcus chungangensis CAU 28 = DSM 22330 | reverse complement strand
CCGTCTTAAACGGTTCTATAGAGAACGTGTTTGCGCACGTTCTTTTTTTTTTACTTTATACCTACATTATACTGATATAAAGTAAATTAGTCAACAAAGATATTTTGTCGCCAAACTTCAGGCACGTCGATCAATAACCAAGAACAGAATTAGGCGACAGATTTTAAACGGCGCCATGTTTCCAAACCTGCAGGCTTATTCCGGGTTTACATTTTGGCGACAATGGCTACCTCTTGACCTCTTTATTTTTGATAGTATCATTTTCTCGATCTCTAACATTTTCTTTGACACCCTGATAAGTTTTATATTTCTCAACAATGTCATGAAATTGTTTATTTAACACTTGTCTTTCAAATTTCACTTCCTCGATAGTTTTATTTAGATCACCTCTCTTAGTCGATTTATCAATTTTTAAGTCTGATAGGATTGCTTCAGAAGTTTCAACTTTTCTCAAATCATCAGAACTGAGACCATCAATTGCACTGATGATTTTGTTCAGACGAGAAATTTTTTCATCTAAAACAGACAGTTCTTTTTCTGTTTCATGAACCTGTTTTTCAAATTGTTTTTTCAAATCTGAAAACTGTTGACCAGTTGAAACACCTTTTAAAGAGAGATACTCAAAATCTTTGATGATCTGATCAAGTTTTGATATATATTGATTTTTGTGAAGCACTAAATGCTGATTATCATGAGACAATTGCTTGGCAACTGTGTTACCAGTCATAAATTTATTTTTAGTTGCATCATCAGAATTTGTGAAATAGAAAAAATCTTTTTTCTTGATAAAAATATTATAGTTACCATCATTAAGTTTATTGACTTGGTGTGAGGGCACTAATATAGCTCCACTATTAAGTAGACCATAATCAATGTCAATATAAATACCGTTTTTTGTTTCCTCTTTTACCTGCCAATCTTCCACTAAAATTTTCATTTCAAAATCATCACTTTTTTCTACCTTAAATTTTTCATATTCGTTCTTTATTTCGGATTGAGAGAATACAGAAACATTTTTAGAGACAATTTTTTCAATATTAGATATAGAATATTTACCACGTTTTGAAAGTGTATCATCACGTGTATTTCTTTTTTGTTCCATATCTGCAAGACGATATTTTACATTTTTTCCAGTATCATCAATTATTACATTCAGAGCCTTAGCTTTTTCTTTAAAATCAGAGATGGAGGTAGAGTGCTTCAGTAAAAAGTTTAAACGCTCCTTTATCTCAATTTTAAAATTATTTTTTCGTTGATAGGCAGAATATTTCTTATACGAGTTTTTCATTGTGTTACTTAAAATATTAGCACCTGCAATGTCCGCATGCTTATCAGAAATATACTTCAAACTTTTCGCTGTACCCTTTTGCCATCTGAATTTTTTAAGGGTTGTAGAATTTGTTGTATTAAAAATAATGTGATTATGTATATGATCTTGGTCAACATGAGTTGCTACTATGAACTCATGATCGCCACCAGTCAATTCTAAAACTGTTTTTCTTCCTAGTTCATGAATTTCTTCAGGAGTTAAGTTTTCATCAGGGGCAAATGATTGTACTATATGATGTGCCATTACTCGATTAGGATTGTTCATGTCAGAATTATCAGGATTGCCATTGCTAGCATTAGCCATTATTTTTGTTAGAAAAAATTCTTGGTCAGCATAATTTACATTTGAAATTTGATGCCCTGAAACCAATTGCATCATTTTTTTATCTTCAGTAAATGTGACTGGAAAATCTTTTTCAGTTTCTACATAAGGTACATTTGTTTTTTTAGGGTTTAAAATATATTTGACAGACCTTGTTAAACGTTCAGGTGTTTTTATTTGCATTGTTTTAACGACAAAGCTATAAAGCCCACAATTTACACTTATTTATTAATATGTACTGCTTTAGAAATGAACCCAAATGATTTATTTAAAGGATTAAAATCTGATTTATTTGCTGACAAATAAATCAGCCATCAATCCATATCATTGTTTTTTGAGGTACATTTAATTTTGATCTTTATAAATACGATACAAACATATATCCATTACCAACAGAAAAGTGAGATTTGAATATCTCGTTTTTTTATATCAAATAACCAATCACTTTGATTGCAAAGTATTTTTTTGGGGCTTTATCATCTTTCATAGCTGTTGTATGTTCAGATAAATAAAAACCCTGCCACTTCATCATAGCCCTGTCTTGATATTCTCGAACCTCTTTGTAGGGGCTATATGATCTATCTACTCTTGTCATTTTAAACCGTCCAATCCACCTGCTGAATGACCTCCAACAAGTTTACTTCTTGCTACTACTCTTGATCCATCAAGTAGTGAAGTTGCCTTTTGTAAAGCCAAAAATCCATACTGTTTTCTTATCTCGTCTATTGCTTCCTGAAGTGTTTCTGTCTTGGCTGCTTTTTTATCAAAGGTGTCAAATAAAGAAATTAGTTTGACTTCTTCACTGCATAGCCCACCAAATGAAATGCCTAATCGTCTCACACTACCACCAGAATAACCCGCTCTGAATAATGACATGATCTGATCACTTAACACAGCAATGCTGTTCGTGACTTCTATTTTCTTTTGAATATGTAGCCCTCGTTTATTTTCAGAATAAGCATAACCGACATACAGACTAACAACAGTTGTCTGCTTTTTGGCTTTTCTTAGTCTGATAGAGACCTGCTCAGTCATTTCTTTGATAACCAACTCAATTTGAGTTTGATCAGCATAATCTCTGGGCAAGACTTGCGAGTTGCCAATTGACTTTGACTTAGCATGATAAGGCTCATAGACTGTAGACTCATCAACACCATTGGCATGGAAGAATAATTGAACTCCAACGACACCAAACTCTTTTTTTAATAACGCAGGGCTACAATGTGCGAGATCATAGACTGACTTGATACCTAATTTATTCAGTCTTTTTTCAGTACGAGTATTGATCCCCCAGAAGTCAGTTAAGGATTTAATTTTCCAGACTTTATCGGGTATGTTTTCATAAGTCCAAAAAGCACGCATATTACTATTGTGTTTGGCTTCATTGTCAAGTGCAAGTTTAGCAAGTAATGGATTGCCAATGCTCATGCCAACTGTTGAATATATGCCAGTTTGATTGAGAATAGCTAATTGAATTTCTCTTGATAATCTATCGAGCTTTACTTCAGCAGGCAACGCTTTATCATAAAAGTAGTTTAGAGAACTTGTTAAATCAACAAACCCCTCATCAATCGAATACCAAAATATATCTTCAGGAGATGCAAAATTTTGAATAGCATGTTGAATTTCAATGTTTTTCTCAATGTATTTTGACATTCTCGGAGGTACAATTTCTGTTCTCTTTGCCCAAGACTCTATAAATGCTACTTCACTTTTTGAGGGTGGCGTAGCTTTATTAAGCCAATCACGTGGAGCTGTACGATAATAATTTTGGTAGTTGAATTTTCGATTGTTGGTATAAAAGGGTAGGTCTCTACTTCGACCAACATTATCTTTTCCAAATACTTTTTTAAAGGTTGGCGAACTTGCTAGTATCAGACCTGCTGAGTTGTCTGCACCACTCATGACACATAGTGATGTAGACAAAGGATTTAGACCTCTTTCAACACACTCTACACTTGCGTAGAATGATTTCATGTCAATAAAAGCAATCGCCCTGCGCTGTTCTTTTGAGTAATCAATTAAAGGGTCAATTTCAATCATATAGACACCTCTTTGTAAATAGTGTTAGTTAAATTAACTAACACTATTCTAGCACTTTTCAAAATGATGTCAAATATTTACCCATATTTTAAAAAAATAAAAATAGGCGAAGCCTATCTTTATTTATCTTATATATATTTATCTTTTGTTCTTTTGCGTACAAAAAAAGTCAATTATACCAAGGCCTGACAGATTTATATAGCAACAAAAAACTGTGTATATAGCAACAAAAAACTGTGTATATAGCAACAAAAAACTGTGTATATAGCAACAAAACGACTAGCTTTGTTGCTATATACACAGTTTTAATGTATAATAAAAAACATAGAGAACTCTCTCGCAAAAAAAGTTTTCTCTATGCCAAATTCAAACACGCAAAGGAGCGTATTTATATGTCCATTATAACAAAAGGAAATGAAAATAAAAAGGTGGTAGATCCTTTGAATGAAATCAAGAGAAGAAAAATAGTAGAACACAATGACCTGATAACTAGCATTGCTAAAATGGATAAAGTACCTTTAAAGATTTTTGAGTTGGCAGTATCTTATATTAATACGGATAATCCACCAAAAGACCATATTATTTATCTTTCAAAAACAGAATTATTTAAATTTTTTGATGTCTCAGATAATGATAAACATAGTCGCTTTAAAAAAGCAGTTGATAAAATGCAAGAACAAAGTTTCTTTAGAATAAGAGAAAAACAAGAACGTGGTTTTGAGTATGAAAATATAGTACCAATCCCTTATGTTAAATGGGCTGATTACCATGATGAAGTTATAATTGAATTTAATAAAAGAATTATGCCTTATCTAATCAATTTGAAACAAAATTTTACGCAATATGCCCTGTCTGATGTCATGAACTTAAACTCTAAGTACTCAATTATTCTTTATAAGTGGCTATCCATGCAATACAATCAATATGAACATTATTCAAACAAAGGTGGTAGAAGAACAGAGCAACTAGAAGGTTATTGTAATCCAGAAATAAAAGTATCTGAACTTAGAACTATGACAGATACAATAAATGATTATAAAAGGTTTCAAAGTTTGGAACAACGTATTTTAAAAGAGCCACTAAATGAAATTAATCATCATACTCATTTTGATGTGACTTATGACAAAATTAAAAAAGGTCGTTCAATCGATAGCATACAGTTCCATATATCTAAAAAAGCTCGGCCACAGGAACTAAATGGAGAATACAAGGAAAGAGAACAGGATCCTGCATACCTGCAAGGTAAGAAAAATAGAGAAGAACAGACGGCATTATTATCAGCTAAAGCAATGCAAAATCCATACACAATGGAACTACTAGAGTTTGAAATACTGGAAATGAGAAATTTAGCCGACATCAGTCTAATGGCACGTCTACAAGAAGTAGTTTATCCAATATATTCAGAGATTGAGGGACAAGCAGGTATTAACCGTGTTAGAGAACATTTTGAAACTATTAAAAATCATAGACAAGATTATTCTAAACCAAATATAGCTCAATATTTATTAGTTTCAGCAAGAAATTTTTTAGCCAGTGGAGATGTGATCAAAAAAGAGAAAGGAAAGACTAAATACTTAAGAACTGAAGGAAATGTTGAAGCAGTGAATGGAAATAAAATACCTGACCACAGATATAAATCTGCATATGTGAATGAAACAACTCCAGAAGAACAAAGAGAGCTTGAAATAATTAAAAAAGAACTTTCAGACTCAATGAAAAAGTAATGTAAGAAATAAAAAAAGTATTACCTACTTCTTTACAAGGTAATACTTTTTAAATACCAAGATAACACTAAGGTATGAAATAAGTAATACCTTTGTATTGGCAAAGTATACATAAAGGTGTAAGAAGGTAATACCAAGTAAATACCAAGGTATGAAATAAGTAATACTTTGGTATTGACAAAGTAAACATAAAGGTGTAAAATGGTAATACCAAGTAAATACCAAGTAAATACCAAGTAAATACCAAGTAAATACCAAGTAAATACAAAGTAAATACCAAGTAAATACCAAGGTGTTCTTAAGAAGGAGTGTAATATGGAAGTTATCAGCTTTATGGCAATTAAAGGCGGTGTTGGTAAAACAACAATGGCTTTTCAGTTAGCAAAATTTTTACAGGATAGAAAGAAAAAAGTGCTATTGATTGACATGGACGGACAAAAAAGTTTAACAGGAACTTTTGAAAGCGAGAATGTTAGCTTTAAAAATAGTCTTAGTATATCTGATATATTAAGTAACCCATCTATAACAGAAGAAGAAACTGCTATAAATGACTTCATCTCTTTTATTCCTTCGGTCAGTAATCTAGATAATTTGACAGACTTGTTATCAATAAAACCAAATAAAGAATTACTATTATTCATGTGGTTTTCTAGAAATATAGACAGACTAGAGAAGTCGTATGAATATGTCATAATTGATTTACCACCAGCTTGGAATTTATTGACGAAAAATGGCGTAGCAGTTTCAGACAAAATTATTTCCCCACTAGACCCAAGTAGATTTGGATACGAAAGTCATATAAAAGTATTACAAAGTATTGCAACGTTGAAAAAAGAAGTGGTAGACCCTGTTAGTGGAAAAAGCTATATAACAGCAACAGTAAACTTTTTAGGGAACAGAGTAAAACACAATACTAAAACATCAAAAGAATTTTTAAGCGCATTAAAAGGGATTGATAATGTTATAGGTATTATTCCAGAGAAAGAATTAATTAATGCGAGCATGCTTGAAAAATTGGGGATCGAGGAGTACTTAAGGAAAGAAGAAAAACTGAAAGAACAAGAAAAATTCCTGATATTGATAAATGATATTTTTTCAAATATTTTAGAGGCATAGAAAAGGGGTAGAAATGGCTAATAAGTTTGAACAATTTTCAAGTACTAACAATGAATATGAACAAGAGAACACATTTCCGAATACAGTGAAAGAAAATGTTAAAGAAGAAACTAACATTGATATGAATTGGGAAAAGAAAATAAAAACAAGTTTTTCTATTAAAAAGAGCAACTTAGAAAAATTGGATAGCCTTGTTAAACAAACAAATGCGAGGTCACGTTCATCTATTTTAGACAAAATAATAGAAGATACATATGAAATGTTTGATAAATAGAAAAATCAACCATCTTTTGGTTGATTACGCTCTTAGCCAATCAGTCCATCAAGATTTATAATCTGAAACACAAGGATGATAAGCAAGAAGAACTCACGACTGAGTATGTGGAATTGTTGACTTCACCGCTTGAATTGGCTGAATACAAGTCAGCTATCACAGAGGCAATGTTCAAAGGCACAGCTCGCAACATTGAAAGTGAACTTGAGACAAAAAACAAAGCAGGCAAGTAAGTGATGTTGAAACATTTACTCGCCTTTACTATTACGGAACAGTTCAGATGGGCATGACACCAGATGATTTTTGGTTTTGTCCGTTTGGATTGTTTTTTGATTTATGGGAGTGCCATAAGCAGTTTACTGGTATCAGCAAGCCTAAAGTTGAGATGTTCATTGATGATATTATTCCTAGCGGAATCTAATTGTATTGCGTTTGTCCGCACGAGGTGCTATAATATAGTCAAATAAAACCTCGAAAGGAGTGGTGCAAAATGGCAAAGACAGCAAATTTATATGCAAGAATTGAACCCGATGTGAAGGCTCAAGCAGAAAGTATTCTCACAAGTCTTGGAATTCCAGCATCCAATGCAATCAATATGTTTTACAAGCAAATCATTCTTCAACGTGGGATTCCATTTGATGTAAAAATTCCACAACATAGTGTTTTGGATGCAAGTAAACTCACTGAAGAACAAATGGATGCGGAGCTTGAAAAAGGCTACGTTCAAATGTTGAATGGCGAAGGGGAATCGGCTAAGGATGCTTTTTCTAGCATTCGCAAGGAATATAACCTATGAGTTTTGAAGTAAAGGTAATGCCTCAAGCAAAGGATGATTTACGTGGCATCTATGAGTACATCGCTTATGAACTTCAAGCTTCGGGCAATGCGAGTAATCAACTCGACAGACTTGAAGAACACATTCTGAAACTCGATACTTTTCCGACAGGTTATCCGTTGTATTCTAACGAACCGTGGAAAAGCCGAGGGTTACGATTTATGCCGATAGACAATTATGTCGCTTACTTCATACCGAATGAAGAAACAGAAATCGTGTCCGTCCTCCGAGTTTTCTACGGGAAACGTGATGCTGATAATCAATTGAACAATCACACTGAATTTTAATTCTGGAAAGACTGCTTAGACGGTCTTTTTTCATACCCAAAAATCAAGGAAAGGAGGTACTTAAGTGGCAGATAACTTTGGTCTAAAGATTGGGATTGATGGTGAAAAAGAGTTCAAAAACTCCCTCCGTGACATCAACCAATCCTTCAAGGTACTGGGCTCAGAAATGAAACTGGTATCGTCTGAATTTGATAAAAACGACAAAAGCATTCAGGCAGTTTCTGCCAGAAATGCTGTCCTCAATAAATCTATACTCATCATGTTTAAACATTAAAACGGTATCTTCTTTCAGAGGAGATATCGTTTTTTCTTCTTCGGAGAAGGAAACAAAAATTTCTTCTTTTCTCTATCATTTAAATTAATTGATTTCTTCAGAGAAAGACTGTAAAATTTTTGATATAATGTCAAGGATGGTCTGATAGATATTTAAAAGATAATGTTCAAAAGAATTACAGGTGAAAATTAAAAATATGTAAGATTGGACAGAAGTCTTTCTACGATCATCCATGCGGAAACAAATTATATGAAATAAAAGGAATAACCAATGACCGGAAACTATTCAACACGTGAATACCGAGAGAAATTATATGATGATCTTCATGTTCGATTAAGTGATACAGTGATTTTGATGTGTGCGATTTTTATTGCCTCTATAGGTCTAAATATGAATTCAACAGCTGTCATTATTGGAGCCATGCTGATTTCCCCTCTTATGACACCGATTGTTGGACTGGGATTCGGTTTAGCAATTTTTGATACGCGTTTAATCAGACAATCTCTAGAGGTTTTATTTACTCAAGTATTGGTCAGTTTGCTTGTATCGACTCTGTATTTCTGGATTTCTCCCTTATCTTATGCAAGTAGCGAGTTGATTGCACGAACCTCTCCAACCATTTGGGATGTTGTCATTGCTATTGCTGGTGGGATAGCAGGTGTCATTGGTTCAAGGAAAAAAGAAGCAAACAATATCGTGCCAGGAGTAGCCATCGCAACAGCTCTAATGCCACCTATCTGTACTGCGGGCTATGGTTTAGCTAATGGAAATGAACGATATTTATTTGGGGCTCTCTATCTTTTCTTGATCAACTGTGTCTTTATCATGCTAACCAATATCGTTGTAACAAGAATTTTGATGAGAAAATCTCCCTTAAGTTCATTTAAAGAGCTAAACATTAAAATGAGAATTGGGTTGATATACTTGATTGTATTATTGGTCCTTCCAGCCAGCTATTCAGCAGTCACTCTGACGATGGATCAAGCGCGAAAAGAAGGGATCAAACAGTTTGTAGGAAAAGAGTTCGCCAATCATACGGTGATTAATCAAGTCTACAAGTCAAGGAATAATGAATTGGTCTTGACGGTTGTTGGAGATCCGATTTCAGAAGAAGAATTAGAAACCATTCGCCAAGAACAAGCCTCTTACGGTATTCAATCTGTTCAATTGAAAGTCAATCAAGTCCATAATTCGACAAAATTAGATAGTGAGACGACCAAGGAATTTTACGAAAACATTGACAAGTATATCGATCAAAAACTCTCTGAAAAAGATTCACAAAACGATCTCGTAAAAGAAATTGAAGCAGACAAGGATTGAGGACGATGAACTGAATAGGTTTTTATGCCGTGTTTTTCTTGTTTGTTCTTCTTTCTTACCTATAAAAAAATAAAATTGATGAATACGAGATTTTTCTTTAGATGAAAGAAAGGGTTCTGTTGCGAAGTTTGAAAATCAAAC
>NZ_JXJT01000038.1 GCF_002441885.1 Pseudolactococcus chungangensis CAU 28 = DSM 22330 | reverse complement strand
TTTTAAGACAGGTAAAAAGTTCAGCACCTTTGCTTGATGATGCAGCAACCTTACCTAGCAGTGATGATAGTCTCTTTCAGATGATCATTAAGCGGTTTCCTGAAAGTTATGAAACGACACTCAAAATTGTTGCTTTTTTATCTAAGACGCGTGGCTATCAAGTTTCAAAAGATGAGCAGACCTATATCACGATTCATCTGGCACGGATTGTGCAAAAAAATGTGTAAATATGTTAATTCAGGGCTTTGCCCTTGAAAATATAGATTGACTTGCTTGATAGCGGTCAATCACCCAATACAGATAGAAAGAGGTCAAAATTGTCGTGTCTGCGAAAAAGACACAAGTCGCTTGGATCGTTACATTAAGTTGGCGAAACCTCCAGTATAAAATTTAAATATTTTTTGGAGGAAAATCATGGGTAAATACGAAGAATTGGCGAAAAAAATCGTCAAAGAAGTGGGTGGCAAGGAAAATGTCAACTCGTTAACCAACTGTATCACAAGACTGCGTTTTAAATTGAAAGACGAGTCTAAGGCAAACACAGAAACTTTAAAAAACATGGATGGCGTCGTAACTGTTATGCAAGCAGGCGGACAATATCAGGTGGTTATTGGTAACCACGTGCCTGATGTACGTAAAGATGTGGATGCTGTCTTGGGTGTTTTAGACCCTGTCACTGATGATGGACCAAAAGGTAATCTATTTGACCGGTTTGTCGACATGGTTTCGGGTATTTTCCAACCTATTTTGCCAACACTAGCAGCAGCAGGTATGCTAAAAGGTGTCACGGCGATTTTAAGCTTTTCTATGGGGCCTAGATTTGCAGCAGGCTCGACTTATGCGATTTTTAATGCCATGGGAGATGGGCTCTTTCTATTCTTACCAATCTTCCTTGGCTATACGGCTATGAAAAAATTTGGTGGCTCACCATTCTTAGGGATGATGATTGCAGCCGCTTTAGTATATAAAGGGTTTATTGACGGCTCGGCTGTCAAACAATTCGCTGAAACGGGAGGTATGCATTTCTTTGGCATTCCATTCTCAATTCCACTAGCGGGTTATGGCTCAACAGTTATGCCAATTATCGGGTCAACTGCCTTTGCCGCTTTTGTTGAAAAAACACTTAGAAAACTCATTCCAGACGTGGTTAAGCTTTTCCTAGTACCATTTTTTACAACTTTAATCGTCGTACCATTGACTTTCTTAGTTATTGGTCCAATCATGAATTTAGCTGCAGATTTATTAGGGAACGGTTTGTTAGCTGTTCAAAACTTTAACCCAATCATTTTTGGTGCGATTATCGGTTTCGGTTGGCAAGTTATGTTGTTAGTGACAGTTTAATTGATTAAATGACTTGAGCCATCATCTATTCAACTCTTTTACGAAACATGATGTAAGTGCTTGATGAGTAGATGAGTAAAGGGGTACAGATGAAGAAATTATGTTTGAAACTGGCAATGATGGTGCTAACTTTGACGGTAATAACTGGTTGTAAAGAAAATGCATCTAGTAAAACGTCGAAAGTGGATAAAAATGCTGAAGTCACCATTTATTTGACGCGACACGGCAAAACGATGTTGAACACGACTGACCGCTCACAGGGATGGATTGATGCGCCCCTGACACCAGCAGGCATTGAAATCGCAGAATCTCTCGGGAAAGGGCTAAAGGCTGAAAAAGTCACATTTGATGCCGTTTATTCAAGTGACAGTGGTCGTGCTGTTGAGACAGCCAACATCGTCCTTAAAAACAGTGGTCAGGAGGACTTGCTGAAAAAATTAAAAACGGATAAACGGTTGCGTGAAGTGAATTTTGGCACCTATGAGGGGATGCCAAATGAAGAGATGTGGACAGTCATTGCTGAAAAACAAGGCAAGACACTCGAGACCTTTCAAGCGAGCATGGCTAAAGATAGCTTTGTAAACACAATTAAAGGTTTTACAGATACCTTGCATGAGCTAGACAAAGCTAAACTTGAGGGTCTCGCTCAGAAAAACAAAGTTCCAGCAGCAGATGTCAGCTGGCAAGCAGAAGATTATCAAACAGTCATTGCGTGTTCGAAATCGGTGCTTGATGATATTGTCAAAGAGGCGCAAAAAAATGGTCAGAAAAATATTCTTGTGACATCACATGGGATAACTATTGCAGCGTTGGTGTCATCACTTGATGAAAGCCATGACTAAAATTGCTTTTTTCGATGTGGATGGCACGCTAGTCGGCGATACCAGTATTCCCACACCTACAACGATTGACGCGATTCAGCGCTTTCAGGCAGACGGTAATCTGGCCTTTATCTGCACAGGGCGCTCTAAACCTGAGATTTTGACAGAAATTCTGGCCATTGGTTTTGACGGAATGATTGGTGCAGGTGGCGGTTTTGCGGCTTATGGAAATGAAGTGCTTCATCATCATACCATGCCAGAAGCTGATGTGCGCGACATTATCCAATTTTTCCTAGCCAATGATATTGCTTACTATCTGAAGTCAAATTCGGGTTTGTTTGGCAGTCAGTTTTATGCAGAAAAAATATACGAAACGATTTTAGCCTACACGCAAGGTAACTTGAAAAAAGCTGCAGACTTGATGGAGAAATCTCGGTGGTTCTGTGATTTGATTGACTCCTTTGCCGATCAAGCTATTGATTATGCAGATGTCAATAAAATATCATTTATTAACACTGATTTTGATTACCAAGCCATTGCCGATAAATTTGGCGACAAGTTTGAAATGTTTCACATGACCGTGCCGTTTTTTGGCAAGGAAAGTGGTGAAATTGCCGTCAAGGGCAATGATAAACAGACAGCGATTGACATCGTCCTTGACAAACTTGGCCTGACCAAGGCTGACGCCATTTCCTTTGGCGATGCCAATAATGATCTGGCCATGTTTCGAGCTTGTGGCTATAATATCGCCATGGGCAATGCAACAACTGAACTCAAAGCAGCAGCAGATGAAATCACCGCAGATGTTAATCATGACGGCATTGCCGAGAGTTTTGAGAGGAATAATTATTTTAAATAAAGAAAGAGGACTAAATAATATGAGTTTTCCAAAAGGATTTTTATGGGGTGGCGCGACTGCCGCTAACCAATGTGAGGGTGGCTACAACGAAGATGGCCGTGGCCTAGCCAATGTTGATGTTGTGCCGCTCGGAAAAGACCGTTTTCCGATTATTACAGGTGCCATGAAACATCTGGCATTTGACGATGAACATTTTTACCCAGCAAAAGAAGCGATTGATATGTATCAACATTTCAAAGAAGACATCAAATTGTTTGGCGACATGGGCTTTAAAACTTATCGTTTGTCGATTGCTTGGTCACGTATTTTTCCTAAGGGCGATGAAAAAGAGCCAAATGAAACAGGTCTTAAATTCTATGAAGATTTGTTCAAGGAATGCCACAAATACGGGATTGAGCCTCTGGTGACGATTACGCATTTCGACTGTCCGATTCATTTGATTACAGAATATGGTGGTTGGAAGAATCGCAAGCTCGTGGACTTCTACGAAAACTTGGTTCGTGTGCTTTTCACACGTTACAAAGGTTTGGTCAAATATTGGTTGACCTTTAATGAAATCAATATGATTCTCCATGCACCCTTTATGGGCGCGGGTCTGACCTTTGAAGAGGGCGAAGACCAAGAACTTGCCAAATATACGGCAGCCCACCATGAGTTGTTGGCGAGTGCGCTTGCGACTAAGATTGCGCACGAGATTGACCCAGAAAATCAAGTCGGTTGTATGATGGCAGGTGCAGTTTACTATCCGTATTCATGCCGTCCTGGCGATGTTTGGGCAGCCTATGAAGATGGGCGTGAGGAGTACTACTTGATTGACGTGCAGGCGCGCGGTGAATATCCACGATATTTCTTGAAACGCTTGGAACGCAAGGGCATCCAGTTTCCGATTGAGGATGGCGACCTTGAATTCCTCAAAGCAAACACCGTGGACTTTGTGTCCTTTAGCTACTACGCGACACGTGTGTCGATTGGGCCTGACAATGATGAAGTGGCCTTCACGCCAGGCAATATCTTTGATTCGGTCAAAAATCCTTACCTTGAATCAAGCGAATGGGGCTGGCAGATTGACCCGCTTGGGTTCCGCACAACCCTCAACAGTCTTTATGACCGTTACCAAAAACCACTTTTCGTGGTTGAAAATGGTCTAGGCGCTGTTGATACGCCAGATGAAAATGGTTATGTGGCAGACGATTATCGGATTGATTACATGGCGCAGCACGTGGATGCCATGCGTGATGCCATTGAGCTTGACGGTGTTGAGATGCTAGGCTATACGTCTTGGGGCTGTATTGACCTCGTGTCGGCTGGCACGGGTGAGATGAAAAAACGCTACGGTTTCATCTACGTTGACCGTGATAATGATGGTAACGGCACGCTCAAACGGACACCTAAGAAATCTTTTGACTGGTACAAGCAAGTTATCGCAAGCAATGGCGCTGACACAAGTTGGGAAAAAGAATAACGATTAAAGAAAAAAAGTCGACCTAGGTTGACTTTTTTGGTGTCGTCAAAAAGCATTAGTCCTAAAACTCTAATTGCGCAACTATCTCAAGCCATTCAAGAAAATCGAGGTCAAATCGTCGGTCATGGCAAAGAGTTTGTCTGGGGTATCGCTAAAAATTTTCAATCCCTCATTGTAGATGTGGCAGATGCTTAGAATCGTTTCATCATTATAGTGCGGATTGATAAAGCCATCTGCACGACCTTTTTTGATCAAGGCTAGAATCAGTTGATCTGATTTATCTTGGGTGGCTGGGTCATAAAAACTAGGGTCTGAGGCGTAGAGGGTCATGATGTTTTGGTTGAGCGTGACAGAATTTTTTTGCATTTCGGTCAATTCAAACTGGGTCAAGCGACGATAGGCAGTCTCGAAAGATAAATCTGACTGGATAATCGCCTCATACTGCTCATAAATCGTTTGAAAATGGTCAAAAATGACTTTTTTAATCAAAGCTTGCTTAGTCTCATAATAATTAAAAATCGTGACTTTGGAAACACCAGCAGCTTTTGAAATATCAGTCACAGCAATCTTTTTAATCGGAAAAGTACTGAGCAGGTCAAAAGTCACCTGCTCAATTTTAGACATTTTATCTAATTTATTTTTGGTATAGCCATTCATAGTTTTATGATAGAACTTTTGAACTCATTTGTCAATATGAGTTCAAAGTTAGTTGACAAATCGCAGTAAAAGCGTAAAATATGAACTATACAGCATAGGAGAGTTCAAATGACAGAAATGATTAAAATTGAAAATCTAAAAAAATCTTTTGGTAAATTTCAGGCTTTGAAGGATGTTACCTTTACCGTTAATGCTGGTGAAGTCGTTGGTTTCTTAGGGCCTAATGGTTCAGGAAAGTCAACGACAATCAGAACTCTACTTGGTTTACTGAGAAGAGATGGCGGTACAGTCACGATTTTTGATCAAGATGTGTTCACCGCAACAGATGCCATTCATGAAAAGATCGCCTATGTACCTGGTGAAACCAATGTCTGGGATAATATGCGTGGCGGGGATATTCTGGCGCTCTTTGCCAAACTTCGCAAAAATGTCAACCTCGACAAACAGGCTGAGCTTATCAAAGCCTTTAATTTTGATGTTAATAAAAAATCCAAAGCCTATTCTAAAGGTAACAAACAGAAAATTGCCTTGATTTCTGCGCTTGCAACCGAGGCTGACCTTTATATTTTCGATGAACCCACGAGTGGACTTGATCCGCTCATGGAAAATGTCTTTCAAAATGAAGTCAAACGCTTGAAAAAAGCCGGTAAGGCGATTCTACTGTCCTCGCAGATCTTATCAGAAGTTGAAAAATTAGCTGATACCATTGTCATCATTAAAAATGGCGAAATTATCGAGCGAGGCAGTTTACAAGAGTTGAAGTCGATTACCCAGTCCAAGATGTCGGTGACAACAAAGTCTGAACTTACAGGTTTACGTGAGTTTTCAAGCGTGAGTCAACTTCAAATCTCAGGCAATACGGCGACCTTTTTACTGGATGATGCAGGTATCACAGCAGTTATGAGCTATTTGGCAGCGCGAGAAATTATCAAAATCGAGACGCAAAAACCGACTTTGGATGAATTGTTCATGGATAAATATGAAGGTGGTGAGCAGGCATGACAAATTTTACGCTCATTTTCAGAAATTTAATCAAAAAAGACTGGAAAAAACTGAATGTTACCCTGCTTGGTCTGGTCTATTTTGCTATTTTTTATGCACCGATGATGACAAACATTTATAGTACCAAGACAGAACTCTTGGCTATATTTGAGACCCTGAAAAATCCAGCCATGATAGCCCTCGTTGGTCCGACCGAGGCAACGACGCAAACCGTGACCCTCGCGAGTTTTTATTTTCAAGAAATGACCCTATTTACAGCGTTGATTTTTATCATTGTGGGCATTCTGCATGTCCTATCCAGAACCAGAGCAGAGGAAGAAGAAGGCCTGAGTGAACTCGTCCTCAGCTTTCCAGTTGGTAAATTGACACAGCCAGTCGCTGTCTTGCTAGAAATGACCGGCTTTTATCTGACAAGTGCTCTACTTATCACAGCAGGTTTGACCCTCTTGACCCAAAAAATTGCAGGTTTCTCCCTCATGACAAACGCTCTTTATGGTTTTTCACTTGCCCTGAGTGGTCTGCTCTTTTCAGCGTTAGCTTTGCTCGTAGCCCAACTCTTCGCCACAGCAAGTAGCGCCAGAAACGCAATTTTCAGTCTAGTTGGCATTCTCTACATCGCTCGTGCTTTCACTGATTTGTCCAACCTCACACTGTCGCGCCTTAACCCTCTCGCCTGGGTTTATTTAAGCAGCCCTTCCGTCGGTAACCATTGGCTCTATCTACTAGCAACGCTGTTTCTTGTAGGGTGCCTAAGCTTCATCGTTCTGAATTTACAAAACCGTCGTGACATATCAGGTAGCATTTTCAGCGAGAAGGAAAAACCACACCACGCCAGTCAATTTTACAGTAGCACCCTAGGATTTGTTGCCAAAAATGCGCAGGGGCAACTGATGATTTGGGGGCTAGGCATGCTGATGATGGGCGCGACCTACGGTTCGATTTTCGGTGATATTGATAAGTTTGTTGAGACCAATGCGACGATTAAGGCCATGTTTGTCGAAAATCCCAAGTTTAATCTAGCGGTACAATTCATGGGCACGATTTTGATGGTTCTCGTCGTCTTAGCCACTGTGCCGGTTATCAGTCTGATTGGCCGCCTAGCCAAAGATGAAAGCCTAGGCCGCTTGGACTTGCTGTTGCTGAAAACCTCGCGTGCCAAGCTCCTTTGGTCGACTTGGTGTCTCGCAGTTCTAGTCGGCATTATCGTCACAGAACTCGGTGGGCTCGGGCTTTATCTGGCAGCCACCACTGTCATGGCGCACCCAATCGCATTTACCACCGTCATGAGCGCCACCACAGCCTATCTGCCGACTCTTCTCATTTTCGCAAGCCTAGCCACACTTCTCATCGCCCTCAACCGCAAATTACTCAACATAGCCTGGCTTTACCTCATCGCAAGCTTTATCATCGACTACCTCGGCAGCCTTATGAAACTTAGCAAAATCTACCACCAACTTACCCCCTTTTACTGGGTGCCAAGGTTGCCAGTCAATCAGATGGACTGGCGCTACGTATGTGTCATGGTGATAATATCTTTGGCTTTACTGGGGATAAGCAGCTTGATATATCAAAAAAGGGATATTTAAGGGCATCTCCATTCCACCCGCATATGTTACAATAAGAACATGATACAAGCCTATTTCAACATATTCGCGATATTCGCCATGATGTTTGTAGGGTATTTCTTATCCTACAAAAAATGGTTCGACCGCCATACAGCTGACACTTTTTCAAAAATGGTACTCGGACTCGCCCTACCATTCGAAATGTTCATCACCATTACGCAAAAATTCTCGCGCGCCGAATTCTTCCAACTTATCGGCGGCATCATCGTGCCTATTTTGTCCATGGTACTTGCCTATTTCGCCTCGAAAGTGCTAGCGCAACTTTTAAACGTTGACACACAGCGTCGAGGAACTTTTTCGACCATGTTTACCTGCAGTAATACCATATTTATTGGACTGCCGATTAACATGGCGATTTTTGGTAGTCAAGCAGTACCTTATGTCCTTATCTACTATATCGCCAACACAACTTTTTTCTGGACCTGGGGCGTTTATAAGATTTCCCAAGATTCTCAAACTTTTGCAGGACTCGATGATATCCCCAAAAAATTTGGTGTTATGGCCGGTCTTAAAAAAGTACTCAATCCAGCCATGTTAGGCTTTATCATCGGGATTTGCTGGCTATTGACAGGAGTCAAAGTCCCCCTCGCGCTTGCCAACTTCTCAACTTCTATCGGTAATCTAACCACCCCGCTGTCTATGTTTATCATCGGCATCACTGTCTATTTTCTTGGGCTACGAACGCTCAAGTTAAACAAGGCCATTGTCGGCGTATTAATGGGGCGGTTCATTATCTCGCCTTTGATTATCATCTTGATAACGCGCGTGATTGTGGTTCCGGATATTATGGTCAAAGTTTTTTTTCATTCAATCGTCCATGCCAATTCAAAATTCGGTGCCGATTTTGGCTCGGATGTACCATGCGGATGTTGAGTTTGCGACGGCGACGCTGGGCTATACCGTGCTGTCTTATCTGGCCGTCGTACCGGTTTTGCTCGCTGTCATGCAATTGATTTAAGTATATTATTATCAAAAAACGCCTGAAATGTCGATGTGACATCTCGGGCGTTTTTGATTTATAGTTTGTCATTCACGAATCGAACGAAGTGGTTCCACATCACTTTGACTGCATTACTGCGCGGCACAGATTTGGTTGCGGTCAAGTAGAAGGTGTTACCGTCAGAGCCTGGCAGGTAGCCGAGCTTGTCCTTGATTTGAAAGCTCACTTTTACTAGTTTCTGATTTTTCTCGATTGCTGCCGTGACTGGTGCATCTTGCTTTTTGTTGAAAGTAAGCGTCGTCTTTGTATCATTGTCGACCATTGGTATGACAGCTGAGAAATCGTTATTTGGCAGGACTTTGACACTATCTTGCTTACCATCAATCACCGTCAGCTGAGTTGGTGCTTCGGGATTCTCCATTTTGATGCCCTTAGTTGCGATAGTTTTGGCTTGCCAGTTGCCGTAGACCTCATTCATCAGCCCACCAGTTGCGGTAAAACGCGCGTAGTCGTCAGTTTCTGCATTGTCTGCATGAAGCACAACTGTTATGATTCGGAAGTTATTTTGCATGGTCGTGCCGACAAAACAAGCGCCAGCAAACTCAGTCGTACCAGTCTTTAACCCGTCCACGCCATTACGCGCTGCGGGCAAGCTCGGGAGCATATAGTTATAAGTTGCAAGTGTTTGCTCAGACGCACCGCCTTTATCAAAAATCGCAACGGTCTGCTTGGTCACTTCCAAAACTTCTGGAAAATCACGAATCAAATGCTGCGCAATAATCGCCAAATCTTTAGCTGATAGCTTATTTTCATCTGTCTCAGATGAGCCGGGATAGATGTTTTTGCCTAGCACGCTATTATTCAAGCCAGATGCATTCACGAGCTTACCGTCTGTAATGCCCCAGTAAGCCAGCTGTGTTTTCATCATATCCACAAACTTAGGCTCAGAACCACCGATTTTCTCTGCCAATGTAATCGCCGCCGAATTCGCCGACTGAATCATCGCCGCATTAAATAAATCACGAATCGAAAAGGCCTCAGTCGGGTCCTTAACCGCGATGTTAGACGCTTGTGGGTCCTGTGTTAAGGCATAGGCGTACTCACTCATCTCGACCTTATCATCCCAATGCAATGTGCCTTTCTTAATCGCATCTAGGGTCATATAAGCAGTTATTAATTTTGTCGTAGAGGCAATGCCCAGAGGTTCGTCAACATTCTTAGCATAGAGGATTTTACCACTGTCCGGGTCAATCGCAATAGCAGCCTTTGCAGGGGCGTCATAGGGGTTATCAGCCATAACCTGCAAGGGTTGTATCACAGGTAAAAGCAAGACCAATCCCAGCATCACATGCGTTATAATCTGTTTTATTTTCTTCGCCATTGTCGTATTCTTCATAAGTCAAATTATATCAAAATTTCAAATATTCTCAACTATCTATCAGTTCTGTTAAAGAAAAACAATCGTTGACTTGCTAAAAATAAGCTGATTAATGAAAATGGTAAACATCATAAAGTAACTTGAATTGTCTCATACACGGACAAATAGGAAATGCCTCTCTATAATTTTGAGTACATTTGCTCAACTAATTTAGGGCACCTCTAAAAACGTATGAAAAGAGG
>NZ_JXJT01000037.1 GCF_002441885.1 Pseudolactococcus chungangensis CAU 28 = DSM 22330 | reverse complement strand
TAACTTGATACCTTTATTTTACATAGAAAAAGACAAACTGCAATTATTTTTGGAGTTTGTCTTCAGTCTGAGCACTTTCATGAGTGCTTTTTGTTTCCTATGAATATTATATTTTTACCTATATCTTTGAAACGTCCTGCGGTTGATACTTGTTTGCCGTTCAACATCTTTTTCAGTCGCTCCTTTGAGGTATACTTTATATGCAAGTTATAGTCAAGGATCATTTTCAGAAAATTTAGGCTTTCCACCTCTAAACTTATCTTATACTGATTTTTGGTGACACCGTTAGTTTGTTGAGTAGATTGCTGAGGTTGCAAGAAAGTTACTGTTAAATTAATATTTTTCAGAAGAAGAAATTAAAGAACTGCATATGAAAACGGAGATATACTTAAGTCATCTTAAAATTTCAACAAGGTCTTTTCTGGCTGCCATATTAGCGGGTGTTATTGAGAAAAGTAATCCAATGACTACTGTTATTGTTATCGTCAAGATGATTGTTAAAAAATCTGGAAAGACTTTGAATGGTAGAACAAGTGATATCGCAAGTGCGACTAGATAGCCTAAAATATATCCAATTAATCCTCCCGAAACTGTTAGCATTAGTCCTTCTGCTAGAAACTGAGTACGGATATCAACTCTTCTAGCACCAACACTACGACGTACACCTATTTCTTTTGTTCTTTCAGAAACTGATGTATACATCATGTTCATTACTCCAACTCCAGCTATAAAAAGTGAAATACCAGCGATGCTAGAAACAAAATAGGTTAATATTTTTAAGACTTTACCAATACCATCTGTCAACACAGTCATATCAAATGTTGTATACTGTCCAAAATTACGACTCGAACCAATATTTTCAAGTTTTTTGATAACCTTTTGGGAAATATTGCTTGGCTTGAAGTTATCAGCAACAGTTATTTTTATCTGGCTTGGATTATCCTGAGCGTTTTCATAATATTGATAAGTGCCTTTAGGTACTTTTATATCAGGGGTCATATCAAATACTTCAGATTTACCACCTTCATAAATACCAATAATTTGATAAAGTTTTCCTTTTAAATCAAGACCTGATCCCAAAACTTTGTTGATATCTTGATTAATATCTTTAGCTGTATCCTCAGTAATCAAAACTACTTTTTGATGGGTGTCCTCATCCAAATGTGTAATCTTACGCCCCAGTATAATAGGGTCTTTTTCAAGTTTTGAAAACCCTAAGCTCTTAGTTGTTTTTTTATTCCTAACAAATATATCAATATTTGAGATACTTTGATCTTGTTTAGCATATTCAACTTTTTCTACTCCCTCAACTTGTCTAACAAAATTTAAATCTTCATCTGAAAAAAAATGCATTTTATTATTTTGAAATTGTGATATATTTGTCGGTTCAAAGCTAATATCAACTCTTACATTTTTATCGTTTGAATCGGTTAAATTTTTAACTGTATATGCTTCAAAACCTCGTCCTAATGATAGTATTGTAATGACACTAGAAATTCCAATAATAATTCCAGTCATTGTAAGCAGACTACGTCTCGTATTTTGACGTAAGGATAGATATGCATTCTTCATTATTGCACGAATATTCATATTAGTACCTCACCATCAGAAACTTTAAATTCATGTGTGCAAAAAGTCATTAGACTGGGATCGTGAGTCACCAAAATAATGGTAACTCCTTTTTTATTTAATGACATAAATAGTTGCATAATTTCAAGAGATGTTTTGCTGTCAAGTGCACCAGTTGGTTCATCTGCAATAATAAATTTAGGATGGTTAACAATTGCACGGGCTATTGCAACACGTTGCCTTTGTCCACCAGATAATAATTTGACAGATTGGTTCGAAAAATTTTCTAATCCAACTTGTTTTAAACTTTCTGAAACTAATTTTGACTTAATAAGACTAGGAATACCTGAATATAATAATGGTAGTTCAACATTTTGAGCTACAGTCATTGTTTCAATTAGTCCAAAGTTTTGAAAGACAAACCCCACATACTCATTTCTGATTTTAGATAAGTCATCATCTGTGTATTCTCCAATTAGCTTATCTTCAAAATAATAGTCTCCAGAGAATTGTTTATCTAAGAAACCAATTAAATTTACCAAGGTCGATTTTCCAGAACCGCTTCGGCCCATTATACCTACAAAATCTCCTTCTGAAATAACTAGGGATACGTTTTTTAAAACGGCATTTTTTTCCCCAGCCACCTCATAAAACTTAGTGACATGATCAAGAGCGATTAACATAATTTGTCGCCTCCTTGATTAGTTTATCTCCCACTTTTACCCCAGATAGAATTTGTAGTCTCCCATCGGAATCTTTTGTCTGTACTTTAACCTTTTTAATAGTGTTGCCATCCTTAACATAAACACTTCCAGATTTGACTGCGGATTTAGGAATATATAAATTCGTATTGGGTAGATGAATTTGAACTGTATAACCATTTTGTAAACTGTCATCTAAATTTACTTTAAACTTGTATATGCTGAAAGATGATGTATCATTTGTTTTTTCTGGAACAGGAGATATATATGATATCTTTCCTGTTACTTTTCTTTTTAAGTCAACTGTTTCAATATTAACAGAATCGTTTATTTTCAATATATCATAGTCATATTCGGATACTTCTCCCTGAACAAATGTATCTTGGCTGACAATACTTAGTAACGGTGATGTTTCTGAATCTGTCCCCATCACAACAGTCCCTGCTGTTTTAGACGTCACTGACACTGTTTGATGTTCAATTTTGTTATTTAAAGAATTTTGAGCTTGATCTAATACTAGTTCAGCTGCTGTTACAGCACGCTGTGCTGTTTTCCATGCATCATTATTATTTTCGATTTGGTTAGTAATCTCTTGTTTTTCTACATTATCTTTTACTTTAGAAAGCTTTGAACGCAGGGCTACATCTTTATTCGTTATTTCCAGTAAATCTGATTTTGCATTAGATAAGTTGTTTTTAGAATTTTTTACTTCAAATTCTTGACTGGATAAGTCGTCAGAAGAACTCGTATAGGTTAATAATATATCTCCAATATTTACTTTTTGTCCATCAATTACATCAATTTTGGAGAGCTCACCAAGTGCAGTGTTTTTAGTATAGTCAGTCGTGGTATTTGCTGTAACAGTCCCTTTAAACAAGTAATCGGGTTCTTTTTGAATTGTATAAAATGAATAC
Organism: Pseudolactococcus chungangensis CAU 28 = DSM 22330; assembly: GCF_002441885.1. Classification (GTDB taxonomy): domain Bacteria; phylum Bacillota; class Bacilli; order Lactobacillales; family Streptococcaceae; genus Pseudolactococcus; species Pseudolactococcus chungangensis. Next base: position 7,646 of record NZ_JXJT01000037.1, on the reverse strand, counting down.
CCTTTGTTCTTGCTTGATGGATTTTTAAACATTAAAACAATGGAAAAAATAGTTGTAACTATAATGCCTAAAACGATAATGGATATTGATATAAAAATAAAAGGCTTTTTTTGTAATTTTTTTTTCATGTTAACTCTCAATCAAGATAATTTTAGTGCTTAAGGAATAATATGTAATTTAAAATTATAATATCAAATATATTTATTTGATATTATAATTTCTTGAAATACGAAATATAAGTAAGGGGCTGTCTTGTACTTAAAAATAAAAGTGTTATAATATTATACAATATGGGAGAGGAGTCAGAAGGTAATATGCAGAACAACTATTTTGACGAAGAAATAATACAGATTTATTCATGTTTTAAAGAACTCAGACAATCTAGGGGATACACACAAAAAGATGTCAGTGATGAAGTAGTATCTAAGGATATGATTTCCAAGTTTGAAAGAGGAGCTAATATGTTGACTGCAGATAAACTTTTTCATGCAATTACCAATATCAATATGACACCAAATGAATTTATGAGCACTTTGAATGGCTTTAAACCAAGTAAATTGCAGAAACTATATGACACACTTAACAATATACGATTTTCATATCCTAAAAGTGTTGTATCCGCAGAAGAGCTCATTGTCAATGACACAAAAAATAAATTTAATGTTTTATCAAATATTATGATAAAGAGTGTTATACAGGATGTAACTGGAGAAAATTATGTTTCCAGTGATGAAAAAACATTAGTCGGTAACTATCTAAATGGAATAGAAAACTGGACTACTTTTGAATTAAAGCTTCTTTATTATGTTTGTCCCATATTAGATATTGGGGATGTAAAGTGGTTTGGGGAAATACTTTTAGAGAGAAGATTTCACTGTTTTGTTGGCGAAAATAGATCGCTTACTATAAATGTTTTAATGAATTTATATGATACTGTGCTTGATTATCAGGATATAGAGTATGCAGATTTTTTTAGAAAAAACATTGAAACATTTGATATATCCGATAATTTAAATGCCATTGTTAATTTTAGAATTTTGAAAGATGTTCATGATTATATCGTATCCAGGACAAATGAAAATTTTCAAAATGCAATTTTATATTTAGATAGTATAGAAAAAATTGGACTGACTTCCATTATTAGTTATTGTAAAGAACGTTTAAAAAAATTAGCTCCACCAGAACCAGATATTTAAAATTGGGAACATAAGGTGCCTCCTTTCGTTTATTGTCATTTAAAATTTAGACAAATCCTTCAATAACCGCACTTACTACAAGTAATATAAAAGATATCTTCAGTTGATTAATTTCGTTATGGATATTTTTTAATAGAGGTTTATCATCACCCAATAACTTAACCAAGACTAGCTTTGATATGTTCAATGAAATATATAGTACAATTATTATAGCGATAGTTTCTGATAAAAAATGAGGATACTTCAAGAAAAAATAGAGTAGAAAAGGTTTCTCTGTTATAGCGGATATAGATGTTCCAAAAACATAGAATGTTATGAATGTCATGAATATCGGTCCGATATAGATTAATAATATGGACGAAACAATCATGAATATCGAAATAATAATATTGTGTAGTAGTATATTAAATAATTTTTCAAAATAATTTCCGTGCAATATTGAGGTAACTTGCGTTACCTTTTCTGTGAATATATTCAAGTATCCTAAAATGAAAGAAGTTATTGTGATAATGCAAGCTAAAAAAAGGTTGATTTTGTTTCTCATATAAATTCCTTCATAAAAACTACTATAAAAGAGAGAGATGTATTATCTCTAATATTTAAAATAACACATAGGTTTATGAATTTTTCATAGGCCTATGCGTTATTTGACGTGATTAACTTACCATGAAATGATTGTCCTTTTCCCTGCCCATTTAATCAGAGTTTTAAGTCCATTTTCAAGAAACCAAGCAGCACCGCCGGCTAGACCTGCATATAGTGATAACGCACTAGCAATTGTGAGACCACCAAAGATAGCATCAACAACACTTGCTGCAGTCCCTGCTCCCATACCAGTAGCAACTAAATCAAACATTTTATGTCCTCCTTTCCTGTTTTATATTTATAGTATAGACCATTTTTATATTTATAGTATAGACCATATATATTGAATTTTTAAAAAGTGGAATATATTCCACTTTTTAAAAAATAGAATTATACTTGATACAATATTTCTATCAATAACTATTATTAGTTAAGTGAAGTATAGGGGAGTAAATGTTTAAATCAAAAAAAATGCCAAAAATTATACTTTTGGCTTCTTGGATTATATACACAATTTTAAATTTCTTTTATGTACTTTTAAATAAAAAGAATTTATTTGAAGGACAAACTATAGATAATAAAGCAATCACAATCTCTATAGTGACTGCCACTCTATTTATATCATTAGCTTGGATTATATCTGTTTTAATAGTTCGTTTTTTTCTTAATCTAGTAGAAAAAGAAAAATCGAGCAATATTGACTTTAATTTTATGTTCAGTATAATGATATTTGTAAAATCACTATCTACTATATTGATAAAGAGCAAAAGCTATGGTATGGTTGCATATATTATTATTTGTTTAGCTTTATCTCTGATGACAATAATTATGTCAGTTAATAATAAATCAATATCTATCTCCAATAGGAAAGACCTCTTAAAAATAATAATTATAATCCTTGGCATTTTTTTAATCTAGAAAGCTTAAAATGTACTATTTTAGTTTACTAAAAATCTATTTATGCTCACTCCAAAGAGAATTTCAATACAAAATTTTCTCGTATTTGAATAAAGAATTCAATTATCTATCAAAAAGGATTGTACTATTTCTCTCAAAAATATCATCATATTTTTCTATCTTTTCGATACTTGGAACTATATTTCTGGTATTTTTATTACCTTTATCTATACAGTACATGACATTTATTTTGTACTATACCTATTTTTTGTTTTCTATATTTAAATATAAGAAGGAAAAAATCCTGAACAAGTATTTTTTAAGATGGGCTTATGAGACACATCTTCTACATCTTCTGATACCTCTATTCATTCTTTCTTTAATTCTATCGATGCACTCTTTTGGGTTATCTATCTTTTTAATTGTTATATCACCTATTATTATAAGGAATGGTATAAAACGTGTTTTAACTATTGCTTTCTACCTTAGTTCATTATTTTTATACTTATTTTTCCCAGTATTTAAAATAGAAAAAATAATCGTAATTTTATCTATTTATTTAAGCATCAAATTTATCGAGTATTTCGTATATGTAAAACATAGTACTTTGAAAATTACTTTATATAAACTAATTTTTAAAGATTCATACCAGTATTTAAATAGAAATAAAATATTGATATCAAACTTCATTATTTTATTTTTAAGGTTTATTTTAGATATGTTGAAGATCAACACTTCAGATATATTTTTTGTTCTTTGCACAGCTTCTATTACATTGTTTGTTATCCTTAAAAAGAGCAGTCAGTTAAATAATAGATTTTCTTTATTTATAACTGGTTATGATTTGTTAAATTCAAATATATCTAGTCGAATTTTTTATAAAGTACTATCTGATTTTGTCTTATACATCCCTGTCATATCTTCAATTTTCATTTTCCTGATTTTTAACTTTAATACTGAAGAATTTATATTATTTGCGTTATTTATTATAACCTTAGTATTATTCAATTTGCATTCAAATACTATTTTCAACTCCTTGAAAAAAATTCGTTCCATAGTAGAAAATAAGTCGTTGGAAGATTATACGAGTATAACGATAGCGGACAGTTTGTTATTTTTTATACTTATAGTTCTGTTTCAACTGTTTGTATATAAGATAAATAATCGCAATATGTTTTCACATTTTAAATATTCTTTGGCATTCTCGGAGTTTATAGTTGTGTTACTATATTGGGTTGTTTCATTCATATCTATTTCGATTAATATATTAAATTTTAAGCAAACTAGAAAGCGGTAAGTTATGACTATATACTTGAATATATTTATTTTGTTAATATCAATTCATATTGTTTTAAAAGAGTTAAGTAAAAAGGGATCTAAAAATTTTTTTGTTTTATTTTTAGCAATCTCTGCTTCAATTGCGTTATTAATATCTATTCTTATTCAGTTGGTAGGATGATCTATGATTAGGATAGAAATTAAAGAATTTGGATTCAAACAAAAGAAGATGTTTTTAGATATGGAGTTTGAATTAAAAAATAGAGTGTATGTATTAAGCGGTGTGAATGGTATAGGAAAAAGCACGTTGATTAACCTAATCACGGGTTTAGTAGATTCGGATATTAGAATTTATGTCAATGACAAAAAGATAGAACCATATTTCAATGACTATATTTTCAAAGTAAACGATTCTCTGAGTAATTTCAAGTATTTTACTCTTTCTGAATCCATAGAATATTTTTCACTTACACAAGGTCAGAAATTACCCAATATTGAAGACATAATCTATGAACTTAAGCTAAATGAATTCCTCAACTCTAAAATAACCATAGGTGACATGTCTAGAGGAACGGTTCAAAAATGTGAATACCTTATATCAAAGATAGTTTCAGCCTCCTGCTTATTAATAGACGAAGGACTAGAAAATATAGATGTAGAGACTCGAAGTTGTATAATGAGCGACATTTTACATAGATCCCAATTTGATGGAAAATGCTTTATTATTGCTACTCATGATACTTCTATTGAGAATAGAGCGACAAACTTCATTAAAATGAGTAGACTAGAGTCATCAAGTACAGTTAATATAGAACTAAAATAAAGTATAGGTAGAGGAACTAAAGTTCAAAAGTAAAATGTTAATTGAATAAAAAGCACTCGAGGACAAGTGCTTTTTAATTTCTATGAATATTAAATTTATGCTTACACCAGAACAAATCAAAAAGGGGAAACAACTATCTGAAATAACAGGAATGAGTTTTTCTGAATTAGTTGGGTATTTAATTGAAAATACAGAGTGATTATCAGTAGCTGCCTAAGTAACTACAACTACACTTGTAACTACAACTACACTTGCAATATCAAGTGTGATTTATTATCAAGCCATCAATTGTATTGTGTTTGCTTATAAAGATTAATTTGTGAAGAAAAATAGTACTCAAAAAAGCCCTTAAACAAAGGCTTTTTTATTTTCTATGAATATTAAACTTGTTTCTGTATCTTTGAAAAGTCCTGCGATTGATACCAGTCTGTCTTTCAACATCTTTTTCAGTTGATCCATCAAGATAGAGTTTAAATGCTAACTGTAATCGAGGGTCATTTTCGCTAAACTTTGGTTTACCACCTTTAAATTTACCTTTTTCTTTAGCAAGGGCAATACCCTGCGCTTGTCTTTCTTTAATTCTTTTGCGTTCAGACTCAGCCTGATATTTATAAAGCTCAATGACAAGGTTATTGATCAATCGTCTTAGGTTATCATCTTCAATGCCGTTCATAGACGGTAAATTTTGTACTTCTAAGGTAGCTCCCTTTTGCTGAATTTGGTTCATGATTTCAGTCAGGTCTTTATTGTTTCTTCCAAGTCGGTCAAGTTCAGCAACCACTACAATATCGCCCTCACGGATATACTCTAGCATAGACTGTAATTGCGGACGTTCGGTAGTAGCTCCGCTTAGTTTGTCTGAAAATACCTTAGAAACACCCTCTAGTGCTTGTAATTGTCTATCAAGATTCTGTTCTTTACTCGATACACGAGCATATCCTATTTTAGCCATATTTAACCTTTTCTGTTGCGCAAGTCTGTTGTCTATCCATATAACCATTATATCATAGACAACAAAAAAAGACATCAAAGTGTACTTATATGTCTCTTTATATCTTCTTATAGAAAGGTATTAAAAATGAAAATAAAGAACAAACCAAGAATTGAGAAAGATCCAATGTTTGAAAATTTTATAAATATTTTAATAGACAGTAGGTGGACTAATCTCAAATATTAAGACATAGAATGAACTATATTTTTGACACCGTATAGCCGATAGAGTGCACTCTTTTGTCTATAGTGATGATCTCAGAAAACATACATTTACAAGATATTAAAAAATTTCAAAATTTGAAGCCGTTTATCCAAATAATACTAATATCTTAAATAAATTCGATAACAAATATACTCAATCTAAATTATTATAAAGGAGACTTAAGTATTGTCATATTCAAAATTTGCTTTAATCCAAAGCTTGATAGGGTTGAAAAAAATAAGACTGAGAAGATTAAAGGTTTGGCAAGCAATCTATATGCTAGTTATTAATGTGTCTACATATGGCGCTTGTAAGGGGGAGAAAACCTCCACCCTTAGCCCCCTCAGTTTGCAGGATAGAAACAAAAGTGGCTAGCATAACGCTAGACACTTTGCTTCAATATTGGTCGTTTTTTACCTTTACAAATAAATTATAAGGTTGATATTATTTTATTTTCTAAAAATTCCATAATGAAGTAGGAAATTCCTAGGATTGTAACAAGCCAATATCCAACTCCATAAAAATTAAATAAAGCGTTTTTCTCAATAATGATTGAAGGAGAAATTTGAATTACAGATGCCCAAACAAAACTTGACAACATAATTGAAATTCCGACATCTCTATAATTCCTTTTAATAAATTTAGTATAAAGATATATCAATATAGAAATCGAAAGGAGAATAATCACTTGTGGTTCGTTGTCAGTAAAAGGAGACGATAAAAATGTTTGAAATATGTTATAAGATATAAATTTAAAACCACTTTCAGTACTTGGATATTTAATATATGGTAAAAAGAGAGAACCAGCAAATAAAATTAGAATAAAATTTGATTTTTTCATATTATTTCCTATCCAAACGACCATGCCGTATTGTTCAGCGTGACACTCCAGTTAATTGATTCTAATTTTTCCATGACAATCTCCTATTAGTGTAACCTATACAATATGAAAGCGATTTCATATTTATTATATCCCTTTTAATTGGTCTTGTCAATGTTAATATATAGTAAAAATAATATTGAAGGGTTCTGTTGCAAAGAGAGCTTTAAAAATGAAGTTGCTGCTCTTGCCAAAGATAATCAACTTAAATTATCTAGCTACATCAAATATTTGCTAACGCAGGAACTGAAGAAAGCAAAAAAATAAAAGCCATTCAGCAAGGAAGCTGTTTGGCTTTTATTTTGGGAGTTATTTATGAAAAAATATTTTAGGAATGACTTTATTATAATATGGTCAGCTTAAATCAAAATTAACTGGTGGGAAAATTTATGATACAATATAATTTGTAGAAAAGTTAAGACGGTGGCTATCTTTGAGAGGTGGTGATGCTTATGCAAGTACTCACAAAATCTATAGAGAGGAGATGCCTGTTTGTCCGCATATGAGACAATTCAAGTGATATTTAGTTTTGGTATGTTTACCATTGCTTTGATTGCTTTAGTTGTTAAAGTGCTGAAAAATGACAAAAAAAAATAACCGTCCTTTAACTTTAGCAGGTTAAACGGTTATTTTTAACTAAAAATTTGCTACCGTCTTAAACGGTTCTATAGAGAACGTGTTAGCGCACGTTCTTTTTTATACCCTTATTATAGCAATATAAGTAAGAATAATCAATTATTCTATATTTGTATCGTTTAGAGTGATTAAAGACTTTTGTAGTTACTTTTTTCT
>NZ_JXJT01000036.1 GCF_002441885.1 Pseudolactococcus chungangensis CAU 28 = DSM 22330 | reverse complement strand
TAGCTCTTAGCTCTTAGCTCTTAGCTCTTAGACAGAAGAACATTTTGCCATCACAACTTATGTTACTGGCAGCTACCTGTCCTGTGTCAAACTTTTATACCCTATCTCTACACTCTTATTATAGCATATCTATCACAAAAAAGAAAGCGTTTTCTATCTTTTTTTGACATTTAAATACATAAAATATGGCATTATTTTAGATTGAATCGTAAAAGCGCCAAACGTATTATAAACATTGTTAAAATAGACGTAAAATATGTTATAATAGTCTCAATAATAGCTCAGTTCTTAAACACTATGTCAACAATTGTTTCACCCCAAAAGATGCTAATAAGGCATTAAAACTTTTGTATTTTCTGCTCCTCAAATCAACAACATCATATCTGAAAAGGAAAAAATGTCTGAAAAATTTTTAAATCAGCAAAATAATCTAGATAAAGCGATGCTAACAGTCACAAACTCACATGCTACTGGTCTGTCTATTGTTGCTTTAGTCTTAGGCGTTATCGCCATTATCGGCAGTTGGATCCCCTTTATCAATCTCATATCGATTGTGATTGGCATTTTGGCGATTATTTTTGGTGTTATCTGTCTTGTAAATGCTAACCGTGACCATATCAGTAAAGATTTTCCGCTCATTGGTATTGTTCTCGGGAGCTTAACTATTTTAATCAGTCTATCCATCACCTTGGGTAGCTTATACTTAATCGGTACTGTCGCTCCAGAGACAAAGACTGCCTCAAGTTATAAAGCCAAGGTAGATGACTTCCCCAATCATCAGTTTGATGATATGACGAATGAAGAATTTTTAACCGCCTTTCAGATACTTGCTGACGACTATGAAAATTTGGTAAAGGATTTTCAAAAAAATCCTGATGATACCACAACCAACACCAAAATCGCTGACCTATCAGAACGTTGGGACGATTTTATAACCTATTTTTATGATAACGAAGACATTTTTTCCGACGAAGATTATCAACGCGTTCTTGAAGTTGAAAAACGTCTGATGATTGCATCAAGAATTTTCATGCGCGAAAGTCCTGCAAGTAATTTACCTACTGACCCTATCGGTGTCTAGACTATAAAAAAGAAACAGGGAAAACGAAAAGCAAACTAACCCAATCCATTTGATTGTCTTAGTTTGCTTTTTCCTTTTGGTAACTGAGGACTTTCGTCCTAATCTCTTTGTATTTTAGGTCAACAATGTCTCATCTTCACCATTGCTTGCAATAACGTCTTGGTACCAGTAGTAAGAGTCTTTCGGGATGCGTTTCAACGAGCCTGTCATCGTTTCATCTTGGTCAACATAGACGAAACCGTAGCGTTTTTGGTAACCATTAAGCCAGCTCAAGAGGTCTGTATAGCTCCAAGTCGTATAGCCGATGACATCAACGCCATCAGAGATTGCTTCTTTAATGGCTAAAACGTGTTTTTTCAAGAAATCAATCCGATAATCATCGTGAACATGACCATCTTCAAGCTCGTCATATTCACCCAAACCGTTTTCGGTAATGAGGACTGGTAAGCGGTAACGCGAGGCAATTCGGCGTAATGCGATGCGCAAACCAACAGGGTCAATCGTCCAATCCCAGTTTGTTGTTTCAACAAATGGATTTTTCACTGTTTTTTGTAAGCCAGGGATACCTGAATCTTGAGAGGTGCCTTTTTTACCTGTCGTATTCATTTGATAGCTGTCTTTATTTTCAACGCCGCCGTCGATTGGATTCCAAGCGTTTGTCGCGGTTTGATAGAAGTTCAAGCCCATGAAGTCTGGTTTGGCAGATTTGAGTAATTCGGCATCCCCAGGTTCAAAGGTTGGTGCTATCCCAAGTTCTTTCAAATAATTCAAAGCAACGATTGGATACTCGCCATAAACATAAACATCCATCCAAAAATGTGCCATCATTTCCTCAGCATTTTCAGCTGCTAAGACATTAAGCGGATTAGCATCAATTGCATATTGTGGTGTATAGGCAAATGATGGTCCAATTTTACCTTCAATGCCCATCTCATGAAACTTGTTAATGACTGCCGCATTAGCCAAATTCGCATGGTGGTTGACTTGATAGAATAGCTTTGGATCTCTTTTCCCAGGTGGGTGTGTGGCAATTTGCCAGCCCATGTGCGTGAAGATATTTTGTTCATTTAGAGAAACCCAATATTTGACACGATCGCCATAGGCTTTGAATAAAGTCTCTGCATAATTCACGAAATCTGGAATGATTTGACGTGATTCCCAGCCACCATAGGCGTCTTGAAGGGTTTGTGGTAAATCCCAATGATAAATGGTTACCAAGGGTTCAATCCCATTTGCTAACAAATCATCAATTAAATCGCTGTAGAATTTTAAACCAGCTTCATTGACTTCACCTGTCCCATTTGGAAAAATACGTGTCCAAGCGATTGAGAAACGATAGGCTTTCATGCCCATCTCAGCCATGAGTTTCACATCTTCTTGGTAACGGTGGTAATGGTCGACTGCAATATCACCATTAGTCCCTTTGAAGGTTTTACCAGGGATTCTAACAAAGTTATCCCAGACTGATAGACCTTTACCATCTTCATCGTAAGCGCCTTCAATTTGGTAGGCTGCTGATGCGCTCCCCCAAAGAAAATCTCTTGGAAAAGCTGCTAATTTTTTATGTTCCATGTTCGACCTCTTTACTCTTTATGTACATAAGTATATAGTTATTTTAACAAAAAGTCAACTGTTAGCTGACTTTTTGTTGTTTTTATAGAATAAATATGATAAAAACTATATATGTTATAACTTGCCATTATAAGCTTGGAAAATATTATTTAAGATGGCTTTCATCTGACGTTTTTTAATCCATCCCAGGCCAATTTGCATCATTATATCATTCAGATTCTGGAAGAAACCGTGTGATTCCAAAGTTTCTGAAATGACGACTTCCGTCGTCGTATCATCAATCTTATGTAATTCCCAACGTGTCGTAAACGTATTTCTAATTGTTTTCGTTGTGAACGCATAGACTGACGGTTCTGTCACTTCATCAATCTTAATTTTACCTGCTTGATTTTGCTTAGCTCCGAATTTTTTCTTGTATTCAAAGCCAGTTAAACTAGAGACTTTAGGATGCTTTCCAGTATTTTTTTCGATATCATATAGACCAGATTCGAGTAATTTATCAAAAATAAACTGGCGTGGCACCTTCAAGGTTCTGATAATTTCCATTACTTAGATTCTCCGTTTTGATCTGATTTATCTTTTTTACTACCCACAATAACCATACCAAGGCCAAGTACAAACAATAGGATACTAACAATCACGAATGCACCTTTGCCTTGCACTGTTGTGATAAAAATCAGTAATGCTAAGCTGACAAAAGCCCATCCCCATTTTTGCATCATGATTTTACCACCTCAACGTTGAAGAACAAAGCGGCTCCCCACGGTTGAGCTTTAATAAGGGCTTTAGCTTCTGCTGCTTTTTCGTTTAAATCGCCATCTGCTTCGAAAAAGAGACGGATGCCTTTTTTCTCTACAAATCTGAAGCCATTTTCTTCCAAAACTGCAATCACGTCGTCTTGTTTCATTGCCATATTTACTACAAGCATATTCTACCTCTTTCTTTATCTTGGTCTATACTTATTTTATCATCTTTTAATGGAAAAAGACGACTCTCGCCGTCTTTTTTGAGCATAAGCTCAACAAAGTGAGACTTATAATTAAGCTTCTTCTTCCATTGAGTTCGCTGCGATAACAAATGGGAACCAGATTGCAAATGATGCGGCAAATGTAACTGCAGTTACAATGATTGCACGCCAGTCGAAACCTGTTGCCATGAACGCATTAATGAATGGCGGTGTTACCCATGGTACTTGCAAGACAACTGGTGAAACCAAGTGTAATGCAGTTGCAATGTAGGCAATTGTTACTGACACCATTGGTGCAAGTAAAAGTGGGATGAAGAAGAGCGAGTTCAATACCAACGGCATACCGAACATAACTGGTTCATTGATATTGAAGATACCAGGAGCGACAGAAAGTTTCGCAACTGTTTTGTAGTCTTCACGTTTAGAGAACCAAAGAATAGCGATGATTAAAGTGATTGTACCTGCAGTACCACCGAACCATGCAAAGGCATCCCATGAACCACGTACCCAAAGTGTTACAAAGTTACCATCGATAGCGTGAGTTTTATCAGTTGCACCTTTGGCAACGAGATCTTTAACACCTTGCAAACCAACTTTGTTGTAAACGTCCATGTTTGCAAGTTGGAGCGGACCCCAGATACCATCGAGAACAGCGCCCAAAACATTTGTACCGTGGATACCGAAGAACCAGAAGAGCGAAACGAAGAAAGTAACGATCAGTACTGAAACGATAGATTGTGACAAAGCTTGGAAAGGCTCAGCAATATATTTACTGATCAAGTAGATCAAGTCGTTACCAGTCCATACTTTAATGAAGTAGTAAATAATTGACACAACATAAACCGCAACGATAGTTGGGATAATGGCTAAGAAAGCTTTAGATACTGCTGGTGGCACTGAATCAGGCATTTTGATTGTGATATCAGCAAGCATTAATTTGGCATAAAGGATAACGGCAAGCGCACCCATGATGATAACAGTAAAGTAAGCACCCGCATCCAATTGACCTACAGAGAGACCCATTTTCCAAGTTGCAATACCTTGTGCAGCAATGTTGTTGTTAACAGTTTCCATTGCTTTTTCTGAGAGACCAGCAGTTGCGATACCGATGATGTTTGGCAGACCTGAAACCAGAGCTGCAACCCCTACGATACCACCTGCAAGTTCATTGACTTTGTACGCTTTTGAGAGGTTGTAACCCCATGAAAAGGCGAAAATAAGACCGATGATTGTCAATGTACCTTGGCTTACAAGGCTTGAGATGCCAGCAAGTTGTTCAAAAACTGGTTTATCAGAAAGTGTCCAAGAGCCATCAGATGCGCTACGTTGAACAAGTTGTTGTACGGCACTTGGTACGGTACCAATCATAACTGATACCAATGTTGCCATAGCCCCTACCATCGTCGCTGGCAACATACCAACAAACGAATCACGAAGTGCCACTAAATGTTTTTGCGAGCCAATTTTGGCTGCTACTGGGACGAGGTGTTTCTCCATCCACTGTTGTAATGCATTCATAAAAGTTTCCTTCCTTTTTCCAATTAAAGTTCAGCCCTATTCAAACTTAAACTTAATCAAATTCCTAAATCAAAACAATCGTGACATATTGGCACTACTGTTTTTAACCTTTAATAACTTTGTATAATTCGATGATTTCTTTTGCAAGGTCAACGAATGCGATACCTGTCATCAAATGGTCTTGAGCGTGTACCATGTAGATTGATACCGGTACATCTTCACCATTTGCAGCCTTAGTCAACAACTCCGTTTGCCCATGATGTGCTTCTACGATTGCTTTGCTAGCTGCTTCTATACGTTCGTCAGCTTTTTCAAAGTCACCTGCTTTAGCTGCACGAATCGCTTCGACTGCTGAAGATTTCGCTTCACCACCATACATAATTAAGGGCATAATGACTGCCATTTGTGCGTCGTCCATTTTTCTCCTCTCTTCGATTAGCATTTTTACAATAAAATAAATACGTGGATAACTTGCCATGATTTTGAAATCGCATACAAATCACCTACTCCATTATATTACCATGTCATATAATAAAATGCAAGCGTTTACTCAATTAAAAATATATAGTTATTTAGGTAGTTAAAAAACGCCCTAATCAAACTATATATAAGCCTTAAATGCATACTGATATCTACCAAGACCAACATCCAATAATTTTTTTGACACAATATAATATAGTTTTAGTTGATATTTAATAGCAGAACAATCAATTAAATCTCTTAATTGTAAGCTGTTGTTTAACGACTAAAATAAAATTGTATCTCAACCAACAAACGTAACCGTTTCAAATGGTCTATACCAATATAATATCATTTAATTTTCATTTTTGCAAGCGTTTTACTATCTAAACTATTAATTAGATTATTCACAAAGTAAACTTAAAAGGTAGTTTAAGCTATCAGTCAAAAAAAAATGACACAACTCTATGTTTGCATCATTTTCTGTCTTTTCTGGTTGACTAATGCCTAAGCTATCCCATAATTGTAAGTACGATCATCAACATCGCTGATACAAGGTAGATGATGAAAAATGTCGCCTTCTGAATCTCTGAAATCTTAGACTGCAAGATTTTCGGTGCAAAAGGCGCAGCCAACAGAACACCACCAAGTGCGCCACCAATGTGCCCGAAAATGCCGACTGCTGGTTGAAATAAATTAATCACGAGATTGGCAATAATAAGTATGGCAAATTGTTTGCCAACTGCCTGAAACGATGGGTTTTTAGTGAGATAACCTAGCATAGCCATGGCGCCAAAGATCCCAAAGAGGGACGTTGAAGCCCCTGCTAACAAGATATAGGGCTGCGCAAAAAAGGCTAAAATATTCCCAAAGATACCTGATAAGAGATAAATGGCTAAGAATCGTCGACTGCCGAAAACATCTTCAATTTGTCTGCCGATAAAAATCAGTGAAAAAAAGTTGAGCAGGAAATGTTCCCAACCAATGTGAACAAAAATAGGTGTGACAAGTCGCCAAAGATGGGTCGGATGTTCAATGAGGTCTGGTCCAAACAAAGCACCAAAATGAAAGAGGTTCATCGGTTCAGTGGCTTGTACGCCATTGGCTAAAAATTGAGATAGCCAGACGCCAAGGGTGATGATAGCTAAACTATAAGTTGCCGGGTAGCGGCTAAATTCTTTTTTAAAATTATTCATACGTTTCATTATACCTTAAAAATGTGTCTGACTGGGATATCGAATTTGTTTCTTTCTATAGTAGAAATAATCTGAAAGTCGTAAACAAAACTGGCGGTCTCGCCTGTGAAATCTGCTAAATAGCGGTCATAATAGCCACCTCCATAGCCGACACGGTAACCGTCTTCTGTCCATGCCAGTCCTGGTACGATGATTAGGTCAGGAATGACGGGGATATCAGACTTGGATTCTCTAACACCAAAAGGGGTTAGAAAGAGCGTGTCTTTATCGTAATCCGTGAAAATCATCTTGCTTTGGGGTAAAGTTTTTGGAATGACAATCCGCTTACTTGTATCTGACAGCAATCGCGTCATGTCAAATTCGAAGGGCATAGGCATGAAAAGGGCGATGATCGTCGCCTCCTGATAAATATCTGATGCTAAAAATTGTGCCATGATCGCTTGAGTTTGCTGGGTTTTGTCAGAAGAATCAAACGTTTTTAAGGCCAATTTCATTTTTTTACGTATTTCCGCTTTCTTTTTCATATCTTTTATGATACCATAAAGAGGTAGTTTGTATACGATTTAAAAAGTTTGGTTCATTTTGTTTCATCCTTTCTAAGCAGTTTCAGAATTACACAAAATTAAAATGCCCCCAAGGGGCGAAGGAGATTCAAAATGGCACAAGGTACAGTTAAATGGTTTAACGCTGAAAAAGGTTTCGGTTTCATCACTGGTCAAGACGGAAAAGACGTTTTCGTACATTTCTCAGCGATCCAAACTGACGGTTTCAAAACACTTGAAGAAGGTCAAGCAGTAAACTACGACGTTGAAGATGGCGCTCGCGGTTTGCAAGCTGTAAACGTAACTAAATAATTATTAGTTGCTGATAACATGAGACGATTTCTTGCGAAATCGTCTTTTTGTGTTATAATCTATATAGATTATCTATAGAAAACGATTTCATAAATCGATTTTTACTCAGATATACCAACCAATCCCCCTTTATAGAGAGGAAAACACGACACCGCGTCTGTCAACTATGACAGAGGCGCCCGCGTTACAAAGCTTATCATGATTGATTTAACTAAAGGAAAACCTATCAAAGTTATCTTGCTCTTTACTTTGCCACTACTTTTAGGTAATTTATTCCAACTTTTTTATAACTTTATTGATGCCATTATCGTTGGGCATACCCTTGGCAAGGATGCCTTTGCCGCTGTTGGCGCGACAAGTGCGCTAAATTTTTTGATTATGGGGTTTGCGATTGGCATCACCAGTGGTTTCTCCATTATCATCTCCCAGCGTTTCGGGGCAAATGATGATGAGGGCGTCAAGCACTCCTTTGCTATCGGGCTTTTTCTCACCCTGATCACGTCACTCGTCCTAACCGTCATCGCCTTTACTCTGGCGCAACCCTTGCTTGAACTCATGCAGACACCACCAGAGTTAATCAAGGACGCCCATGATTTCCTAAAAGCCATCTTTGGTGGCATGGTCTTTACCGTCCTATTTAACTACCTCTCCAATGTCCTGCGAGCGATTGGCGACTCTCGGACCCCCTTAATCGCTCTGATTATCTCGACAATTCTAAATGTTATTTTAGAGTTTGTCTTTATTCTCGGGCTCCATGCTGGCGTCTTTGGCGCTGGGATTGCGACGATTATCGCACAAGCCTTCTCCGTGCTCTATCTCGTCATCTACATCAAGCTCAAAGTGCCCGTGCTGCACCTGCACAAACAGCACTTCAAGCTCGACAAGAAAGCAATCAGCAAGCACGCCGCACTTGGTTATCCCATGGGCTTTCAATCTAGCATCATCGCCATCGGTAGCTTGACCTTACAAATCGTTCTCAATAAAATGGGGACCGATGTGGTCGCCATGCAAGCCATTGGTCGGCAAATTGATCAGCTTGCCATGTTGCCCATGATAAGCCTTGGGCTTGCCGTGACAACCTTTACCGCACAAAACTTCGGCGCGCGCCAGTACAAGCGCATGCTCATCGGTCTCAAACACGCCGTGATCATCGACGTTATCTGGGGCATCGTCTTTGCTGCTATCCTCATCACCTTTAACCAGTTCTTCTCCGGTTTATTCATCAGCCACAGCGAAACTAAAATCATCCACCTCGCTTTCGAGTATTACTTGGTCAATGGTCTCTTTTATTGGATCTTAGCCATTCTCTTTGTTGTGAGAGCTTTCATTCAAGGCTATGGCAACAGTTTAGTGCCGACGCTTGCAGGCATGGCAGAACTTGTCATGCGGGCTGGAGTTTCCGTACTGAGCCTCGTCACCATCGGCTTGATTGGCGTGCTCTTTTCAAGTCCTGCCGCTTGGATTGGCAGTGTGATTATCCTTGTGCCTAGCTACTTTAAGATTACCAAGGATTTGCGTCAGCGTAGTGATCAAACACTTGATACTGATGATTTAGATGAGACTCTGGAGATTATTTGATATATTATTGATAGTTATAAAGCCCACCCAGATTGTAAAATTGGGGTGGGCTTTAGTCTGTCTCATCAAAATTTTTATTTATGAACTTTAATTTTTTGTTATAACTCGTGCAAAAAAGCAAGTCACGAATTGATGTGACTTGCTTTTGAATTGGATAAGAAGTCGACACTCATCCTTAGTCAGATTTAATTAACCGTAAGATATAGAGCCGGTCGAACAGGATAAACATCTGGAATACCTGGATTAAAAACAGTATTGCCAATATTTCCACCAAAATCATTCATATGTCCGCTTGAAGTAATACGAGAAGCATAACCATTCATATTTCCTACTGAACGTAACCAAAAATTCCCTTCATTAGCACCAATAGACCTCAAAGAATTGATCACTCCAGTATTTTCAGTTAATATACTATCAGAATAAGTATTCAGATCATCATAGCTTAAAGCAAAAGCTTTACGTTCCTTATTATCCCTAGTAACTGTAAGTGGAAAGGCACTAACTTTGTACCAATCTCCATAATACCAGTTATTATAACCTACACCTACAAGCTCAGGAATTGATTTCTGAAAGGCATCAAAATCAGGATTATTTAGATTCACACCTAGCACACTCTCTTGTTCTGATTTTGAAACAATGTTATCTTGATAATATTTATCAATCACTGCTTCTAACGTGCTGCCTTCGTAACCATTTTTACCTTTGTCATCAAAGAATGTCGTCCTATCTGTCCTAAATTTGACCAAAGCTACTGAATCATCACCAGAGCCCATTACTTCTTTATCTGTTAAAGCATTGACTTTAATCACCAAACGCTCTTTAGTTGAATTTGCTGATATATTGATAACACGATAAATCGCATCTGACCAGATAAAATCATCTGCAAGGCTATTAGTCGCACCTAATTGCTTATAGTAAACGGCATAAAGCGTTTTATCTGTCTGGATATTATTGATTTCATGAACAGATTTTACTTTATAACCTAGATATTTTTGGTCTGGCGCATTGAGCGCTAGACGGATATCAGTGTAATCGTTTTCTGGTACATAAAGCGTTGCTGTTTTAGCTGCACTTGCACTTTCTGCCCAGCCTAGGAAATATTCGTTGGCTTTATCAGGTGCTGCAGGAATAGCTAAGTCAGGATGGCTTGCTGTGATTTTATGAGCTGGCATGATTTCTTGACTACCAGCAAAGTCTTTAAAATAGACCTTAGCAACAGCTTCCTCTTCCCATTTGGCATAAAGCGTGATGTCCTTAGCAGGCATAGTATCTGTTGTAAAATTCCAAGCTGTATCTGAGAAGTTTGATGTCGCATACCAACCTTCAAACTCATAGCCAGTTTTAGTTGGTTCACTTGGTTCAGTGACTAGCACACCCGCCACGACATCTGTTACTGGCGCAACATCTGAACCACCATTACTGTTAAATGTCACAGTGTAAGTTTTAGGCGTTGTTTTACCATAAAAGGTTTTGTCACCTTGGTCAGCTTTGGCGATACTTGTGATGACATCACCAGTACATTCTTTATTGTCATACCAACCTGAGAAGATTTCAGTCACGTATGTTGGGCTTGGTAAGTAAGTCGTTTTAACACCAGCGATGTAGCCATCTGGGTCTAAATCTGTGACTTCTTTATCATTGATATAGTAAGTAATCGTGAAGTTGTTAGAGACACCTGGCTCACCTGGTTCACCTTTATCACCAGTTTCACCCTTGTCGCCGGTCTCACCTTTGTCGCCTTGGTCACCTTTGTCGCCAGTGTCACCCTTGTCGCCTTGGTCGCCTTGGTCCTCGGTGTCGCCCTCAAAGTCTCCCTCAGCGGCTAAGTGGAACACATGGGTTGCACCAGCCAGCTCAACCGCATGATTGCGTACTTCATCACGGTGATGATAGGTCTTTTCTGCCGCATTGACAGTTGCGGCACTGCCCAGTCCTACGATAAGCAAGACT
>NZ_JXJT01000035.1 GCF_002441885.1 Pseudolactococcus chungangensis CAU 28 = DSM 22330 | reverse complement strand
TAAAGGACGGTTATTTTTTTTTGTCATTTTTAAGCAGTTTAACAACTAAAGCAATCAAAGCAATTGAATTGTCTCATATGCGGACAAACAGGCATCTCCTCCCTATAGATTTTGATGTTTACTTGCATAAGCATCACCACCTCTCAAAGATAGCCACCGTCTTAACTTTTCTACTGTATTATTGTACCATAATTTTTTTGATCGATTAATTTTGATTTAAGGAAGTAGCATTATACTGGAGCTACCACAAAATATTTTTTCATAAAAACTCCCAGAATAAAAGCCAACCAGCTTAATTGCTGAATGGCTTTTATTCTTTTTACTTAGCAATAGAACCTAATTAGGAATATCCATGCAATTTAATTCCTATAAATTTTTAAAATATCTTCAGTTGATATCATGCCACAATCAGTCTTTGAATACACAAAACCTGTTGCTGGAATATTCTTTATATCTTTAGACATTTCATCATGTTTTTTATCTCTTTCTTCTTCTGTTTCATACCAAAAAGTACATTCATTTTTATCTCTATATCCAAAAATGTTGGTTTTTCTACTATTCTAATCCCAAAATTCCCATTCTCATTTTCCATTTTGACTCTCCTCTTGAGTATATTTTATTTCTACACTTTCAATTAGGTTGTAACTTATATTATAATTATATTTTATATTTAATTTTACAATTTATCAATTGGGTTTGATATAGTCTTTAAATAGCCAATAGAGTACACGGTTCTGTTGCAAAGTTCCTCAAAAGAGTACAAAATTCCTAATCTCACATTTTAACTATGCTGGGATACCATTAATATTTTAATTTCAGTCGACATCGAAAAGCCGAAGAGATTTCCGTTCTTTCTATATATCCCTCTCAGTGCTCCCATACCTTAAATAAAAAACACCAAAGAGACGGTAATCTCTTCTGGTTTTCGGTATTCAATGAAATAAGAAATATGTTAGATGTATAAGCCACAATTAAAAGCTATCATAATTCTTATTATGATTTATCAATAGTATTCACTATCAAATCCGGCTAAAATATTTTCATTTGGATCATAGTTTAATGCCCATCTAAATGCAGGATGTATTTCAAATTTATAGCCAGAGTTTTGGTCTACTAAATCTTGATTTTGATCGTATGTAACTCTATTAATATAACCGTTTTCACTTTCATCCTTTCTAGCAACTAAAAAACCTATAGAATATAAAAACTCTAATCCTTCTTTGGAGCTCATTTTATATGTGGTACCATTTTTTCTTATATTATTTTGCTCTAAAATGTTTTTTATTTTAAGTAATATTTCGTCTCTATCATAAAGAGATTTTTGTAACTTGGACTCAGCCTTAGTTGTTTTCATACCATTTAAAAGCTGTTTTACCCCATCTTGGCTTAATTGGTATTTATGTTCTGTAATTGTATCATTAAACCTATCTCTTGAATACTTCTGAAAAATTGTTTCCCAATCTTTAGTCTCAATTAAATCATGATTATTTTCGCCAGCTTTGCTTGCAGCTAGGGTACAAAGATTAATAAGATCACGTGGTCTCTCTCTAATTAGTGAAAGTAAGATATTATGAATAGGTCTATTATGCCACTTACCCTTGCCAGAAAAATTTAATTTCATGATATCTTTCAAATAAGGTTCTAGTTCTGTCTGTGTAAGGCCATCTAGGTCTTCACTCTTGATATCATTACCAAAATAATGTTGCACACGCATTACAAGAATTTTTAACAAGTCATCTCTCGTCCACTTCACATCAAATATATCAGGAAGTACTTTATCAAGATTAGAATCGTCATATCTCAACATGCTATACATATCAGATCTTAAAGATACTCTAAACTTAAGTCCTTTAAAACTATTGGATAGATCTCTTAATGCTGAAATTAAGGACGATATTCTATGGATACTATTTTCATCACCATTCCATCCTCTTTCAAGATCGTCTATAAAAACATATACTTCTCTATTCTTATTAAAATTCTCAGCTATTTTTTTTTTAAAGCCATCGGTATCTGCATTTAAATATTGAGGTAAATTGAATATGTCATTAATAGCATTAATAGCATTAAAAAATTTTTTTTGTGGTTTGTCTTCTTGTAAAAAAGTTTCATACGCTTTTTTAATAATAAGATCATTTAAATCCTTTTTCCAAGAGCTTATTAAATCTAAATTATCATTATTTGACAGTTTTATACTAGGAAAATCATCTGGTTTTATTGATAAGCATACTTTCTTTTCTGCATAAAAATAATCTTGAACCATAGTTAATAATGCAGACTTACCAGTTCCTTTATACCCTTTCAATATTAATAATTTATCTTTCCCAATAGCTTTTCTAAATAATTGATTCTTGAAAAAATATTTTTCTAAATTTTTAAGTTCATCATCTTCTGCGGCAACTGCACCAAATAAATCTTTTAAATCTGTATTCCTAAAATCCATAATTCTCCTCCTCATAAAATTAATTATCAAATATATACTAACATTTTTGTAACTTTCTAAATGCACTAGCAATAGATGGGGCTTTATCTGTCACTGGGTTGTGTTGCAAAGTTCCTCAATAGGTATATTTTAGTATAAAATGGTATAAAAAGATAGCAATAATAGATATATAAAGACAATATCAAATAATTAGAGACTAGCTGTTATAATTTGTTTCATTTAGTGTGACAACTGAGTACACTCTATTGTCTTTTTTGTTCTTCTATGATATACTAGATTTATAGATAGACAATAGACTTGCGCAACAGAAAAAGGTTAAATATGGCTAAAATAGGATATGCTCGTGTATCAAGTAAAGAACAGAACCTTGATAGACAACTACAAGCACTAGAAAGCGTTTCTAAGGTCTTTTCAGACAAAATAAGTGGAGCTACTACCGAACGCCCTCAATTACAAGCAATGCTTGATTATATTCGTGAGGGCGATATTGTGGTAGTTGCTGAATTAGACCGACTTGGACGAAATAATAAAGACCTAACTGAAATTATGAACACGATCCAACAAAAGGGAGCTACTTTAGAGGTCTTAAACTTACCTTCCATGTCAGGAATTGAAGATACCAATTTAAGACGACTGATCAATAATCTTGTTATCGAGCTTTACAAGTATCAGGCTGAGTCTGAACGTAAAAGAATAAAGGAACGGCAAGCGCAGGGAATTGCACTTGCAAAAGAAAAAGGTAAATTTAAAGGTCGTAAACAAAAGTTTAGCGAGAATGACCCTAGACTTCAGCTTGCATTCAAACTTTACCTCGATGGCGAAACTGAAAAAGATGTTGAACGACAAACAGGTATCAATCGCAGGACTTTTCAAAGGTACAGAAACAAGTTTAATATTCATAGAAAATAAAAAAGCCATATAGGCTTTTATTTTTTGTCCCACGAAATTGTGACAGTTTCATTTAACATATTAAAAACGTTGTATTCTATATTCAAATTATAGGTATACCCCAAATCTTTCAGAATATCATTTCCACCCTCATATGCTAATATTCTACTTTAGCATTTGAAAATTAATTTCCATTTTTGTGTCTAAATATTTGACATTAGTCCAGCCAACGAAGAGATACATAAAAGGGACAAATGGAGCATCTATAACAATTTGTCTTAATTTATTCATTTTAACTTCGATCTATTTTTAGGTTTATTATATCATTAAAAACCCAAAATAACCCCTGAGATCTATATTTTAGATATTAGGGGTTATTTTAACTGGCTTTAATAGGGGTTATTATCTAATTATACCCCCTTAATTATTCTTGTACTTCAAATTCTGGTAATTCATCAATTAATTCCAGTGTGCGCATACTTACTGTAATAACAGATAATAATAGATTTAAAATATATTTAGAATCATCACTAAATTCGTTAGGATCATCAGTTATTCCTGATTTTCTATCTGTTTTTACTTGATATTGATCAATAATCCATTCAATAGCAGATCGACCATTAACAATATACTCATAGGCTTTTTCTGGAATATTTTTAATTGTGATGCTATCGTTAAAAATAATAGTATCTAATATACCCTTTTTAGGATGTTTCATCTTCTTAACACGATAATCTGGTTTCGAAATTTCAACTTCAACACCTTCCCAAATTGGTTGATTCTCATAATTTAAATGCAACTCAGCAAGCCGACACCCAATCTGGATGAACCCTTGCTTATTCTTTAAATTTGGTACACGTGGAAATGATTTCGCTAAATCCCTACCATAAATTTTCTCATACTGGGGGGAATGGAATACGCCGTACAAATAATACATGATATTTGATTGATTTAAACCAGCAAGTTTTTTCAATACTTCAGGTCTGATTGCAGAGAAACTTCCCATAGCATCATATAATAACTCTGGGACATTCTGCGAACCACCTGCAAATAAGTTGATATCTGGCAACACGTTAACCATCAATGATGTAAATTTTTTCCCTTCTGTTTTGTTAGACAGTGAAATCATTTGATTTTTTGAATTTGAGACAGGTAATACAGATGGCATCTTGTATTGCATGTCTACCCATGCTTGAGCATAGTAGATATACTTTTTTGTGAAAGGACGATACATTCCAATATACATACGTTGATCATCATAAATTTGCTTTTCACATCGTTCAAATCTTTGTTTCAATGAACGAGTCCATGACAAAGCATCCGTTTCTAGCGAATAAACATTCTTATCACCCAAATGATTATTGTAGTAATTAATACTGTTTTTCATTTTCTGTTCAACATCAACCCTAGAAAATCCCCAAGACCATGCATCACGTCCAGTTTTCAAGCCACCAGTATAATCCAAAAATAACGAATCATTTGTTTTTTTATTACCTAGTTGAATAAGATCATCAAAATTAGAGTTACGCTGATTTAACCAATCGCCTTTTCTATTCGGCACAAGCGTAACAAATCGTTCTTTCACATGGGCAATACTTCTCCAATTAACCAAATTATGCAATTTATCTTGCTTCGACAAAGAATTTCCAACGTTCAAGTAGTGAACGTTGCCGTCACCCTCATATGATTCATCTTTGATTAAAATTGTAATAGCAACACCAGTCATAATGTCGAAGATGTTTCCACCTTCAATCTTTGTCTGTTCACGACTTCTACGACGAATTTGTCCTTTTAAGTCGATAACGTAGATGTCAGAAAACTCTTTTACTAAAGACTTCCTCATGCCATCCATTGCTACTCCATCGAGAAAGGAACTATTAGTAATAAATCCAATAACTCCATTTCCCTTTAATTGATTTGCAGACCAACGAAGTGCTCGGATATATGAGTCTAACAATCCATTCTTGTTTGTAGCAGTAGATGTTTCAATCCAATCTTTACGTAAACATCTATCAAGATTAGGATAATTCACGCGTATTTGGTTACCATCTTCGTTATTTTGCTTTGCTGAATACGGTGGATTGCCCATAATAACTGTAATTGGGACTTTTTTTTGACGTTTCAAACGTTCATCATTAGTTCCAAAGTAATCATCGTCTAATGTATCTTCGGTCTCGGTACTCTCAAAAGTATCTGTTAAAACAATCCCTTCAAAGGGAACATAAACTTCTTCATTTCCGTTTATTTCATCAAAAGTTGCTTCAATATTGATCGCCGCAATGTAATAACTCAATAAAACAATTTCATTCGCGTGTAATTCTTGCGTAAATTTACGAGTGATATCAGCCAACGATATTTCTCCAGCATCCATTTGTTCTTTTAGATAAGTCAATGTTCGAACAATAAACGTCCCCGTCCCTGTAAAAGGATCTAAAATATGGACATCTTTACTTGCTAAAGACTTGCCAAAGTGCTTTTTAAGAACATCATCAACGGAATGAATAATGAAATCCACAACTTCAATTGGGGTAAAGACAATCCCCAATCTTTCAGTTGTTGCTTTAAAAGCAGTTTTGAAGAATTTATCATACAAAGTAACAATAATCTTTTGTTTGTCTTCTGCTTTTTCAATCCCTTCAGCTCGCATTCTGACGGATTCATATAAAGGCTCTAGGTTTTCTTGTTCTTTGGCAAAACCAGCTTTTTCTAGCTCTAATACAATTAATTCCATCGCTTGGGAGACGGGGTTTTGATTTACAAAACTATATTCCGAAAATAATGCCTCAAATATAGGTTTTGTAATTAAATGCTGTGAGAGCATTTCCGCAGCTTGATTTTCATCAATACTTTCGTTGATATTATGTTGTAATGATGAAACGAACTTTTTAAATTCTAAACTAATCGGATCTTTTTTATCTGATAACTTATTTTTAATCCAGTTAATTTGGCGTTCGGCTATTTTAGCAACATCTTTCGACCAATTCTCAAGATATTTACGATCTCCAACCTTTTGAACAATTTTACCAAAAATAGCACCTTCAAATTTATCCCACTCAAACTCAAGTTCTGTTTGGACAGGAGTATTTTCAATAGTTTTATCTTGGTCATTCACTTGATCTGGAGCACTTCCTACACCAATAACTTTTAACTGTTTAGGTTTGGTCATGTTTAACTTATCAATCATTGCTTCAAATCGCTCATCGACAGACCGTAACGCATTAATCACTTGCCAAACCGTTTCGTAATTCTTGTTATTATCTAATATTGTTTCTGGTTTTTCTCCAGTTGGAATAACGATTGGTAAGATAATATATCCATAGTCTTTCCCTTCAGCCTTACGCATGATACGACCCACAGCTTGAACAATATCAACTTGAGATTTCTTCGGAGATAAAAATATAACTGCATCAAGCGTCGGAATATCGATACCCTCTGTTAAGAAGCGTACATTAGAAACAATTCGAGCTTCATCCGCTGGTTTATTAGGATTTGCTAACCAATCTAAAATCTCTCCTTTTTGGAGTGCATTCATTTTGCCATCCGCATGACGCATTGATAAATGGATAGATTCGTCTTCAATAGCTTCGCTGATATACTCATTGACTACTTCTTCAAATTGACTCGATACCTTTTTTGATTCTTCAATCGTTCGTGTAAAGGCAATCGCTCGTTCTAGAGGAGCACCATCATAAGGACTATTTTTAATAGGGTTCTTATAGCCATTACGACGCATCATCCCGTTCCAAATCCCCACAATACGACCAACATCATCAATATTTAAGCCATTTTCTGGATCAGCGAGAGTTCGTTGCATATCTTTTTGAATTGCTGCTTCATCAACTGCTAAAACCATCACTTTATAATCTGTTAAAATATCACGTGAGACTGCCTGACCAAATCCCATACGGAAGAACACTTCTCCGTATTTACTTTCATCATCCATTGATGAAAGTAAGATACTCTTGTCTTTGGCATTTTTTTTCGCACTTTCGCCATATATCTTTGGTGTAGCCGTTTGGTACATTCTTTTAAGTCCTTTTACATTGTTATTGCTGTGAACTTTAGAGAATGCACTGGCCTCTTTAGCTGCTTCATGAGCACCTGTGGTTCTATGAGCTTCATCAGAAATAATAAAATCAAACTCTGGAAACCCTTCTTTTTGTGCTTCACCTATGACTTCTATACTCTGATACGTACTAAAAACAACGAGCATATCGGTTGGTTTTGGCAATGATTCAAAATCATGCCAGTTTTGTAATATTTTTTTACTAGAGGTGGTTGCTGGATAGCCAATATCAGATGCTTTTATATCCTCGGTTCCATCTGTACCACGTGATGCATCACGGTCAGAAGTAACGGCCATACTTGTCATTGTTAGTTCAGTATCATTATTCCAACCACGCAATGTTTACGTCAATAATTGAATACTAGGAACAAGATACAACACTTTAAAAGGACCATCTTTATCTTTAGATAGAGCTTCAGATATTTTAAGACTAGTAAATGTTTTTCCTGTACCTGGTGCCATAATTAGTTGTCCACGATCATTTTCTTTAAAATGAGCAAGGGCATTTTCTTTAGCTGTTTGTTGGTAATCCCTTAATTTTTTAGGTTTTTTAACGACAACATTTTCTGGACGTTCAAAATTAAATTGAGACCAGTCAATTTGAGAGTTCCTAAGGTCTGATAATCCAATGATTTCAATTCCTTTTTCATTCTGATCAATCGTTTCACGTGCATTGGAATTCCAATCATCCATTGTAGATACAATAAGTCCTCGTTGATAGTAACTTTTACCTAACTCAGCAACAAAGGAATTAATTTCAGCCTTAGCTACCTTATTTGTATAAAATTTAGCTTGTATCGCAACCAAATCACCATTTTTTTGTTCAGCAACTAGGTCAACACCTGTATCTTTTTTTGGAATACCATAAGATTCAGGAACTTCCGACAATAACCACACATTTTGATACAAGGATTTATAAGTAGGTTCATTTTTCAAATAGGCTAACGTCAATTTTTCAAAAAGCGTCCCACGTTCTCTTTGTACATCTTTAGAAACAGTATTAATCTGATTAATTAAATCATCAAAAGTTTGTTTAGTCATTTTACATTCCTTCCAAAATGCCACCATTTTTTAAATTCAGTTTTTACCGGCTCTTTTTCTTTTGCCTTGTTTCGTTCTTCTTCTGATAACTTCAATTGAGCTTTCAGTAGTTCAATTTCTTCCTGCGCCTCACCCCTTATCGACGAGCCATCTTTCATATCCTCCTGAGGCATTTTAAGAGCTTTCAATTCATTGATTTCTGATTTATACTCTTCTAGTAATTTTTTATCCTGTAAGGCTAGACGTTGTTGTTGATCTAAAAGATTTTGCGTTTATTTTTGAGCTTCCACTAAACTTTTGATTTGTTCATTTTTTTTGCAATTTCATTTACAAACACTTCTCTTTGAAATTTAAAGTCTT
The DNA here is from genome assembly GCF_002441885.1 of Pseudolactococcus chungangensis CAU 28 = DSM 22330. Classification (GTDB taxonomy): domain Bacteria; phylum Bacillota; class Bacilli; order Lactobacillales; family Streptococcaceae; genus Pseudolactococcus; species Pseudolactococcus chungangensis. Next base: position 3,223 of record NZ_JXJT01000035.1, on the reverse strand, counting down.
CAATTTGTTCATCTTTCACTTTTAAAATTTCTGATAATATAGTTTCGTCCTTGCCGATTCTATCCTTGCTAGTTTGACATTAGTCCACAATATATTTACAATGTTTTTTACATTATAATCTACATTGTGTTTATATTATGTTTTCGTTTTTCAAGTTTTGCTTCAGCAAATCATTTAAAAATTTAGATGTATTTGAGTACCCTTGCATACTAGCTAATTTAACTAGCCCTTCTTTTACAGATGGTTCTAAAGTATAAGAACAAGTTATCCTTTTTTCATTATTTGTCTCATTAACTGGTAGATTACTATTTTTCTTTTTAGTCATCACTTTTTTTATATTATCTGTATCTAAATCAAAAGCCATTATATTTCCCTCTCCTCTATAAACATTATGAAAATATTGTATATACATTATTTTTCTATTGTATTTGTGATATTACGGAATGTACTATCTAACGCATTAAAAAAAGTTTTGTTTTTAACATTTATTTCTTTATCTTCCTGCATTTCAACAATTGGAGTCCCGTCTAATGTTGACCGATTAAACAGTTCTTTTTCAGGAATTAAAGCTATTACATTTTTATCCTCTGAAATCTTTTGCGAGAACTCTTTAGATGATTTTGTATTATGTCGTATCCTATTACCTATAAATAATGTTTGTGCTGTGATATAACTTTCTCTTGATCTTACGTCAATCACTTCATCTTTAAAGTTTGATAGTCTTTCTAATAATAAACTTTTTGATGTAAATCCATACTGACTAGGTTCAATTGGACTGAGTATGTAATGACTGATAGCTATAGCATTTTTTGTTACAGTTAAAAAATCAGGGTGGCAATCAATTAAAACAAAATCATATTTTCTTATTGTATCGATATTATCTTGAAACCACATCATCAAAAGTAAATCTTTATTATGTTTTGTACTCAATTCAGTTTCTAATTCATCAAGCATAGGAGAAGATGGAATAATATCCAAATTACTATGGATATTATGAATTTCTACTTCCCCACCTTCAAAAATATTATAAACAGTATTTTCTGTTGTAAATAAATTATATGTTTGACTTAAACTACATTGATGGTCACAATCAATTAACAAAACATTTTTACCTTGTCTTGATAGCCACTCTCCATAATTGAATGTCAATGTTGTTTTTCCTACTCCACCTTTAATGGCTGCAAAGCTGATAATTCTCATGGTCTTTCCTCTGTTCTAAATTATTTATGTAATGTATTTACAATATGTTTATATTATATCATAAATATATTGTAAATACAATATAAAAGACAATATAAAAATATTGTCCTTTGTTTCTTTTTATAAATAATCTTTTGCTACTTCTTCTAAAGTCCTTGGGGGCTGTTTCAAAAACTTTGTTTTGCTTTCTTCTGGTTGCTTTGTGTCGCCACTATCGAGGTAGCGCACTACAGCCGTTTTAAGGTACTTAACAAGGTTAGGCTTAGAATAGTCCAATTTCTTGCTTGAAACGTATTCTAGGTGCTTTCTGACACCTTTAATACCAACTATTTCTTCTAGTTGTTTATAAAGGGGGTAAACTTCTTGTTGAAGATTTGCCATTAAAGAAATATCTGTCATTTCTACTGGAGAAATCAACGAGCTATCTATCAACTCCATAGTAAAAATACTCTGCATTGCTTCAGCAAATAATGCCTGCTGACTCACTTCTCTATTTGCTTTATCTTGTAGGTAAGCAGGGTCTTGTTCTCTTTCCTTGTATTCTCCATTTAGTTCCTGTGGCTGTGCTTTCTTAGATATATGGAACTGTATGGAGTCGATTGAACGTCCTTTTTTCAATTTTTCGTACGAAACATTAAAATGAGTATGTTGAGTGATTTCCTCCGTTGCGTTTTTTAAAACTCTTGTTTCAAAATGAGGGAAATGTTTATATTCATTTAGCGTATCAGTAAGTTGTCTTAATTCTTTAACAGGTAGTGAAGGGTTAGCATACTCTTCTAATTGTTCCTGTCGTCTTCCGCCTTGATTAGCATAATGTTCATACTGGTTATAGTGCATGGATAACCATTTATAAAGGATAATAGAATACTTACTATTTAGCTCTGTTACATCAGACAAAGCATACTGTGTGAAATTCGTTTTAAGATCAATTAAATAAGGCATAATAGCAATATCAAATCGTATCATCACTTCATCATGATAATCAGTCCATTTCACTTCTGGAATTGGCACGATACTTCTATATTCAAAACCCTTTTCCTTTTTTTCTTTCACTTCAAAAAAAGCCTGCTTTTGCATGATTTCAATCGCTTCTTTAAACCGAGTATGTTTGTTGCTGTCAGTAACTTTAAAGAATTTAAAGAGTTCAGTTTTTGATAAATAGATGATATTATCCTTTGGAGGATTATCCGTATCAATATAAGATACTGCCAATTCAAAAATTTTAAGAGGTGTTTTATCCATTTTTGCAACGGACGAAATGAGATCGTTATGCTCTACTACTTTTCTTTTTTCAATATCATTCATTTTGATTATCCGATTTTCTTTTGTTATAATAGGCATGAGCTATCTTCTCCTTTGAGGGTAGTGTAATAGGCATAGAGAAAGTGATTTAGTCGTCTATTTTCTCTATGTTTTTATTATACAAGTATACAGTCACTTTGTAAAGTTTTTTGTGACTGTATACATAGTTTTTTGTGACTGTATACATAGTTTTTTGTGACTGTATACATAGTTTTTTGTGACTATATAATCTTATCAGAGTGCATAAACATTGACATTTTTTGTACGCAAAAGAACAAAAGATAAATATATATAAGATAAATAAAGATAGGCTTCGCCTATTTTTTCTTTTTTCAAAATATGAGTTATTAATTGACATCAACTTTAAAAGTGATAAAATAGTGTTAGTCAAAAAAACTAACACTATTTACAAAAGAGGTGTCTATATGATTGAGATTGACCCTTTAATTGATTATTCGAAAGAACAACGCAGGGCGATAGCATTTATTGACATGAAGTCTTTCTATGCAAGTGTTGAATGTGTTGAATTAGGACTAAATCCTTTGACAACATCACTCTGTGTTATGAGTGGCGCTGACAACTCGGCAGGCCTTATATTAGCAAGCTCTCCGACTTTTAAAAGAGTCTTTGGGAAAAGCAATGTTGGAAGAAGTAGAGACCTGCCTTTCAATATCCACAATCGTAAGTTTAAGGGCACCTCTAAAAACGTATGAAAAGAGGT
>NZ_JXJT01000034.1 GCF_002441885.1 Pseudolactococcus chungangensis CAU 28 = DSM 22330 | reverse complement strand
TAATTGGTAGTTATTAGAGGTGCCCTTTATAGTCCGAGTCGGTTTGAGTATTCAAATAAAGCAATATTGAAGCGGTAACTTGTCGCTTTCCCTTTTCAACTTGGCTAACTTGACCTGCATTACCTAGGTCACTTTGCTTTAAATTATACTTTTTTCTTAAACATTTGATACGAGTAGGTATTTCTTGTGAGTAATTTTCATCAAAAAATTTCATAGATAAGCCCCCTATAAACATGGAAAAGTAGTAAAAATAGTTGTTATCCTAGTTGATTAAAAAAATCTCTGATTTCCTCATCTTTTATAAAATAATATATAATTTTCCCCTCTCTTCTAGTGTCCAAGATGTTTTGATTGGCTAGTTTACGAAGATGGTGGGAGGCAGATGCCATACTGAGATTTAGTAAACAGGCTATATCGCAGACACAGAGTTCTTCAACAGCAAGGAGATAAAAGATGATATTTATCTGTTTATTATCGGTAAACTTTGATAAAATGTGAAGTGATTTTTGGACTTTTTCCTTTTCAAGGTAGTTCGTGGCGGTTGTAACATTTTGTTGATTTATAACATTCACTTGGCAGATACTATCTTTTTTCAAAATATTTTCTCCTAGTCTAACACAGTCCATAGCATGTCAAAACTGTTATTTTCAATCAGGATATATATCCCCAATCCTAAATAAACAACGGCAATAAACCATCTGCTATATTTTTCCAAAGTTTCTTCAACAGAAGGGACTTGTGCCAATTTTTGGGCAGAAAAAACCAAGAGACAAATCATGACTAGAAAGGTAAGTAAAGCCACTATCAAATTCGCTAAATTTAAGGTAGTAAAATATGGGACAAAGACACCAATATTGTCAGCACCACAACTTGCAAAAGTAATCATAGCGACTAGAAAAATCAGGTTTTTATTATCTTTGCTCAAACCTTCTTTGGCAATAGCTTCTCCATCAGAATCTCCTAAAAGCAAAACTTTGAGGCCTAGGAAAATTGGAATCAAACCGAGCAAACCTAAAATCTCTTTACTAGGAATATAATCTAAGACAAATGCAAAAAGCAAACTTAGCAATATTAGACTAACAGAGCCTAGAAATTGTCCTAAATATATGTTAATGATGTCTTTTCTGCTTTTTCTTTTGGCAAAAAATAACATTAGGATAATAAGTAAGTCTACGGCTGTCCCAGAATACAGGATTATTGAAGTAACAACATTTTGAATCATAAAACACCTCATTCAAATATATTTTTGATTGTATTTTAACATTAAACTTTGTAGATGTCAACTTCAGCTCCACCAAAATATAGATAAAAAGTTAGTGTACCAAATATTAAAAAGCCCTGCCATCGAAATGATAGCAGGGCTTAACTTCAATATCCAAATGATATATTCATCTAAAAAAGGTAGAGTAAAAGGTAGAGTTCTTATTGATTTATATTGCAATGTAATGAACTTTAAAAATTCAAAAATCGCTTAAAATCAATGTTTTGACGTCTAATGACGTGTAGTGAACCCCTTACTTAACTTCAGTAAAGATAAAGTTCAGGGTGACAAAGTTGTAAAAGAGTCAATATCAATAAGTTTTATTAATCGACTAGGTATTTTTATAGGTGTTGTGGGTGCTATAATAAGGTATTGGTAATCAACTGATGTTGGTATTTGTCGAAAAATTATTGGAATTAAATAGAGAAGGGATCTCTATGAGTGTCAGCTATGGAAACATGCTATTCACCTTTATAAAAAATTTGGTTTTGAGGTAGTAGAGTGTAGAAGTGATGATATTTTAATGATTCTGGGTTTGAGTTCAAAATCATTTGGAATGTAGTAAAGAAAATACAATAGAGTTTTTTAATTCAAAAAACAAATGTTCAGCTTACAGTTTTTTTTTGTACTAAAATTATTGGGTTTCCAATTTATTTATATGATAAACTCCTATGTGAGAGGTGATAAAAATGATGCATCAATTTAACAAAACCATCGACTATTTAGAAAGTACACTTACATCGGAAGTTGAACTTAAAAAATTTCAAAACATATCAGGTTATTCCTATCCACTATTTAGTAGAATTTTTTCTATTCTATCAGAAATTACTTTGGCAGAATACTTGAGAAATAGAAAACTTACACTAGCTGTAGATGATCTGTTGAATACTGATCAAAAAGTAATTGATATTGCTTTGAAATATAATTATGATTCAGCTGATGCTTTTAGTTTTTCTTTCAAAAAGTTTCATGGGAATTCACCCTCAGAAGTTCGAAAAGGGAAAAACTATAATTTATTTCCTAAAATGAAATTAGCTTTAAAAGTAATAGGAGGAAGTCAAATGAATATTAAAATCGAAACAAAGCCATCATTCAAAGTAGCTGGCGTATTAAAAGAAAACATTGATTCTAATCAATGTCCGAGTACATGGGATGAATTATATAGTAAATATAGTTTTGAACAATTAGAAAGTTTTGGAAATGGTCAATCATTAGGTGTTTGTTATGAGAATGAGGGAAATGATAAGATTAATTATATGGCGGGTTATAACGTCTTGGATGACGCTAAAGCTAGAAATTTAGGACTTGATATCTTAGAAGTCAAAGAATCTGAGTATGCAGTAGTTCCAGTTAAGGGATCAGTCCCTGATTCTATTCATCAGGCATGGAAATATCTGCTTGAAGAATTTTTCCCAGAAAATGGGTACAAACATTCAGGTTTACCAGATTTTGAAGTATATACCGAAAATGATATTCATGATCCCAATTATGAAATGGAGCTTTGGGTACCAATTAGTAAACAATAAAAATGTAGATTATTAAAATTCTTAAGAAAGATTTCTTAGGGATTTTTTGGTATTCGAATAGTCTGTGCTATAATTATGGTAATTTGACGAAAGGAGGTAATATTATGAAAATAAACAACACTGGAGGTTTGCTTTTAGTTTAACCTCTTAAGGAGAAAAAAATGAAAGCCTATATTGATCAAAATCAAGAAAGATGGGATAGAGTTTCTAGTAGACAAGGTAATCCATATACAATTCCATACAGTCACGAAGAATTACAAGAATTAAAAGATAAACCAATTGAAGTAGCTCTTACAGTTGGGAAGTTAGTGCCATTAACATGGTTTGAGAAAGCCAAAGGTAAGCGATTATTAGGTTTAGCTTGTGGTGGTGGACAGCAAGGACCTATTTTTGCAATGCACGGTTATGAAACTACCATCATGGATTTTTCAGAATCTCAGCTATCTAAAGACGTAGAAGTAGCAAAACGAGAAAATTTGTATATTAAAACTGTACAGGCTGATATGACCAAACCATTCCCATTTGAATATGATAGCTTTGATATTATTTTTTGCCCTGTCTCAAATGTCTATATTGAAAATTTAGATAATATGTATTCAGAAGCCTACCGTGTTTTAAGAAAAGGTGGATTATTAATGATTGGATATATGAATCCGTGGATTTATATGTATGACGGAGATGAGGTTTGGGATCAACCTGAGAAGGAATTATTATTAAAATATAGCCTTCCTTTCAACTCAAGACTTTTAGAAGAAAAAGGTCAACTAATAATTGATCCAGAATATGGATATGAATTCAGCCATACTTTGGAAGAACAAATTCAAGGTCAATTGAGAAATGGATTTGCTATGATTGACTTTTACGAATCAAAAGATAGTAGAAATCGTTTAAGTCAGTTTGGCTCAGACTATATAGCTAATCTATCTGTTAAATTATAGGAGAATAGGCTGGAAAATAGTAAAGTTGAAGAATATTGGAAAGAGCAAGAAAACTTGTAAGGTAAAAATCAGCCCAATCAACAGGATCAGCAACACAAACAACGTCCCATTGATAATGATCAACCAGTGGATATTGCTACCTAAAATTGTAATCGCCAGCATGGTTAAAAACGAATAGAAAAATAGCGAAAACCAAATACCGTTACCTAGGCGAACCTTATCGCGATGATAACGCCAACCAAAAATGGTTCCAAATATGAGTGGTACTAACCAGCCCCAGTAAAACATTGCTGGAACTGGAACCCAAACCGCTGCGTCATTCACATCAATACCCCCGCATTAAGTTTTATTTCAGCTTCCATCATAAAGGACTCCCCGCGGGACTGCAATCAGGAGTCATTACTTCAACTGTTTTTGTTCATTATAGAAATTACGGTAAGCTAAATAGCACGCAATGATTGACCCCAAACTAGTCGCTGATAAGAGCATGAACGTGACCATAATTTGATACCTAATGGCCCGTACTGGATCGACCCCTGCAAAGATCAAACCGGACATCATCCCTGGCAGACTGACTAGACCCACGGTCTTTGCCGAATCAATGGTTGGTGACATCCCCGTACGAATCGCCTCACGCACGATGGCAATCGAAGCATCAAGTAGACCAGCCCCTAACGCCAACCGTTCAAGCACACCTTGCCGCTGGTCATGAAACTGACTATTGAGGCTGCGATAAGCCAGCCCAATTGCGACCATTGAATTCGACGCAATCATACCAGAAATGGGAATCATTTGCGATGGCACAAACTTAATCGCACCAGATAGCACGAGGACGCCGAGTGTTACCCCCGTACTAACAAAAATGGCTAATAACGAAATGGCTAATGCATGGTCAATCCCCGGCCCCCGTTTTTTCGCATTCCAAGCCGCATTGAAGATAATGAAGCCCATCATCGCCAGCGTTAGCCACAAATTGTTGACTCGGAAAATATACTTTAGCAAGTAACCCACGATAAATAGTTGTACAACAGCCCGCACGACACCAATGACGATATCCCTATCCAAACCAAGTTTCTGCCACAAACTAATTCCTAACGCGACGAGCACTAACATTGCCGCCAAAAATAGCGACGTATTATTAACTGCTAAATTCATGCGTGTACCTCCAATCTGCCAGCAACCACTTTCGCTAATTGATCTGCCGCAGCAATCTCTGTCGCGTCATGAGTAATCATGATCGTTGTCACGTGATCCTGCTCATTTAACTGTCGTAACCAGGCGTGCACGATTTGCTTATTATTTTCATCCAAACCAGCTGTCACCTCATCTAATAACAACACTTTTGGTAAGAATAAGATGTTGCGAATCAGCGCGACCCGCTGCCGTTCACCACCGGAAAGCTCGATAATCGGCTGATGCAGGGTTCGTTCGGACAGCCCAACATTATTTAACGCCGTTACCACTCGTTGCGTATCCATGACTTGCTTACGAATTTGGTACGGGAAAGCTAAGTTATCTGCCACCGTCTCACCAAATAACGTCGGTTGTTGGAAACAATATGAGACTTGCCGCCGATACATGATTGGGTCATAACTTTCAATCGGCTGCCCATCAAAAATCAAGGTCCCACTTGTTTTAGAAATCATGGCCGCAATGATCCGTAATAACGTACTTTTCCCACCACCGGATGGTCCCGTCAATGTAATATGAGCCCCAGCTGGAATCTGCCAATCAACATCATGTAAAATATGTTGATCAGCGATTTGATAATTAACTTTTTCTAAACTAATCAATGAATTCATATGCCCACCCCCGATCGCACAATGATCGGCGCCGACAACAGCCGGATGAAAAAGTGCTCAGAAGTCAATAAATTGGACTTATCTGTTTGATGTATTAATACACGAACCTGTGTAGCCATTGGCAAAGCCATATGAATCATACCTGAATCAAAGTGTTCCGTATAACTACGGAGGAGTTCTAATTGAACTTTTAATTTATCATTATTTTCCTTGATCGATCGTTTTTGTCTAGACATACGTTTTCTCCTATCTAGGGAGTATTATATCATTTTATAAAAAAACAGCCCCCATTATCTAACTATTAGATAATGGGGGCTGTTTTAATAGTCTTTCCTAGGGGTCATTATCTAATTATAGACCCTAAACAAACATTTTTTGTAAAAAGCCTTTTTTCTGTTCTTTCAACAAATCTAACTTACGTTGATGAAGGGTGATGGTAGTATCAAGTCTCTCAAAAAAGTTAGAAATTTTGGTCTGTTCTTCCATACAAGGAACCATTACCTTGACTGATTTTAAAGTTGGAAATTTCAAATTCCAGGTGTCAGATGTTAAGCCTTGTGAGTTCCTCTTAAACGTTTGAATCATGTCATGTCGTTTGAAATCATACGCAAAGAATTTTGAATCTGTTCCTTCTTTTGGAATGATAACTGTGTATGCTGGACTGAGAATACCATCATATGAGGAATAACCACTTGCACCTTGCCACATTCTCATTGAATTGTATGCAATGTCACCAACTTCAACTTTCTTATAATTGGACTTATCATTACTGGAATTATCTTTTCTATCAAGTTCACTTGCCTTTACAACTCCTGAGTTAATAGTGACAGAGATAAGTTCTCCTTCACTACTTCGTTCTGATCGTTCAGAGAACACATCCCCCAACTTACGCTCTTCCCAATCGTCAGCAAACCCCGCAAACCGCAATTCAGGAACTTTGGCACCATTTTTAGGGAACATCTTTTGTAAAAAGCCTTTTTTCTGTTCTTTCAACAAATCTAACTTACGCTGATGAAGGGTGATGGTGTGGTCTAGCTCAATAAAAAATCCACCAATCTCTTGTTGTTCGTCGTTATTAGGTGGAATCATTAATCCTGTATCAAAGAAATCAACAGCAGTAATATTCAATAATCCATGATTTCTTGCCCCTTCAGCAGCTCGTATAGCAACTTCCTTATGCCATCCATCTGTTTCATAATACGAAACAAGAAAATCACTATTTACTTTGAAGGGGAGAAAAGCAATATAAAGAGTTGATAGAACGCCTTCATCATACATATTAAGCCGCTTTATAGCTCCCCATGGAAAATCTTTAGAGTAACTTTTATTGTATGCAAATTCCCCTTTTTGGAGTAGATAATATCCAGACATATCCTTACTAGCAATCTGTTTATTAAAAAAAGTTATCTGGTCTACCAGTCCATATTGTGCAGATATTGTTAATGGTAATGTTGACTCCAAATTTTTGTTTTTTCTCGTAACTCGATTCACAATATCTTTCAACTTACGCTGTTCCCAATCATCCGTAAAACCTTCAAACCTTAATTGTGGACTCTTTTTACTCATCATGCCCACCTCTCAAAAGAAGACGCATCGAATCAATCAAGGCTTGATTCTCTTCACTTTCTGAAAAATCGTTAATCAAAGATAAGAGCATTTGATCTTGTTGAACTAATTCTTCATTGATCTTAAGGAGATTGGTATTCACTGCAACCAAATCAACCGGTTCTTCTTCCTCAAAGGTATCGACATAACGAGGGATATTTAAGTTAAAGTCATTTTCTTGAATTTCTTCAAAGCGAGCCACATGAGCATATCTTTCAATATCTTCTCGTTTTTTGTAGATAGAAACAATTTTATCAATATGTTCATCCAACAGGACATTTTGATTTTTTCGTTTTTCAAAGTCTTGAGAAGCATCAATAAACAAGACATCACGACGAGAGCGGTTTTTCTTCAAAATAATAACCGTTGTCGGAATACTCGTTCCAAAAAAGATATTGGCCGGCAATCCAATGACTGCATCAATAGCTCCCATTTCTAAAAGGGCCTGACGAATGGTTCCTTCTGCGGCTCCTCTAAAGAGCACGCCATGAGGCAGGACAATCCCCATTGTTCCCGATTCTTTCAAATGGTAAAAACCATGAAGGAGAAAGGCAAAGTCCGCTTTAGATTTAGGCGCTAATTTTCCAAAACGCTCAAAACGAGGGTCAGAGAGAAATTTATCTGCCGCTGACCATTTTGCAGAATAAGGTGGATTCATGACTACGGAATCAAACTGATAAGGCTCTTCTGAGGGCCAATCGGCGTCTAAAGTATCTCCGTTATTCAGGTTCATGCGTTCTTTATCTACTCCATGAAGGATTAAGTTCATACGTGCTAAGTTAAAGGTCGTCGTATTTAGCTCTTGGCCATGATAATGGACTTGATTTGGATTGATGAGATAGCGACGGATATTAAGCATCAAAGAACCTGATCCCATCGCAGGATCGTAAATATGAAAAGGCGCTCGAGATTCTTGTCCGATCGACGTAATTTCTGACATGATGCGTGAAACAGCTTGAGGGGTATAAAACTCTCCTGCTTTTTTACCTGCACCTGCCGCAAACATCCCGATTAAATACTCATAAGCGTCCCCAATCACGTCGCCATTGTGTTCAAATAAATCAATCTCATCTAAGGCACGTAAAACCTCAGTAATCGTCACGTTCCGTTGTTGTGCATTTGAGCCTAATTTTGTGGAGTTTAAATCAATATCCGCAAACAATCCACTAAATTCTTCTCCTTGACGTTCCAACTCATTAAAACCTGCTTGTAAGTCGGTCAAGTTAAATTCATAGTTATCAGCTTTGATGCGGTAGTGATAAAACAATTGATCGGGTTGGATAAAGTAGCCTTGTTTGGGTTGGATATTTTCGATTAAATCGTCTTTGTCTTCTTCGTACCACTCCATGAATCCTGCATACTGAGTGGAACGTTCTGGGAAGGTATCTGTTTTTCCATTTTCTTGTTCATAAACTTCTCTAAGCTGCGCATCAGACAAGTACTTATAGAAAATTAATCCCAGTAAGTAGTTTTTGTACTCACTTGCATCCATCTTCCCACGTAAGATATCCGCAGAAGCCCATAGTTGTTGATTTAAACCTGTCGCCATTATAATTCTTCTTTCCATTTTTGAAGTTGTTCAAAGTTTTGTTGTAGTCGTTCTTCTAAAACTTTTGTTCTTCTTCTGTATTTTTCACCCGTTTTGGCTTCGAACTCTTCTTTACTAAGAGTCATCGAATCCAGTAAATGGGTTAAATAAGGGATCGTTTTCTTATCGCCTTGATATTCATTCATTGCAGACTGTAAAAAGTCGAAGGATAATCCAAATTCCTCGGCTTCTTTTTGAAGTTGTCTTTGAATTTCATTTTGAATCGAAGTCTCTTTTAATTGAGCCACATCGATCTCTTCAGTAGTATTGACGAGTTGATCTTTCAAGGTGTGATACATCTTTTGGATTTGAGGATCCTTTTGTTGGATTTCTTTTTCAAATTTTTCAACGGCCCCTGCTTCGTTTAATTGGATCGCTTTCAAAAGTTGATTAATATAAAAACTATCCACGACGTCTTTATGTGTCGCATTGAGCTGCGAAGAAAAAGCAATCTCTTGTAAAAACTTCTCGAAGTCCTCCTCAGGATGCTCCTCATCCTCAATCATTTCTTTAATCTTTGTTTTAACATTTTCCGTTTTACCTTGATATTGTGGCAACTGCTCCACTACTTCTGAAAATGCTTCAAAGTCCTCTTCGTATTGATCATAGCTTCGGAGCGCTTTATAACTCTTTTCTAGCTTTTGATAAGCACTTACTTGCGCAATCATCGTTTTAAGATCATTGGGATTGTCCGATAGGTCGGCTTCGCTTTGTTTATAAAGTGTTGAACATTCGATAAATTCTTTTTTGACTTCTTCATATTCTCTTGGAATCAGTTGATCAAAGTTTTGATTTTCATTTGAGAATAGACGAAACGTGTTTTGCACATTTTCTTTCATGGTGAAGGGTTTTCTAAAAGAGACAATCAACCCAGAATCTTTTCCTGTATAAATACGGTTGGTTCTTGAGAACGCTTGAAGGAGCTTTTGATAGTTCAATTCTCTATCTACATATAGGGTTTGGATGGTGGGAGAATCAAAGCCTGTCAATAAACGATCGACAACAATAACAAAATCTAGCCACTGACCCTCCGATTGATATTGCTTTTCCTTCCGGGCCAACCGTTTATTAATATTTTGATTGTAGAGTTTCTCATCTTGGTAAGGAGAGACATCAAACTGTTTCGCATACTCTTTCATAATCTCTACTAATTCATCGTCTTGTTCATTTTTTTCTAATTGATCCGGATTGGTTGAGAAGGTAATAGCTACTCTTGGGAAATCTTTATCAATCAGTTGATGACGTGCATCAAATTGTCGCCCATTCAAGAGTGTCCCATTATCTTTCATTTCCTTTAAAATCCGGTAAATATGTTTGGCTTGGGCAATCGAGTGAGTGGTAAGAATGGCTGACATCGTAGGAAAACCATTCTTTACCTTGAACTTTTTGACCACACTTCTCCGATTAAAGATTTTTTGTAACATAGTACGGATATGTTCATCTTTTTCATAAAGTTCTGTAGGCAATAATTTTTCTTGTTGTAAGACATCGTCTGGCAACTTTCCTTTATTGAGTTGGGTGACAATCCCCTCTTGATCCTCTTCTGAAATCAGTGAATGATACTCGACTTGAAAGCCTAACACAGCCCCATCATCCATAGCATTTTTGGTTGTATAGGAGTGAAGGAGTGGTCCGTATTGCTGGCTCGTTGTTCTGGCAAAGGTTCCATTTTCTTGCTTTTTATTTTGTTCAAAAATAGGCGTCCCTGTTAATCCAAACCAGGTTGAATTGGGTAAGATTTTCTTAATCCGCTTCATTTCCTCATCACTAACCGCACGATGAGCCTCATCAACAATAAAAACAATATGTTCTTGTCGTAGCTTCTCAAATTGATTGGAGCCTTTTTCTTCACTCTCTTGTTGGGCACTTCGCATAGCCGCAGAGAGTTTTTGAATCGTGGTCACTAAAATCGTATTATTATTTTTTGATGAAAGGAGGTTTCGAGCCAACTGTTTTTGATTTTTGATCCCAACAATCAAAGTATTGGCTACCGAATTTCCGGTCGTTTGTCCTGTATGGTATTCCGAGGCAAACTTAGTAAACTCATCCTGCGTTTGAGCATCTAAGTCCGTTCTATCAACAACCATGACCGTACGATCGACACCGATCGCATTTTGTGCTAATAATTTCGTTGCGACAAAACTGGTAATGGTCTTTCCTGAACCTGTCGCATGCCAAATGAATCCTCCTTCATGCTGTGCCGCTTTTTGACGAATCTTACGAATAGCATGAATTTGGTAAGGCCTTAAAACCATGAGGAATTTTTGATTTTTTTGATCATCGACGAGAATGGTATATTGGCTAATCAATTCATGGGCATCGGGTATCCGCAAAACTGTACGAGTAAAATCAAACAAATCGGAAACCGTTTGATTGTCTTCAGTCCGCCAATTAAATAAAAACTTCTTCATCCGAGCATAGGCTTCAGCGGTATCTTCACTAGGTCTTGCAAAGTATCGGGTATCGACTTTATTGGAAATCACCATGATTTGAGTGGTTGCGTAAATCCCTTTAAAAAATCCATCTTCTGCATAACGCTGAATTTGATAATAAGCTTGCATGAAACCGTCTTTAGCGGACTCTTTTTTGAGCTCAATATGAATGATTGGGAGCCCATTAATCAGCAAGCTCACATCTCCACGATCTACTCTAGAGGAATCTGGGACCACTTGGTGAACTACCTCATAAGAAGAAGTTCCTCCTGAGATATCCTTATTTCTAAAGTCACTTTTTTCCCATCTTCTCGCTCTAATAAAACTTGAGCCACCCCGTTTTCTCCTCTAAGCCATTGAGAAGCTAAAAAAGGCGTTCCGGTCAAACGTGAAAACTCGACTTTGACTTGCTTAAATTCTTTATCCGTTAATAGTTGCTCTTCCAATACTGCTAAATTTATTCGGTTCAAATGGCCTCTAAAGTTTTGCCAAAGTGCTTCTTCCGACTTCAAGTCCGGACGATAAGTCCACTGATTTTCTTTCTCACTTAAGATCTGTATGAACTGGTTTTCAATCATTTGTTCCGAATGACTCATTTGATTCCCCTCATTTTCATAGTTGCCACCATTTTTTAGATTCTGTTTTTACCGGGTCTTTTTCTTTTGCCTTGTTTCGCTCTTCTTCTGATAACTTCAATTGAGCTTTCTGTCGTTCAATTTCTTCCTGCGCCTCACCCCTTATCGACGAGCCATCTTTCATATCCTCCTGAGGCATTTTAAGAGCTTTCAATTCATTGATTTCTGATTTATACTCTTCTAGTACTTTTTTATCCTGTAAGGCTTGACGTTGTTGTTGGTCTAAAAGATTTTGCATATTACTTAATTGTTTAAATTGTTCATCTTTAGTGTTTTGTAAATCTTTTATCTGCTCTTTTTGATACTCAATTATATCTAGTATACCCGAATTGCTAGTTGATTTCATTGAAAAGTATATAAGTCGTGCTATCCTAATCTTAAACCACTAAGCATTAGAAAGCGCACGACTTATATGACTTATAATAGCACACTTACAAAAGTTTTTGTTTATTTACTGACAAGCATTGAAGCGATTTATCAAACAAGCGTTCCACTCGAAATACAAAATCGGAAGAACGTCCATCTTGCAACATCTGACTGTTTAGTGATTACTTGTTACCTGTGGGGAGTGCTTCATTTTATGGCTACAAAAATCATATTGCTATAGATA
>NZ_JXJT01000033.1 GCF_002441885.1 Pseudolactococcus chungangensis CAU 28 = DSM 22330 | reverse complement strand
TAGATTTTTTGGAAAACTTTGCAACAGAACCGCTTTATGAATGCAACTAAGGACATCCTGACTATTATAGTTTCGACTAGTTGTTAGATGATATCCTAAAATACAACGAGTTGCTCTATCTATAATTACTAGTAACCACGGTCTGATCACCTCCACTTGGAAAGTATCGCCGTTAATGTCGGTGGCAGTCACCACAAATTTTGCATCTAACCAATGACCATCCAATTCAACTTCAGCATAAGGACGTGTAACTTGTGGTAACAAGCTCACAGGTTCTCGATTTTCTTTTGAGCGTTGATAAGCCTCGTTCCCCTCTTTCTTCATTGACTCCTCATAGTTATCAGCATCAAGCTTTTTCAGATAATTGTAAAAAGACCGCTTCGCTTTATCAGAAGTATTGAATGGATACTCAAAATCCTTAACTCCCAATGTCCGTAACTCCTCAATGAAGAGTTCATACTGAGTAATCCTCAACATCCTTGTAGACTTCTTTTTGTTTCGTCTAAAGTGAGTATCCCCAATACTTTGTTCTAACGACGGATAGTTCAGTAGCAATTGTCTAAAAGCTCCCACATGAGATTTGTCAGTAACAGAATCGTAGGATATCCGTTCATATTTTTTATTTGAACGGTTCAAAATTCCTTCGTATTGATAAATTTCATACTCATTTTTCATTTGGAGACACCTATCTAGTACCGAATAGAATCTCTTTTTAGATAAGTTGAATTTTGTAAGAATGCTAGAAACTTGCTCTTCTGATGTCAGATACAAATAAATGGCGTCCTTAAGGCGAGAAAACTCCAACTGCTTATCAAATGGCACATTTTCAATAAGAATTGGATTCCACAACTCTGGATTTAATAACTCTTCGGGAAGTTTGTAATATTCAAGCTTTCTTCGCAATACTTTTTACCTCCATATTCGAGTTTAAATGTTCTGATGAAATTGGTAACGAAAAGTTTCCCCGATGAAATCCATGAATTACCTGGCAGATTATTTTTTCTAATGGCATTTGTACAAAATTAGCAATTACTTTAATTGTCTTAGACTCATCCTTAAGCAGTTGTGTGATTATCTCTATGGTACTTTCATCTATTTTTTCGCTCTGAATGATACTGTGAAACTGCATTAGATTAGATATTTCGATTTCTCTTCCAAGTAATGACTCCTCAGTAAACAACTTATGATTATACCCATTTTTCTTGCACCAAAATCGTTGTGCTTGGAGCTGTTTTTTTACCTTCGGTTTTGTTAAATCCTTGGAATATTTACACTCTACGAAGATTTCGTTTCCAAACTCATCAATTGTAACTAAATCAAAAATTGACTTTTTTACTCCGTCGTCTAGTTCAACCGATATTTTAGGAGCCTGCTCACAAAGAAATACAATAGATGGATCGAATTCAGAAAAGAGATAATTATAGTATTCAAGATTACTGAATAGAATTATTTTCCTTCCAGCTTTCACACTGTATAAGATCCACCGATTATTACCAAACTTTCGCATAGCACTATAATTATTGAGTGCAGGAGTATAATCTGTCATAAATTTCTCCTCTTTATAATAATGTCTAAATAAAAGGCACAATTACTTCGGCCAACACCGAAATAACTGTGCCTCATTTTTGTTTTACAAGTTAAAACCTGTTTATTTTTTTAACATTACAAATCCACTTCACTAAACCGTTTAGTTGATATTTTAAAACTCCACATTGTGAAAATTATATAAATGGTAACTCCTAGAATTAAAATTGGTAATTGTTTTACTAACAGTTCCTGACTTGTTCCGTCTAACCATTGCAATTTCGGAAAATGAACGCTTACCTCAATTAATAATTCAATTAAAATTATTGGCACCAAAGCTTTCAAAAAAGCGATTCCTGCGTTGTATGCTGTCTTAAAAAAGGAAGACAAGAATATAAGGTTGAAGATGGTGAAAATAATAAAGCCAAAACCATAAAAGGCAATATTGGCGTCAATTCCAACAGGATTGTTATTAGGTATTAGGGTATTCTTTATAATTGCACAAATAATCGAAATAAATAATGAGGCTAATTGTGTCACAATCACAACTAAATACTTGCCTAAAACAATATCACTTTTTTTGATTGGTAATAGCGACGAAAAATAAATGTCATTTGTTTCTCGACCGTACATAAAGCTGATATATATTCCTATGCAGCTGAAAACAAATATCATCGTATAAGGGTACGCAGGAATTAGAACTAAAGCGCCCATTGCTGAAAAGATATAAAGGTTCGGATGTGCTGCCAAACGTAGCTCTTTATATAAGAGATTAGAGATCATAATGCTTTTCCCCCTCAACTCGTATCATGATTTCCTCAAGGCTCAATGGGCCTGTTTCACTAGGTCTTTTGAGGTAACTAAAACTATCCATGAATTCCTTTTTTAAAGCGCTTTTTAATATTTTTCCATCTTTAATGTAAGAAATCGAATCGGCGCATTTTTCGATATCAGAGGTAATGTGCGTAGAAAACAAAATACTTCTTTCACCCGTAGCAACAATCTGAGAAAATAAATTCAGTAAATCATCCCTTGAAACAGGATCCAAGCCACTGGTGGGTTCATCTAAGATTAGTAATTCAGCTTTATGTGATAGAGCTAGTGCAATCATGAATTTAACTTTCATCCCTGCAGACAACTCCTTAGGTGCCTTGATGGGGTCAATTTCAAATTCTTGCATATATTTTTTAAAAGCTTGATGATCCCAAGTATCATAAAAACGGCTCATAACGTTAGCAATCTGTTCAGTTTTCTTCTGCTGGTAAAAGTCGATACCACCAAGGACTACGCCTATCCGTTTCTTTATTTCCAACTCATGGTTAATCAGATTCATACCAAAAATATCTACCTCACCAGAATTTGGCGTTACTAAATTTAGAATCGATTTAATTGTTGTACTTTTACCGGCACCATTTTTCCCAATAAATCCCATAATTTGTCCTTTTGGTAAGGAAAGATTTACATTTTCTAAGTTAAACTTAGGGTACTTTTTAGTTAAATTCTTAACCTCTAACATATTCACCTCAACAACCTCCTTGATAAATGAACTTTTTTACTCTACATCCCCTGGCTTTGTAAAAAAAGAGCGCCCAGATTCTCTAAAAAAAACTCTATCTGAGATTAAAGCAATCCCCTCATTTCCTTTGCTAGTATCACCTAAAACTATCAGTGTATCTCCAGGGATTAAATTCATTATGTCTCTAGCTTTCTTAGGTAAAACAATTTGGCCCCTTTCACCAATTGTGACGGTTCCAAAAAAGTACTTATCTTTAGGCCCAATAGGCATACCTTCTTTTTCAGGATTAAAGCGGACTAAATCATTTAACGACACATCGAAGAGTACTGCCAACGCATCACAATTCATAATATCTGGAAGAGTTTCTCCTGACTCCCACTTAGCAACGGCTTGTCTAGAAACGTTAATCTTTTCAGCGACTGCTTCTTGGGACATCGAGTACTTATTTCTCAAAAACCTTAAGTTTGTAGCAATATGATTTTCCTGATTTATCATACTTTTCACACCTCTTAATTGTATTTTATGCTTCGGGGACTGTAAAGAACACCAACTGAAGTTAACGAATTTTGTTAATTTTGATTGTCAATTACTATTGTCTACAATAGCGCTAGAAAACAAAACCTCTGATATCTTCAATTCAGACATCAGAGGCACTCACTTCTATAGATTACAAATTTATTTTTTCCAAAACTGAGTCTGATAATTTATGGATAGCAGGTTTTTGCTTAACTTTAATTAAGTACCCAAGATCAGTCAACTTATCCAGTAATTGATTCATTTTGTATCTCGAAAAACCCAAAAAATTTGCAATAGTAGAGTCCTCCAAATTTTGATAACTAGCAAAAACATAGTCTTGAAGATATCCATATAACACATTTTTTTCATTTCCCTTTATATCTTTTACAGACTTAAGATAATCATCTAAAACATTCATCTTAGCAGTTGCTTCTTTTAATTGATTCAAAGAATTATTCTGTCCTTCAAGAATTATTTCCAATAGATCTTCGATGAGATGAGTTACCTCACCCTGATTTCTCGGATTAGAAACTTCTAGTAACGCATCATAATACTTCTCTCGATTTTTATTAATAGAATTCGATATTGAAACTCCAGTAAATAAATCTAATTTTCTAGCTAAGTACGAAGATATAATAAATCTGCCCAAACGACCGTTACCATCATAAAACGGATGAATATATTCCAAATAATAGTGGGAAATAATACATTTTTCTAAAAATGGATAATCTTTTGAGTTCATGAAGAAGATAAGTTTCTCCAAACTATTTATAATTTCCTGCTCATTTGCATCACCTATATGAGCAATTGAATCGTCTTTCTTTCTTTTTAATGATACCGGAAGATCTCTAAATAATTTTCCATCCGGCCACTCAGTTATACTTTGTTCATCTTCAAATAATGAGTTATATATATCTCGAAAATCCTTTGGTTCCTTAATTGACAAATAGGTTTCTTCGTTCATGAGACTCATATACATATTTACAATCCCCAAAAAACGTTTGTTAGTTCTTGTCTTTTTTTCTCTCATTAGTATTGTCTCGCTGATTTCCATTTTGGAACTTTCAATTCCTTCTGTCTCATTTGAACTTTGTATTTCATCCGTAATATTTGAAGCGATTATATTGAACTTTGCAACACCAGGTAAATTCGCTTCTAAATTTTTCAGCTTCTCAGAATTATATCTGATTTCTTCTTCTTTTCTTAACATTGACGGTAATGGCAAATAAAATAATTCGAAAGTCTCATCCAAGATTCGTTGTTCCCTAAAAAAAGGATGAATCCTGATGTTTGTTTTTATCGTAGTATATGAATTAAATCTTTTACTATACTCTTCTTTAACATCGCCATCGTATGACAAAATCCTTAGTTTTTCATATTTCAAAGCAAACTCCTCGTTTCTATTTTCAAAAAATTGACTTTTTTAAAAATATAGTGTATACTTACAATATAATTAAATCAAAAAAACTATATTTTGTCAAGATAATATAGAAATGACTTTTTTTATTTCCATATTTTGCGACGAAATACTTTGGAGGAAAAATGAACTTTATTTTTAGTGAAATTATCAGCGGTGTCATTGGTGCGATAGTTGGTGGTATCGTTACCGCAATTTTTACAAATCGAAAATCAATCCGAACTCGCCTCAAATCTTGGTGGATTGGAAACAAAAAGATTCGGATGAGTATTTCTTATCTTTTCAGTATTAGGGACGATGAAGGAAATTACTTACTTATTAAGGGAAATCGCATTCAACAATATCAACCAATAGGTGGCGTCTACAAGTACTTTAAATCCTTCCAACCAATCAAATCAAAATTAGAAGTTACGGATGAAATAAATAAAAATTTCTATGATCCTGACGACTTGCGAATTTATCTTCCTGGAAAAAATCTTATGAAATTAATCGAGTGGTTTAAAACTGGGGAAAATCGAGAAACGGTCATCACTCGGGAATTTATTGAAGAAATCATTGCTCCTGGACTTCTTAATATTACTGACCTAGAAAATATTGATTTTGAGTACATTCATCGCAAAGAATCCGGGCTTAGATTTAGTGATCACTTTGAGAAGGAAGAATACCTAATCTACGATGTTTTCAAAGTATCTTTTTCTAAAGAAGTTTTAGCGAGACTAAAGGAAAACTCTGAAAAAAATCCAAATTTCTTATGGGTTTCTCAAGCAGACATAGACACGAAAAATACTTACATTGAGGAACAAGCTATACAAATTGGTGAACATGCGAAATACATTACAACATGTTAAAGAAGGGGGTAAACATATTGTTAGGTACGAGTAACGAAACACTCAAACAAATATTCCGAGCCTTAGCGGACTCATTAAACGTCTCAGAAACAACAACTAAAGAAATTATTGCTTCTTATGAAGCAGTTGGTACCTACTTAGGTAATCTTGAAGAAGATTTGGATATCAAAATTTCGCCACAAGGATCAATGGCACTTGGAACAATGATTAAACCCCTCAGCTCTGACAATAACGGCGAATACGACGTAGATCTCATTTGTCAGTTAACAAACGGAGAATCACTAACACCTGAACAGGTTAAACACATCGTTGGCAATAGGTTACATGAAAGTCCGCGGTACTCAAAGATGCTAGATCCCGAAGGGAAACGCTGTTGGACACTGAAGTATACTGATTTTCATATGGACGTCCTTCCTTGCACACCATTAAGTTCTGAAAATTCTAATTCTATCAGAATTACCGAGAGACTTGACAATAATACTTACAAAGATGGCATAAGTAATCCAAAAGGCTATATCGAGTGGTTTAAAGCAAAGATGCAATTAGTTTATACAGAGGCTTTACAAAACTATGCCGAGAAACGCAATGTTGAAATTGAAAAAATCCACCTTTACAATTTGCGTACTCCTCTCCAAATGGCTATTCAAATTTTGAAGCGCCATCGAGACATCATGTTTGAAGGGGAAGACTACAAGCCTACTTCTATCATTATAAATACCTTGGCAGCCCGCGCTTATGGTAATGAAGGGAATGTTTATGATGCCATTTGCAATATCTTAGAGAATATGGAGCAACACTTTACTATAGGTCCAAATGGGGAATACCAAGTATTGAACCCAACACGTCGAGAAGAAAATTTTGCTGACCGCTGGATTGCAGAGCCCAAAAGAAAAGATGCTTTCTTTCGATGGTTACAGATGGCTAAAAAAGACATTGTTGAGGATCCCTTGAATTTTATTGATGGTTTGGATTCTTTAAAAAGCCGTCTGTCTGAAAGCTTTGGTGCGCAGGTGACTCAAGATACTTTTGAGGCATATGGAAGAACCATGTTAGACAATCGGGTTAATAACCGCATCGGGGTAAACTCGAAGGGTAATTTAACCAATAAAAAATCATCCGCAATCATTCCGGTCACTAACCATACCTTTTTTGGGAGTGTCTGATCATGAAGAGTAGTTCACTACAAAAAAAGACACTTCCTCAACAATGTCTGGCTTTAAAGTCGCAGTTTCCAAATGCAAAAGTTCAATTTAATAGAAACAAGATGACTATTAAACTTTTGCTCCAGCCCACTGAATTATCAAGAGAGTATCTTTGTGAATTCATAGTAGAGCGCTCCGGACGATGTACCGTATGGGTTTCAGGAGATATGAAAAAACTTAATGCAGTTGATTTCCCTCATAAATACAAAGTCGATATGAAAAATAAAAAGGTACAAGTCTGCCTATACCACCCATCAAAAGATGAGTGGAATCCAACCCATTGGTTAAAAGATTCCCTCGTTCCATGGACCTGTGAATGGCTCCTGTTTTATGAGTTATGGTTATCAACAGGAGAATGGCTTGGTGGAGGTGAACATCCATCGGCCGAATCTGTTCAAGTCTAATGAAAATGAAGATTCTGGAAACATTTGCCACATTCGTTTTGAACCATCAACGAAATTCCATTAAAATCGTGCAATAAGTTTCTTATTTGTCTTCATCAATGCATAAAGTCCCCCAAATGCTTTCACAAAAAGTGAAGGCATTTGGGGGACTTTATTTATAAAAGACTACATATCTACGTTTTAACGACAACAATTAGTGTTCACCGCACATCGTATTTTTTTATAGAAATTTAATGTAGGTTCGGAAAGTTTCGAACTTATAACAAATGGAAGAAGAGCATTTCTAAGATGAATCAGTTCAAATTCAATATTTTTTGAATTTTGAATCCGCTCTTTATATTTTAACAGTATTTCTTTTTCGTCTATTGTTAATTCAACATCTTGATGAAGAAGTTTATCAATAGAATTGAGTATTTCAACCTTCTTCTCATCATTTTTTTTACTCTTAAACATAAAGTACTCCTCTCTACCAGTTTATACCCTGAGCGTTAAAAACATAAATAGCTGCACCCATTGCACCTCTTGTTTGTAAAAATACATATTTATGATTTACTCGGTCATAATACAGTACTCCAGAACCTGTATTTTGAATGTAGGTCAGGTGCGAAGTATTTGTCCAATATCCACCACCTTGAAACTCAACATTCATACGAGGTGTAATTGTCAGAATTGGATTTGAGACTGTAGCTTTATCTGAGGAAGTAACAGAATCAGCAGAAGCTGCAGTTGAGTAACCTACTGCAATAACTGCTGAAGCAAGTGCAAAAGCAATAAACTTGGTTTTATTTTTTCTCATATAGAGTCTCCATTAATTTATAACTCTATTGTAGAATTTTCTGACTATTTAGATAGTAATAAATGTTAACACATTTCATAAAAATAATCTATCAATTTGAGTAAAATAATTTTAGAAGATTTTTTGATGGACAACAGGGTATACTCTATTGTCTTGTTTTTATTTCTTTAATAGAATAGGTTTATGGATAGACAACTGACTTGTGCATTTAAGTACTAGAATTCTGTATTATTTAGTTAAACTATGTTATTATATATTCATTAAGGAGAATTAACATGACTAAAAGAGAAAAAGAATCTAATGAAATTTTATCGCAAATATATAATTTAGTTTTAAACCCTGATATTAACACTTATGAAAGAACTCCATTATTAAATGCAAAAAATCGCCTAGAGAAGAACGAATACTTTCCCAGAGTAATGAAAGATTTGGAATTTGATTTAAGGCCTTATGCTATAAAATCTAAACTATCATCTTCAGTTGCTAAATTTTATATGTCTGCTTCAACTGCAGGTAAGTTTGATAGAGAACTAGGGCGTGGATTAGCAGCAACATCGATAACTTTCGGTTCAATTTTATAAATATGGCAAAAATAGGGTATGCACGTGTATCGAGCAAAGAACAAAATCTTGAGAGACAACTGCAAGCCTTAGAAAGCGTTTCTAAGGTCTTTTCAGACAAAGTAAGTGGAGCTACTACCGAAAGACCACAATTACAAGCAATGCTTGACTATATACGTGAGGGCGATATTGTGGTGGTTGCTGAATTAGACCGACTTGGGCGTAATAATAAAGACCTGACTGAGATCATGAATATCATTCAACAAAAAGGCGCTACTTTGGAAGTATTAAATCTTCCCTCTATGAGTGGCATTGAAGATGATAATTTAAGACGACTCATCAATAATCTTGTTATTGAGCTTTACAAGTATCAGGCTGAGTCTGAAAGAAAAAGAATAAGAGAACGGCAAGCGCAGGGAATTGTACTTGCCAAAGAAAACGGTAAATTTAAAGGTGGCAAGCCTAAATTTAGCGAAAATGACCCTCGCCTTCAGCTAGCTTTCAAACTTTATCTTGAAGGTGCTACTGAAAAAGATGTAGAAAGACAGACAGGTATCAATCGCAGGACATTTCAAAGATACAGAAAAAAGTTCAATATTCATAGAACATAAAAAAGCCATATAGGCTTTTATTTTTTGTCTCACGAAATCGTGACGGTTTATTGTTTATACTTTTCAAGAAATTCTCTTATAGCTTGTTCTGTATTATCCTTAATATTTGTTCCGTTTAATGCTGAATATATTTTCAGTTTCTTGTGTAAATCTTCGTCAATTTTAACTAGTTTTGTTGTTTTTTTTATATTCTCCTTTTTTTCAAAAGGTGTTTCTATTTTACCTGTTTTTTTTATAAAATCGTCTAATCCCATAATTAAGTCTACCATTTCTGTTGTTTATTTGTATTTTAATTTATTTATATATCTGTATCTTTGTATCTTTGTATCTTTGTATACTAATACACTTGTCAATTTATTTACTTATCTAGTCTATCAAGAAATTCTCTAAAAACATCAAAATACATTGATAAGACCTGTTTATCATACCCTTTATTTTCTGAAATACCATTTGTTCCCCATGACATCACTCTTGCACTATACTTTATAATACTCTCAAATGTTAAATCTCCAAAGGTGTCATAGTATTTTTTTAAGTATGATTTATTAGTTGCATTATCATCTTTTGTTAAATAAGGAACTATACCTAGTATTTCAACTTTGTCATTATACTGTCTCATGTCATTAAGATAGTTTAAATATGAAATCGTATTTTCATAACTTTCTTCTTCTGCCTGAGTTGGCGCCACAACATAATCACTAGCGACAATACAATTATGTGTGTATAACGAAGTAGTAGGTACGCTATCAAATATAATTAAATCAAAGTCCTTTTTTAAATCCTCAATTAGGTATGAGTATAAGTAATACTCATTGTTTTGGTTTAAATTTGTTCGAGCAAATTTATCAAGTGTAGCTAGCTCCCAATCTCCTTGAATAATATATAGATAATCATCAAGTTGTGTAATGCAGTTCTCTAAACTATTATTTCTAATTCCCTGCATAAAACTCAGTGAGGCATTTTTTTTAACCTCAAAATTTTTCATCATTTTTTTGGTCAGTGTTCTTTGAGGGTCGCTATCAATCAACAACACTTTAATTTTTAACTGAACCATTATATATGCAAATATAGCAATCAAAGTTGACTTTCCTACTCCACCTTTAAAATTGTTTAAAGTAAGTACAATCGCTACTGGCAAAGACTTAATTTTATTAACAACACCTTCATGGTATTTTGACAGAGACCACAATGTTTTATTCATTTTCTTCCTCTTTCGTTTTTTGTTTACTAATATAGTATGCTACAAATATACTAGTTTGTCAATATATAAATATACTAGTATACTAATATATTTATATATAAAAAGTAGGAGATTATCCTACTTTTTCATTGAGTCTGAAAGTTGTTTTTTTATTCTCTCTAGTTCCTTTTGTTCTTCTGGAGTCGTTTCATTCACATATGCAGATTTATATCTGTGGTCAGGTATTTTATTTCCATTGACAGCTTTAACGTTTCCCTTTGTCTTGAGGTACCTTGTTTTATCTTCTTCAGGTTGCTTTGTATCACCACTTTCTAGGTAGCGCATAACAGCCGTTTTTAGGTACTTAACAAGGTTTGGTTTAGAATAGTCCAATTTCTTGTTTGAAACGTATTCTAGGTGTTTTTTGACACCTTGTAACCCTACTATTTCTTCAAGTTGTTTATAGAGTGGATAAACTTCAAGTTGAAGATTAGCCATTAAAGTAATATCTTGCATATCAAATGGAGATAATAAACTACTTTCTAAAAGACTAGTGGTATAGAGACTTTGCATTGCTTCAGCAAATAATGCCTGCTGATTTACTTCTTTATCTGCCTTACCTTGCAAGTATGCAGAGTCTTGTTCTCTTATCTTGTACTCGCCATTTAATTCTTGTGGCTGACCTTTCTTCGTTATATGGAACTGTATGTTATCGATTGTCCGCCCTTTTTTTATTTTGTCATAAGTCACAAAAAAATGTGTATGTGCATTAATTTCTTCCAATGGTCTTTTAAGTATATCATTGTTAAATCTTGTAAATTGTTTACGAGAATTTACTGTATCAGTTAATAGTCTTAATTCTTTGATTGAAATAGAGGGATTGCTGTACTGTTCCAATTGTTCTTCTCTTCGTCCGCCCTTTGCCTTGTAATGCTCATACTGGTTATAGTACATAGACAACCACTTATAAAGAATAATCGAATACTTGCTATTCAACTCCATAACATCAGATAGGGCATATTGCGTAAAGTTCTTTTTCAAGTCAATCAAATAAGGCATAATTTGAGGTTGAAATTGGATCGTTACTTTGTCATTATAATCAGTCCATTCTACAAAAGGGATAGGCACAATGCTTTTAAATTTATATCCCTTATCCTTTTCTTCTTTGATTTCAAAAAAGGCTTGCTTTTGCATTTTCTCAATGGCTTGTTTAAACCGAGAATGTTTATCATTATCTGATACCTCAAAAAAGGCAAAGAGTTCTGTTTTTGAAAGATAGATGATATTGTCCTTTGGTGGGTTATCCGTATCAATACAGGACACCGCTAATTCAAAAATCTTCAAAGGGGTCTTATCCATTTTCGCTATGCTTGTGATAAGGTCGTTATGTTCCACGACTTTTCGCTTTTTCAATTCGTCCATAGACTTCACCTGCTTTTTTTGTTCTTGATTTTCTGTTATACTAGACATATAAATACGCTCCTTTTCGTGTTTATAGGTGGCATAGAGAAAAGACTTTTCCGAGTGAATTTCTCTATGCTTTTATTATACCACGATTGCGTATCATTGAACAGTTTTTTGATACGCTATACACAGTTTTTTGATACGCTATACACAGTTTTTTGATACGCTATACACAGTTTTTTGATACGCTATAATTCAAAATACCCTTATAAATATTGACTTTTATTATACGCAAAAGAACAAAAGACAAATATATATAAGATAAATAAAGAAAGAGGCTATTTCATAGCCTCATTTTTTTTATTTTATTTCTATTGGTTTAAAACTATCAATAACTTTTCCGATGAGCCTTAAATTTTCTGTATTCTCCAAAAGAATATCAGGATATATTAGCTCCCCATTATCGTAAGTATCTTTATTCAATGACTCCAATCGAACATGAGTATCCTCAATATGAATTTTTTTAATATACACTCTTTGATTTGCTATATCATCAATCACACACACACAACCATCATAATCATTGACGTGTGTTTTTCTGATTAATGCAATATCTCCACTATGAAATTTGGGTTCCATTGAGTTACCCTCAATTTCAGCTGCATAATCATATCTAACATCTTTATCCCAATATACTGTATAAGTTTCTTGTTCATCTGTGTAGCCATTGCCATACCCTGCCGATAACGACTGTTCAGATATGACTTGGTACGGTATCAAAATTACCTAAGTGCATTTTTAAGGGGCAAGCCCCCTTTTCTCTTTCGAGAAAATTCCCCAAAGTTCAAAAGAGGGCTAAAAGGAAAACTAAACGAGGTATTCAAGTTTTTGATTGCCCATTTTGACATCAAACGCAAAACAAACTGACCGTTATATCGTTAAATACCCCTAAAACGTCGTATAAGCGATTTTTAGATGATATGGCATAATTTATCCAGAAAGCATTTAAGCGCTCTAAAAAAGCCCTTAAATTGAAATCTAAGGGCATATATATAGTTTCTCAAGAAATTTTTTTCAATTTTCCACCAAAACCAAAATATTTAGTCTCTTTTCTGTATATTTAAGCAACCGGTTCTGTTGCGAAGTTTGAAAATCAAACGA
>NZ_JXJT01000032.1 GCF_002441885.1 Pseudolactococcus chungangensis CAU 28 = DSM 22330 | reverse complement strand
TTCCCACACGATTTGACAAAGAACCAAAAAAGTACAGAAAAAGCACCCAGATTTCTCTGAGTGCTTTTCTATTTATTGTCCGACCAATAAATAGATTTGGAAGTCTAAATGAATTAAGCTTCGATTTCTGCAACGATACCTGAACCAACAGTACGTCCACCTTCACGAATAGAGAAAGTAGTACCTTGTTCAACGGCGATTGGGTGGATCAATTCAACGTCGATAGAAACGTTATCACCAGGCATTACCATTTCAGTACCAGCTGGGAGTTTGATTGAACCAGTTACGTCAGTTGTACGGAAGTAGAACTGTGGACGGTAGTTATCGAAGAATGGTGTATGACGACCACCTTCGTCTTTAGACAAGATATAAACTTCGCCTTTGAATTTTTTGTGAGGTGTGATTGAACCTGGTTTAGCAATAACTTGACCACGTTCGATTTCGTCACGTTGAACACCACGAAGAAGTACACCAACGTTATCGCCAGCAAGACCTTCGTCAAGTTGTTTACGGAACATTTCAACACCAGTTACGATAGCGTTAGAAATTTCTTCTTTGATACCAACAATAGAGATTTCATCATTGACGTGAACAGTACCACGGTCGATACGACCTGAAGCAACAGTACCACGACCAGTGATTGAGAATACATCTTCGACTGGCAAAAGCAAAGGTTTGTCAGTGTCACGTTCTGGCGTTGGGATGTATGAGTCAACAGTATCCATCAATTCCATGATGATGTCTTCGTATTCAGTGTCGCCTTCAAGAGCTTTAAGCGCTGAACCAACGATAACTGGTGTATCATCACCTGGGAAATCGTATTCTGACAAGAGGTCACGAACTTCCATTTCAACAAGTTCGATCAATTCTTCATCATCAACAAGGTCTTTTTTGTTAAGGAAAACGATCAATTTACCAACACCAACTTGACGTGAAAGCAAGATGTGCTCACGAGTTTGTGGCATAGGTCCGTCAGTTGCAGCTACTACCAAGATAGCGCCGTCCATTTGAGCGGCACCAGTGATCATGTTTTTAACGTAGTCCGCGTGACCTGGGGCATCAATATGGGCATAGTGACGTGATTCAGTTTCATACTCAACGTGAGCAGTATTGATAGTAATACCGCGTTCGCGTTCTTCTGGTGCTGCATCGATTGAAGCGTAGTCTTTAGGTGTATTTACTGATGAAGGCAGACGACGTGACAATACAGTCGTGATTGCAGCAGTAAGTGTAGTTTTACCATGGTCAACGTGTCCGATAGTACCGATATTAACGTGTGGTTTCGAACGATCGTATTTTTCTTTAGCCATTTTTAAAAATGTCTCCTTTAGAATAAAAAATATATTTTTTAGACAGACTGCGCAATACGACAATCTACCATTACTATCTAATTATAAAGGTTTTTTGAAAAAAAGCAAGTATTTCACCGTAAAAAAAGATGTTTTTTGTTTATGACGTGATATTTTCATGAAAAATGGTGTAAAATGTAAGTATTACTTCTTATAGAAAAGAGAAAAACCAAATGGCCTTAACCTTTAAAAAACGCGATGACCTAGATAAAGTTTTAGATGAGCTAGCAGCACTGCCACCACAAGTCGAATTCACTGATCCAGATAAAATCGAGAAAACATCCGATAAAAAAATCAAATCGCCAGAAGATTTTCTAAAAAAATTCGAAGCACCACAAGCTAGAAAAGACAAGTTTACTCATGATTAGTCATTTACCAGACACTTTCTCACAGCTGGCTGCGATTTTTCTATCAATCATTATTGAAGCCTTACCTTTCGTCCTCTTTGGCTGCCTCATCTCAGGCATCATTGAAACTTATCTATCACCTGATATTGTCAACCGATACCTGCCCAAAAACCGTTTTTGGCGTGTCATCGTGGGCATTGTGGCTGGTTTCTTTTTTCCCTCCTGCGAGTGTGGCATCGTACCAATCGTCAACCGTTTCCTAGAAAAGAAAGTCCCAACTTATACAGGCATTCCTTTTCTTATCGCAGCACCGATGATTAACCCCGTCGTTTTATTCGCAACTTTTATCGCCTTTGGTAATTCATTTAAATTTGCTTTTTTGCGCCTTGGTGGCGCCATGGTGATGGCTTTAATCGTCGGATTACTACTTGCTTATCGATTAGATGAGCCAATCCTACTCAATCGTGCAAGGGTAGCTGAACACGAGCACCCTATTGCAAAGCAATCTCGGTTGCAAAACCTCTGGTCCGCACTCTCACACGCCGTTGACGAGTTTTTTGATACTGGCCGTTACCTCGTTTTCGGGAGTCTAGTCGCCTCATCTATTCAGGTTTTCGTGCCAACGAAACTGCTGACGACTGTTACCCATACACCATTACTCGGTATTATCGTCATGATGGTCTTCGCTTTCTTGCTCTCGCTTTGTAGTGAGGCGGATGCCTTTATCGGCGCGAGCTTGATTAGTCTTTTTGGACCAGCACCGATTTTAGCATTCCTTTTATATGGTCCTGTCATTGATATGAAAAATTTGTTGATGATGAGCGCTTATTTTAAACCGAAATTTATCGTCCGTTATGTTGTTGCAATCTCAGTTTTAGTCTTATCTATTAGTTTGGGGGTGAGTCTCCTATGATTCGGTTTCTTATCTTGTCCGGTTATTTCGAGCTGATGATGTATTTGCAGCTGACTGGTAAACTCAATCAGTATATCAATACACACTACAGCTATCTGGCGGTGCTGTCCGCAATTTTATCCCTGGGTTTTGCTATTGTTCAGTTAGTCAACTGGATTCGCCATGCAGAGCACAATCATCATTTACAAACTAAATTTTCAAGAGCTTTTGCGCTCGTTTTACTTGCCACACCACTTATGGCTATTGTTTTCATTCCGTCTAAATCATTGGATGCAACTATTGTCTCAGCTAAAGGATTTAATTTCCCTCTAGCAGAAGGGTCTGGCGATAGTTCTGATGGCACGCAAATTCAATATCTACAACCTAACACCAGTGTTTATTTTACCAAGTCAGCTTATGACAAGCTGATGAAAAAGGAATTAGCCAAATACGAAAATCTGTCAAAGATTACTGTGACAGATAACAACTATATGGAAATCATGGAGCTGATTTATAATTTTCCTGGTACCTTTGAAGGTAAAACCATCACCTACACTGGTTTTGTGTATAACGACCCCACAGATGCCAGTGCTCAGTTCCTCTTTAGATTTGGGATTATTCACTGCATCGCAGATTCTGGGGTATTCGGCCTGAGAACTTTAACGGATGGCACCACTTATCCTGACAATACTTGGTTAAGCATCACCGGACAAATTCAGACGGCTTATTACACACCTTTTAAACGAGAATTGCCGGTTATCAAACCTGACCACATTGATAAGGTCGAAAAACCGACAAATCCATACGTTTATCGGAACTTCTGAGTTTTTTTCTGATATAATTAGAATAATAGGCAAATGAAATTTTGGGAGAACTAACAATATGACTCAAGTAATATTTACAATTTTTGGTGCGAGTGGCGATTTAGCTAAGCGCAAGCTTTATCCTTCTCTGTTCCGCTTATATAAATCCGGTGTCTTATCAGAGCATTTTGCTGTGATTGGGACAGCGCGTCGCCCTTGGACTAAAGCATATTTTGAAGGTGTTGTTTTGGATGCAATTGCCGATCTGACGACCTCAAAAACAGAAGCCGAAAAATTTGCGTCTCATTTTTATTACCAAAGCCATGATGTTGAGGACGCTGAACACTACATCACTTTGAAAAACTTGCAAGATGATTTATGCGCTAAATATGAGACTGGCCATAATAAAGTCTTTTTCCTAGCCATGGCACCAGAGTTTTTTGGCACGATTGCTAGTCATCTCAAATCAGAACATATTGTGGATGGCCTCGGGTTTGAGCGACTTATCATCGAAAAACCTTTTGGTACAAGCTTGGAGACGGCTAAAGAGCTGAATCAAGCCTTATCTGAGACCTTTAACGAAAATCAAATCTTCCGGATTGATCATTACTTAGGTAAGGAAATGATTCAAAATATTTTTGCCGTACGATTCGCAAATGTTCTATTTGAACATGTTTGGAATCGTGAGTTCATTGACAATATTCAGATTACTTTCTCGGAATCTATCGGGGTTGAAGATCGAGGTGGCTACTATGATAAATCTGGTGCGTTGAAAGATATGGTGCAAAATCATATTCTACAAGTGCTTTCGATTTTGGCCATGGACAAGCCTGCGTCTTTCTCTAGCGCAGACGTCTTACCTGAAAAAATCAAAGTACTTGAAAATTTATGTATTCCCGATGAAGCAACAATTGCTAAAAATTTCATTCGCGGTCAATATCAAACAGGATGTATCAATCAACAAGATTATCCATCCTATGTTGACGAACCATCTGTGGATCCTACTTCAAAAACTGAAACATTTGCAAGTGGCGTCTTTTTTATCGAGACGGATCGCTTTAAGGGTGTCCCTTTCTTCTTCAGAACTGGTAAACGTCTAACTGAAAAAGGCACGCGAATTAATATCCTTTTTAAAAATGAGCAAAATATTTTCAATCAAGATATTGAGCAAAATATCCTGACCATCTACATTCAGCCGACAGAAGGCTTCTCACTTCAAGTTAATGGTAAAGAAGTTGGTAAAAGTTTCGAGGTTGAACCAGTCAAACTCGACTTCCGTCATGATGCAGAAGCGCTTGGCAATTCGCCAGAAGCCTATGAAAAATTAATGTATGATGTCTTAAATGGCGATGCGACGAATTTCAGTCATTGGCAAGAGGTAAAAGCTTCTTGGACTTTGATTGATAAAATCGTCAGCATTTGGCAAGCGGATAAAGCACCACTCTATCCCTACCAAGCTGGCTCAATGGGTCCTGATGAAAGTTTTGACTTACTGAAACAATATGATACTAGCTGGGTTTGGCAACCAGACCTCTGGTATCGCGAGCGTGGCTTGTTAAAATAAATTAAATCAAAAAAATCCTGTCCACTGTAGTGTTCAGGATTTTTTATTGTTTATCATATTTTAAGTTTAAATATCTATTAAGGGACTTGCCAATGGTACCCTGGAGGTAAGTTACCACCAGGAGGAATGACTGTACTATGACCTTTACGTGTATACCAAGTATAGCCATCTTCAATTGCCCACTTACTAGCAGCTGTGTTATTGACATTTGCTGTTTCAGCTTGTGTTGCCTTTTCAGATTCGGCGGCCTGAGCCACTTCCGCAGCTTTTCTATCAGCCTCGGCTTTTTCTGCTGCTTTTCTTTCTGCTTCAACTTTTTCTGCTGCGACTTTCGCAGCCTCAGCTGCTTTCTTTTCTGCTTCTGCTTTTGCTTTATCTTCAGCAGGCTTATTATGTTTTTGAGTTGCAGCGATTGTTGCTTTTAGGGTTGTGACAGCTGAATTAGCAGATGATTCTGTTTTAGCAGCTGTGATATTATATAAACCAGTATTGAGTAGTTGTTTATCAGTTTCAGATGTAAATGAACTTTTCAAAAGCTCTTGAACATTTTTTTGCACCTCAAGTGTTGCTTGAGACTTTCTAACACCATCAGCACCTGTCTGATCAATTTGAACTTTGATCTGCTCGCTTGCTGTTTTTAACGAGTTATTTTGCTCTTTTAATTTTTCAAAAATTTTGTCATCAATGTTCTTTCGAGATACTATTAATAACTTAGTTAACTTTTCTTTATTTTCCGAGGAAATATTTTTATCATTAATATACGCCTCAGCTGTTGCTATACTACTTTCTAGCAAGGTCTGATTAGATTTATTTTTCGCAATCAGCGCCTTAGCTTTATCACTTTCTTTCTTGACACGTTTCGTCTCTGACTTAATCTGCTCTATATCAGAATATTTTTTGAGACTATCATGCTTTTTCTCATATTTTTCAACTTGTGCATCAATTATCTTAGTATACGTTAGCGATAAAAATTCACTACTTTTAAAATCTGATAAATCATCGATTTGTTGGTATAAAGCACTTTTAGCTGTCTTGACTTGTTCTTGATGATTTGAAATCGTCGCTGCCGTTCCCATGCTACCACCGGCTAAAACAATCACTGTAGCAATGGTTATCTTAGTTTTACGGCTTAAATTCCTTAAAAAACTTTTCCCGTTCATTCCTATCCAACTTTCTTATAAATTGCACTTTATTAATATCATAATTATATTAGCAATTAGTAATTTAGTCAACAGATGATTCAAAAAACGCAGATAATAACATCTACGTTTTCATCTTATTTCTTCAAATGATAAGAATAACTTGACACCACCACATTATCACGCCAGCTGAGATAGTATCTCATACGGACAGACATTTGGTTGTGAAGAATATTTTGCCAAGAATGTTTTGGGACGAATTGAGGGACGATAACCGTCACCGTATAATTCTTCTTCTCTGCTGATTTGGATACTAAATCAACGTAACGAACAACTGGTTTAACAATATCGCGATAGCTTGATTCCACTATTGAAAAACGGACATTCGGATATAAAGCCTTAAACTCTGTCTCAACCTCTTTATCTTTGCGATAAGTTTCTTTAGTTGAAACATGAACAGCTAAAATTTCCGAGCCTATAGATTGGGCATAGCTCATGGCACCCACAGCAACATTGGTCACATTGCCGACAAGAACAATGACAACATTACCAGAATAAACATGGTCAACTACCTTATCTTCAAGTCGCAACTGATGTGCCACTTCCGTATAATGACGCTTAATCGCATAAAAAATCCCAATCAAAATCGGCATAACAATAAAGAAAGGCCAAATGTCAGCTAAACGGAAAACTAATAAAATCAAAACGATAATTGCAGAAATCGCAGCGCCAATCATATTAGACATGGCACGACGCCAGAACTTGCCGCCCATTTCACGGTGCCACTTGACCACCATCCCAGTTTGGGAAAGGGCAAACGGCACAAAAACGCCAATTGAATAAAGCGGAATCAAACGTTCAGTCGAGCCATTAAAAATTGCAAGTAAAATCACTGCTCCAGCAGCAAGACTAATGATACCATTTGAGTAGCCTAATCTATCGCCTTTTTCCATGTACATGTGAGGCATATATTTATTTTTGGCTAGGTTATAACTGAGCATCGGGAAAGCTGAAAATCCTGTATTTGCAGCTACGGCTAAAATCATAGCAGTCGAGAACTGAAAAACATAATAGAAAATGCGACCAACACCATTAAAATCAAAAATTGTATGTGCAACTTGCGATAGTACGGTTGAATGTGCATTAGGTACCACACCTAGATAATAGTTTAGGAAGGTAATGCCCGTAAAAAATAAACCCAGAATCATAGCCATTAATGCAAGCGTCCCAGCCGCATTACGTGCCTTAGGTTTTTTGAAAAATGGTACAGCATTTGAAATTGCCTCAACACCGGTCAGACTGGCTGAACCACTAGAAAAGGCTTTGAGCAAAAGAATGATTGAAATACCTGGAACAACGCTCCCTATATGACTCGTGGCATTATAAGATAAATCACCAGTTATCACTCTGAACAAACCAACGATTAGCAACAAAACTGTCGCTGCTACAAAAGTATAAACTGGCACTAGCAAGAAACCAGCTGATTCCCGAAGGCCACGAAGGTTCATCAACATTAATAATAAAACTAAGATAATCGAAATCAGAAGATTATAAGGGTGCAAGGTTGGGAGTGCTGAAGTTATCGCATCAGCACCCGCTGAAACTGAAACTGCTACCGTTAGCATATAGTCAACAAGCAAGCTACCACCTGCTATTAAGCCAGCATTAGCCCCCAAGTTTTCCGTCGAAACGACATAAGCACCACCGCCATGTGGATAAGCGTGGATAATCTGTCGATAGCTCAACGTCAAGGCAACTAGCAAGACAAGTACAAGTGCCGCAATCGGCAAGCTATACCAAATAGCTGCCGCAGATAGAGTCAAAAGCACTGTGACAATTTGCTCTGTCCCGTAAGCAATTGATGATAGGGCATCGCTAGATAACATCGCTAAGGCTTGGAATTTTGTGAGCAGATGACTGTCATCATCTGTTGATTTTAAAGGTTTCCCAACCAAAATCTGTTTCACATTTATTTTTTTCAAAATTACTCCGTTAAGTCTGTTCTATATTTTAAAAGAAAAGCAAAAAAAATTATAGATATTTATTAAAATAACCTAATCCTAAATTAAATTCACACCGCTTTTAATTGCACTGACTCATTTCTCCATTATAACATCAAAGAAAATGAAATCAAAGTATTTTCCTGTATTTTTTAGCAAAAAACACCTGCCATATGGAGGTGCTAAGTTGATTGTTTGGCTTGATAAAATTTAGCCACTAGTTGATTAAAACGCTCTTGAACAAAGGCATCATCACTTTCTGATTCTGGCTTGAAAAACTGGATAGGTCTCGCAACCATATCTCGATAAAGTAAGAAAGTAATGGTTTGGGTTTCAGGAATAATTCGAAATTTAATAGCTGGATGACTATCAAAAGTCCCACAATATCCTGCCGTTGAAAATTCAAGTTCATAGACATCATCACCAAAGTCCTGAACACGATAATAACCATCTTTAAGATATTCTCTGCTGTCACTAAAATGTGTTAGAACAAATTCAAGTTGTTTCATTTGCTTATTTAGTGCCAAATAAACGATCGCCCGCATCACCCAAACCTGGGACGATATAACCATGGTCGTTTAATTTTTCATCCAAGGCAGCGGTAAAGACATCAATATCAGGATGTGCTTCTTGTAAAGCTTTAACACCTTCTGGTGCGGCAACAAGACAGACAAATTTAATATTTGCGGCACCTGCACCACGTTTTTTAAGTGAGTCAATTGCTAAAATAGCAGAGCCACCTGTCGCCAACATTGGGTCAACAACAAAAATTTGGCGTTGGTCAATGTCTTCTGGTAATTTAACGAGGTATTCTACTGGTTGTAATGTTTCTTCATCACGGTACATGCCGATGTGCCCAACTTTTGCTGCTGGAACTAAAGATAGAATTCCATCAACCATCCCAATACCAGCACGCAAAATCGGTACAATTGCTAATTTTTTCCCTGATAAAGTTTTTTGGACTGTTTTTATGATTGGTGTTTCAATTTCAACATCTTCCAGTGGCAATTCACGTGAAATTTCATAGCCCAAAAGCATAGCAATTTCATTCACAAGTTCACGGAAATCTTTTGTCCCTGTTGATGTTTGACGTAAAATAGTGAGTTTATGCTGAATTAGCGGATGCGTCACAACTTGAAATTTTCCCATTATTATAAACCAACTTTCTGATATTTTCTTTCCTAAACATTATATCAAAAAACTGTCGTATTTGCTATGGTACTGGTGATTTCTCTTTTCTTTGTTTTTAGGTGCCTAAGTCTATCATCATCCAGACGTAGCCATTCAGGTCGTCTTTTACTTTATTCAGGGAGTACATCAGCGATGCGTTGTGCTGCTAATTTCACATGGTCAATTGGTGCTGCAACATTAAATCGAGCATGATTTTTGCCTTCAATACCAAAGCTTGTCCCATCATTCAAGATGACTTTGGCTTGGTCACGCAAGCGTTGCTGTAAGGCGTCATGAGATAAATCATAAGCACTGAAGTCTAACCAGACGAGATAGCTGCCCTCTGGTTTCATGACTTTAATTCCTGGTGCGTGTTCAGCGAAATAATCTATTAAATAAGTAATATTTTCTTCTAGTACTTGCTTGAGTTCTTCCAACCATGGCTGACCGTAGGTCAGCGCTGTTTCTGTCGCAATAAGGCCTAAAGTAGAAATTTCATGCTGATTATTAGCCAACTGGCGATCTCTAAATTGCTTTTTGAGGATTGGGTTTTCGATGATGGCGAAAGCATTTTTAGTACCAGCGATATTAAACGTTTTTGTGGCGCTAGTTAAGATGACGGCAAAATCGCTATAATCACCAACGGTATTGATACTGTGGTGCTGATGCCCAAACAGCACCAAATCTTGATGAATTTCATCTGACACGAGGATAACGTGATGCTTGCGACAAAGATCTGCCACGCGCGACAACTCTTCCTTAGTCCAGACACGGCCACCAGGATTATGCGGACTACAAAACGCATAGAGTTTGACGTCATTATCAATCATATCTTGCTCCATCTGCTCAAAATCAATGGTATAACGACCATCCTGTTCAACGAGAGGACTTGTTACGACTTTGCGCTTATTAAGCTGAATTGAACGCGTAAACGGCGGATAGAGTGGTGTATTAATCAAAATAGCATCACCTTCCTGAGTGAAAGCCTGTATGCTAACGGATAATGCAGGTACGACACCTTCAATCAGTGTGATATCATCTGGCTCAATTTCATAACCATGCTGATTTTTTTCCCAAGCCACAATTGCTTCAAAAAGTGACGGCGCTGGATAGGCGTAGCCGTAAACACCAAAATCTGCGAATCTTTGAATCGCAGCACTCATCTCAGGAAAAGTTTTAAAATCCATGTCGGCAATCCACATAGGTAGAATCTCCGAATCTTTTTCCGTTTCTCGCCATTTCACTGAATTATTCCCTAATCTTTTTGGTGCAGTTGTAAAGTCATATTTTCTTACCATTTATCATCACACTTTCAAGGCATTCGCCAAATCATCAATCAAATCGTTAGCATCTTCGATACCAATCGATAAGCGTAGTAAGTCATCCGTCAAGCCATAACTCGCTCTGACTTCCGCCGGAATATCTGCGTGAGTTTGTGTCGTTGGATAAGTAATCAATGACTCTACACCACCTAGACTTTCAGCAAAAGTAATCACTTTGAGCGTATTAATTAAAGTTGGAATTTTATCCTGCTCATGAACTTTAAAAGCAATCATGCCACCCAGCCCTGTATAGAGCACTTCTTTAACTGCTGAATGCTGTCTTAAAAAATCAGCAACTTGATTAGCATTGACCGTTGCCTGACGCATCCGCAAAGCGAGTGTTTTTAAACCACGCATAACCAGATAACTATCAAATGGTGACAATACTGGACCAGTTGTGTTGAGGTTATAAATCAACTGATTATATAAGTCCTGTTCCTTAACAATCACAGCTCCCGCCAATACATCATTATGGCCTGCTAGATATTTGGTTGCTGAATGAACAACGATATCAGCACCTAGCACTAATGGTTGCTGATAAATCGGGGTATAAAAGGTATTGTCTACAATCACTTTTGCACCATTTTCATGTGCTTTTTGGGACACCTTAGCGATGTCAACTTCAATCATGAGTGGATTGGTCGGTGTTTCAATATAGACAATATCCGTTTCAGGCGTAATCGCAGCTAACATATCAGCCTCTGTCACCACATAAGTGAAGTCGAAAATCCCACGTTTTTGCTGGTCATTAAACCAACGAAAAGAACCACCGTATAAATCACGGGACGCCACAATTTTCGAGCCAACAGGGAAGATTTCTAATGCCAATACTATGGCCGCCATACCTGAGCTAGTCGCAATCGCAAACTGCCCAGCCTCAATCGCTGCCAAAGCCTCTTCCAAATTAGTACGCGTTGGATTTTTCGTTCGCGTATAATCAAATCCTGTCGACTTTCCAAACTCAGGATGCTGGTAGGTCGTTGAAAAATGAATTGGTGAAATCAAAGACCCTGTTGCCTCATCTTGATTGATACCAATATGAGATAAAATCGTATCCATTTTTGCTATGTTCTGCTTCACTTGCTTAGTCATCCTTCACCTCACCATATTTTATAGTTGCTATTATTTTAGCACGTTTAGACAACAAAAAATGGAGACTAGTCATAAAAATTTTAAATGACCAACATCCAAATTTTAAATGGCTACCTCAATTTTTGTCAATTCCTATTGCAGTAACTTCTCCAAAGCTGATTTATCCAATGGTTGATAGCGCTTGAAAAACTTTGCTAATCTTTGAAAGACGAGATGATTTTTGCCAAGCACATCATTTTCGACCTGTAATACAAGCAAAGGCTCATGAAGACTCATGCGTAGTAAAAACCAGCCCTCACCATAATCACCTGTCAGATTAACCCGAATGCCCTCTTCATTATCCGTGTCAG
This sequence comes from Pseudolactococcus chungangensis CAU 28 = DSM 22330, assembly GCF_002441885.1. Classification (GTDB taxonomy): domain Bacteria; phylum Bacillota; class Bacilli; order Lactobacillales; family Streptococcaceae; genus Pseudolactococcus; species Pseudolactococcus chungangensis. The sequence continues at coordinate 2,346 of NZ_JXJT01000032.1, read as the reverse complement.
TGTCAAAATCTGCTGTTGCTGCCACAAATTCACCGAGGTCTGTAATCACCTGTTCACCATAAGGCCGATAATCGGCCAAATTGATTTTAAAGCGAATTTCCTGAGTTTCGACTGGTTGTTGCAAATCTGAAATCAGGTCACTCAACTGACGATTCTCTGCTTTTAATTGTGGTAATAACATTAAAATCTTGGCAATAACGTAGGCACCGTCATCAAGAAAATCATTTTCCCTGAAAGCAGCGTGCCCACTTGTTTCAATGGCAAGAGGCGTATCTACCCCTTCTTGATTAAGTTTAATGGCTTTGTTGATGACATTGCGATAGCCACATAAATAGCGCACTTGTTTACCACCAAGTTGCGTGATGAACTTTTTCAAATGCGTTGATGTCGGTGAATTTGTGACAATGGTACTGCCTGGCGTTGTTTCCAAAACAATTTTTGACAAAACGGCAATCAGATTATTACGATTTAAGGTGTTGCCAAATTGATCAACGACAGCACTACGGTCAACGTCTGTATCAAAAATCACGCCGAGGTCCGCTTGATGAGTCAAAACCGCTTGACGGATACTCGCCATGGCTTCAGGATTGTCAGGATTCGGGATATGATTTGGAAAATGACCGTCAGGCTCTAAAAATTGACTGCCAGAAGTATCGGCACCTAAGACTGCTAAGACCTTTTCAGCAAAATAGCCACCTGCACCATTACCGGCATCTACGAGGATATGATAACCTGTAAGCGGCTGTGAGTCCGCAAGACCTACTCCCTTAATAATTTGATTCACCAAGTCTTGCGCATAAGGGGTGAGTAAATCTTTTTTTGAGATATTGCCAAGACTTGTCTGTGTATTTTTAGCCGTATGTGTCAGAATATAGTGAATGTCTTCATGCTCAGCACCACCTTCACGGCTGAAAATTTTAATACCATTGAAATAATAAGGTAAGTGACTTGCTGTGAGCATCACTGCAGCATCACAATCAAAGTCAGAAAATTGGGTTGACTTAAACATCGCAGGCGTCGTTGATAGCGCTGTATCAATGACATGCGCACCTTGTGAGGTGATACCTGCTATCAGGGCAGCTTTTAGCTCATCTCCTGATAAACGACTATCTTGCCCCACTGCTATTGTTAACTTTTCTTGTTCAAGCTGGTTACCTAATTGCTTTTCAACAACCAACCAGTTCACAAGACCGCGACCAACTGTTTCAGCAACTTCTGGTGTTAAAGTAATTGGATATTCAGGTGTTGCAATTGCAATTCCTCGAATGTCCGAACCATTTTGTAAATCTGTTATCTGCATATTTACTCCCTCAATCTCATTTATATAACCACATCACCCAATGGGTACGGCTTAGCATTTTTTGTCTAGTTTCTCATACCTGATATCGATGAGAAACTAGACTTTATCCTGACTGATATACTTAGCCGCCAGATTTAGTTAATCGTTATCGTATATCTAGCTTTGAATTTTTTACCGTGAGCAAGTGCATTGATACCAAACTTAGTTGTTAAATCACCATCTGTATTTTGATCATCCGCAATACCACACCATGGCTCAATACAAACAAATGGAGCGTCAGCAGGATAAGGACTCCACAGACCAACAAATGGCATATTTTCCCAAGAAATTTTAACTGACCGGTCATTTGCTGTACTAGACAAGCATACTTCCGTTGCTTCAGGGGTTTCAAATACCAAGGCATCATCCTTAAAAAGCTCACGTGTCAAAGCGAATTCAGACTGATCAACTGTGTGTTTTTGAGATAAATCAAGGACACCAGTTGCTGGATTCAGCGGGATATATTGACGAGACTGTGCTGGTGTAATCGTCAAACGGTAATCTTCAAATTTGCCATTTTCTAGTGGCACATTGAAAGCTGGATGCGCACCAATGCCAAAGTACATCTCTTGATCATCAAGATTTTTAACCTCCCACTGCACAGTCAACTGATTTCCGATTAACTTATAGGTGATTCTAAGACGAAAATCAAAAGGATAAACCTCTCTTGTTTCTTTATTGGTTTTCAATTCAAAAACGGCTTCATCATCTTCACTTTCAAGTAACTCAAAGACTTGATCGCGTGCAAAACCATGGCCACCAAGTTTGAATGTTTCATTATCATAAGTGTAACTGCCGTTTTTTAATTTACCAACAATCGGGAATAGCACGGGTGCTTGACGTGCCCAAAAATCAGGGTCCCCTTGCCAAAGGTACTCTACGCTGTCTTTTTGTATTGAGTGCAATTCAGCACCAAAATCTTGAATTGCGATGCTCAGTACATCATTTGACAATTTTGTCGTTGTCATTCTTGTTCCTTTCTGCGATTTCATACAATGAAATCTTGA
>NZ_JXJT01000031.1 GCF_002441885.1 Pseudolactococcus chungangensis CAU 28 = DSM 22330 | reverse complement strand
GTATCTATAGCAATATGATTTTTGTAGCCATGTTGGAAAAGGGAACGAAAAAAAATTACACAAGTTTAGAAGCAAAGCCACCTGATGTGTCTGGTAGTAAAAGAGTTCAACTCTTAAAAATGTAAGACATTGTAAAAATTAACAATGAAATAAAAAAACTTCACAGATTTGTAAAATGTTGAGATAGGTGATTATTAGGTAGACGATGCTTGGCAAAACAAATTTTATCATAGTCATAGACCTCGAGTTATATGTCTAGTGATTCTTGTTATTTTATATCTATAAAAACCTCATGATATTATTTGAAAACCACTATTTCCTAATTTAATATGAGCAAGGCAATAATGCGTGAAGTGCATGATTAAATTAGTTAGATTACTCTGGTAGTGAAGATGAAAATAGATATAAAATTAATCGTTAGATAATTAATGAAAAAAATTGTAAAATTAGGTGTTATTTTTCAAATAGTTATGGTATAATTTAAGAAATATCATAATTCAGATAATATTATAATTTATTGATTTAATTCATACATCTAGAGTTGTGAGAAAAAATTAGGATTTAAATTACAGGGGTAGTAATGGAAGAAGTCGTTAGTTTACAAGAAATAACATTAGTATTAAAAAAAAGGATGTTACTCATATTTTCAATGATGATTTTAGGAGTCGTCGCATTAGCGGGCGTGACATTCTTTTTAATCACACCTAAATATGAAACTGATACACAGCTAGTCGTTCAATCCAATCAAGAAACTTTAACGAATGCTAATTTACAAAGTGACTTAACTGGTAATGTGATGATGGTGAATACCTATAAAGATTTAATTAAATCTGATGTTGTTCTGGATCAAGTATCATTACAATTGGCAAAAGAGAATGGTATTCAATACACGTCTAATGAGCTAAATAAAATGATTAGTGTGACCCAAAGTCAAAATTCGCAAATGTTTTCAATTAGGGTCATCTCTATAAATGCAAAAGAAGCAATGGAAATTGCCAATAAAACGGCTATGATTTTTAAAGAGAAAGCCGTTGAAATTTTAAAAGTTGATAAAGTTTCAATTATAAGCCCAGCTAAATTGAAAACGACACCCGTTTCACCCAATAAACAATTAAATCTGTTAATTGGTGCAGTTATCGGATTGATATTGGGAGTTATGATTGTTTTCCTTCTAGAGTTCTTAGATAAAACCGTTAAAGATACGAAATTTATCGAAAATGAGTTAGAGTTGCCGATTTTAGGGGAAATTTCAGTTTTATCTAACAAGGAACTACAAAGTTCGATATTTTTGAATGTTTTGCAAAAACAGGGTGAGTCGTTTGAGTTTGAAAGCAGTTCAGAACCTAGGATAACTAAAGAAAATGAAGCAGCAGAAAAATTTAATCCAATTGTAGAAAAACAAATTGAACTGAAGACAGAAGATGTTGAAAGAGTTGCCAATAAGAGACGACTGCGTCCTAGACTTTAGTCGTGAGTTTGAGAAAGGGGGAAGATGTAATGGGAATTTTTCATAAAGGCAAAAAAGATGATAAACCGAATCCGGTTTCTTTGATTACCATGTTCAATAAAAGAAGTGTTATTTCTGAACAGTGCAGGACGATTCGATCGAATATTCGGTTTTCAATGGTCGATAAAGATTTAAAGTCCTTGGTCATCACAAGTGCTGGCCCTAAAGAAGGAAAATCAACAGTCGCTAATAATTTGGCAGTTGTCTTCGCAGATGCAGGTTTAAAGACTTTATTAGTCGATGCGGATTTGCGTAAACCGACCGCTGATTTGACTTGGGCGCTTTCGAGAGATGAAGGCTTGTCAAATTTATTGGTAGACAAAACGTCAAATTACGAGAATTACGTTAGCAAAACTAAGGTCGAGGGCTTATTTGTTTTAACAAGTGGTCATGTGCCACCAAATCCTTCCGAACTATTGGGGACTGAGCGCATGCAAGAAATTTTGCAGACATTGACTCAGAACTTTGATCTTGTCATTTTTGATACACCACCATTAACCGCTGTGACAGATGCGCAAATCTTAGCAAGCCGAACTGATGGGACGATTTTAGTCGTTCGTGAGCGGCAAAGGGATAAACGAGAAATCATGTTATCTAAACAATTATTAGATATGGCACAAGCCAATATCTTAGGTGTTGTTTTCAATGGGACTAAGGCTTCTAGGGATGACTATTATTATTATGGTAGTAAATCCTAGAATTCTGTGCGATTTTAGCGTGATTGCGTGTTGTTAATGATGGAGATAGTAGATGATTGATTTACATTGTCATATTTTGCCAGGAATAGATGATGGTGCACATAATTTAAGTGACAGCATTAAAATGGCAAAAAAAGCAGTTAGTCAGGGGATTACGCATATTTTATGCACCCCGCATCATAATTCTTCGTATGAGAATCCCAAAAGTAAGGTATTGCTTCAAGTAGCGGACTTACAAGTAGAATTGACGAAAAGAAATATCCCTTTGATCCTTTATGAGGCACAAGAAGTCAGGATATTCGAGCATCTGATGAGCGAAATTGATCAGGATGACATTTTATTTGCCGACGTGTCGGATCGTTATCTGATGCTGGAATTCCCAACGGAGAGTATTCCAGATTATACGAATCAACTGGTTAGGCAATTAATAAATCGGGGGATTACACCGATAATTGTGCATCCTGAAAGATATAAGTTGTTTCAATCGAATCCTGCCTTATTGGAAAATTATTTAAGGATGGGCTGTCTTGCACAGTTGACGGCACCCTCAATTGTCGGTGCCTATGGTAAAAAGATTCAGAAGCTTTCCCACTATTTTGTTAAAAATAGTATGATCCAAATGCTAGGGAGTGACGCCCATAATGTTGACAGTCGAAACTTTTATCTAGCAGAAGCCTATGAAATCATTAAAAAAGAATACGGTGAAGGTAAAATTGACTACTATGACCGTGTTGCAAAAGATATTATTAATGGTGATAATATTAGCTTAAGGCGTTTTAGAGGGTAATACAACTACTGTTGGCTAAAATCAAACAGTTGACAACAATCTTATGTCAACTGTCGTTGGTTTTGAAGATAACTAAAAAGGGATAAAATAACATGAAAACAAAAGCGAGCTTACTTACAATTGTTGCAGGACTAACATTAGTGACGGGGACAACTGCATTTGCAGCAGAGAATAGCGTTATAACTGCTGGAGAACAACAAGTGATTGCAGCCGCAGAAAAAGCTGCAGGCAACCATTTAACACCTAGACATACCATTCAAGCTAATAATTACATGAAAACAGTAGATATTTCTGATGAAAATGCTGCGACCATTGTCAAAAATATTAATGAAATTGTGACGTTAGTTAAGTCAACAGGCGTGAAGACTGGTGATGTGACATCTCTAGATGGCTTGTTGAAACTTCTGCCAGGTGATGTTGCTGGAAAAGTAGCGGCCTTAGCTGCTGAAATTGATAAACTAACGCCAGGATTTACACTTGAGCAACTCTCATCTGAAGCGTGGTTGACAGATTCAACCAACAAGACTATCCTAGCGAATACGGGTGCTAATTATACCTCAAGTCTGGTGGCACTATCAAGCTTATTAATTGTTGCAGCAGGTGCAGCAATTGTAATGAGTAGAAATAAAAAGCAAGCTTGAAAAAATGGCGAAGATTTGGTGCATATTTTTATGTGCCTTTAATTTTTATGGTATTAGGCTATGTCATGATTTATATTGTCGGAAAACCTGTGATTAATTTTGCGACATCGGCTACTTCTTTACTTTTATTAAATGACGAACCTAAGTTTAAACAACAAGCACTTGATTTAACGGCTAAAAGTGATGGACAAAATCAAAAAGTAGCAGATGGGAAGCTATTAGCTTCCGCTATTACTTATCCTGAAAAAGGATCACGTTACGGTGATGTCATTGTCAATCAGGTCGATATCAATATCCCTTTATATTACGGAGATTCTAGTGACATCTTAGCACTGGGTGCGGGAATGTATGGTAATAGTAAATTTCCAGGTGAAAAAGGGACAACTATTATTGGTGGACACAATCGACCGATTTTTGGGAAAATTTCTTATTTGAATGTTGGAGAAAAATTTGAGATCAAAACATCATATGGCGACTTTACTTATGAGGTTACTTCAACTCAGATTATTCAAGCCGATGACCCCATGGTAATGACAGAACTAGCACAGAATCAAGAGTCCCGTGCATTTTTGTATACTTGTTACCCACTGGATGCGATTGGTTTTTCGCCACAACGCTTTGTCGTCATTGGCAAGCAGGTGACGGGGCCGGTTATTGATGAAAACAACTAAAGGAGACAAGGAAAATGTCTAAACGCAATAGACCCGTTCAGACGATGGCACGGTTGATCATATCGTTCGTTATGGCGATTTTCTTGTTCGCATTTCTAATTCTTTTGAGTATCAGACTGACTTTATTTAGTGAGAAACACATGGAAAAGGTTGCTAAAAAGACGGATTACTATCAAAAGTTAACCACTAGCATTAACAAAGATATCAGTGGTTATAGTCTTGGCAGTAATGTGCCAAAAGAAGCTTTGGGAAATGTCGTTTCTGTACAAGTCGTTGAAGATAATGTGAACAATTATTTTAAAGCGATCTATAAGCCAGGGATCACCTATCAGTTTTCAGGAGCAGATGAGTTGAAAACGGCTATGATTGATAAAATAATGGCTCATGCTAATGAAAAGCAAGTTCCAATTCATTCTAAGGAGTCTGTGGCAGCGTTAGCTGATAAGGGCGTTGATATTTTTACGGGTTATGTTAAATTGCCGTATTTGGTACAATTTGGTCAGAAATTGATGAATTATAAGGCAATGCTAACAGGTTCGATTTTCCTGACAGGATTAATAAGTGCCTTAATTGCAGTATTTTTGTTAGTAACATTACGTGGTTATAGACATCGGTTACTCCGCTTTCTATCTTATAGCTTCATTGCAGGTGGCTTAATGGGAATAATTATTCCTGCTTACTTACTAGTCAAAGATGTCTTTCATTATATTAACATTAGAAATCAAGCGATGTATGAGTTCTTAACCACATACATTCGTAGTTTTCTATGGATGTTTATTTATATCGGTGTCGGCTTGCTGATTTTGGGAATACTATCAGCAATGTTTTCGGAGAGAAGTCGGTTGGAATTGACACGTTAGTGTGTTTTAGGATGTCGTTGGGGAACGACAAGTAGGGGGAATGGGATGTCACTAGTTAAAGAGGAAATTTCAGATGTCATGACTTGTCCAGAGCTAACAAGTCATAAGCCAAAAATTATTAATGGCTTGATTAAGCGGATTGGTGATATTTTATTAAGTTTCTTGGGATTGCTTTTGCTATCACCTTTTCTTTTGATTCTGTGGCTGACTATGAAAATATCGGAACCGAATGGATCGTTCCTGTTTTCGCAAATCAGAGTTGGTAAAAATGGTAAAACCTTTAAGATGTATAAAATACGCTCAATGCACATGGATGCAGAAGCTCAACTTGAAAAATTACTTATACATAATGAGATTGATGGGGCCATGTTTAAAATGAAAGATGACCCGCGCGTGACCAAAATTGGTAAGTTTATCCGAAAGACAAGCATTGATGAGTTGCCGCAGTTATTTAATGTCTTACAAGGACACATGAGTTTAGTTGGCCCCCGTCCACCATTGCCCAGGGAGGTTGCGCAGTACACGGATTATCAAAAGCAACGTTTGCAAGTCAGACCGGGTTGTACCGGTTTATGGCAGGTGAGTAAACGTAATAACTGTACTTTTCAGGAGATGGTTGAACTTGACTTGAAATATATTCGAGAGCAAAACTTTTTATATGATATAAGTCTCATTTTTCGAACGGTTTGGGTGATGATTAGACCTAATGGGGCGAGTTGATGGATAAGAAAAGAATTGTATTGATTAGTGAGTCTATGGGTGGTGGACTAAGAAAGCATGTTGTTCAGCTTTTAAGTAATTTGGATAAAGATAAAGTAGAATTGTTTTTTATTCATGGCAGTCATACTTTGGATGAATCATTTAGGAATGATTACTCACATTTGGAAAAAAATTGCAAAATGTTTCCGTGTGACCACCTCATTAGAGAAATTAGCCCTAAAGAAGATGTACTTGCTTATCAATTTATTTCGAAAAAAATCAAAGAAATCAAACCAGATATTGTACATTGTCACAGTTCAAAAGCAGGAGTTATTGGTCGTTTAGCTGCCAAAAGACGAGGTGTTAAAAAAATATTTTATACGCCACATGCTTATTCGTTTTTGGCACCTGAATTTAGTGGTAAGAAAAAGTTTCTTTTTATTCAGATTGAAAGATTTTTAAGTCGATTTGCGACAACTCAGACATTTTGTGTGTCTAAGGGGGAAATGCAAGCTGCGCTTGAAGTAAATCTAGATAAAACTGAAAAGTTTCAGGTGATTTATAATGGTTTGCCAGAAATTGATTTTCCAAGCAAAGAAACGATTCGGGCTCAATTAGAACTAGAAAATACAGCTGTTGTCATTGGTAATAATGCAAGAATGTCGGAACAGAAAAATCCTATGTTTTTTATGGAAATTGCTCAAAAAATGATTAGACAAAACGCAAATTGGCATTTTGTGTGGGCAGGTAATGGTCAGCTTATGCGAATTTGTCAGTCATTTATTAAGCAAAATGGACTAGAGAAAAATATTCATTTGCTTGGGGAGCGTCCTGATAGTGAAACAATTGTGATAGCCTATGACATCTTCTTGACGACTTCCCAATATGAAGGTTTACCTTATGCACCAATTGAAGCAATGCGAGCTGGTGTCCCGATTCTTGCGACAAATGTTGTTGGCAATAGTGAGCTTGTGATAGAGGGCAAAAATGGTTATTTGATCGACTTAGAGTGGTCAAAATCTGTCGAAGAAAAATTATATAAGGCAGCGAAAATGGATGCACAAATGATTAAAGCAGATTTTAGGCAAAGGTTTGCGATTGATCAGATGTTAAAGCAAATTGAAACAGAATACGTTAAGAAAGCATAAAAGATTAATTTAAGAGGGAAAATATGAGAATTTTATATTTTGTAGATACGTTAGGATTAGGTGGGATTCAAACAATATTACAAAACTATTTCGAAAGAATTGATAGAGATAAATTTGAAATTGAAGTTCTTTCGTTAGATATCCCTGACGAAACAGGTTTTGAACTTTGGCTAAATGAAAAATCTATTCCTGTTCATAAAATTCCAGGAATAACGTTGAAAAAGATACGTGATTTTTCTCGTTATCCAGCCTTAATTAAACAATTTTTTCATGAACATGGGGATTTTGATATATTACATATGCATGCATCAAGTAAGAATGCTCAGTTAATGTTTAATGCTGCTAAACAAAATATACCAATAAGAATAATTCATTCACATAATACACACTATCAAACTTCAAGCCAAATTCAAAAAGTAATTGGTGATATACTTAAGTTTCCGATGAAGAAATATGCGACAGATTTATGGGCATGTTCTACCATAGCCGGTGAGTGGTTGTTTGGTGATGATAATTTTACGATTATTCCGAATGCGATAGATGCTGGAAAGTTTGAATATGATGAACAGCTCAGAAATTCAGTTAGAGAATCTTTAAATATTTCAGATATTGATTTTGTTATTGGGAATATTGGAAGATTTGTCAATCAAAAAAATCATTTTCGCATGATATCAGTATTTAATGATCTTTTAAAGTACATACCAAATGCTAAATTAGTATTAGCAGGAACAGGTGATTTAGAATACAAGATTAAACAACAAGTTATCGAGTTAGGAATTGAAAGAAATGTTAATTTTTTAGGATATCGGACAGATAATCATGCACTTTACCAAGCGTTCGACGTTTATTGCATGCCATCGTTCTATGAGGGTTTACCCGTAGCTTTGGTAGAAGCGCAAGCTTCGGGATTGCCAATTGTATTTTCGAATACGATTACAGAAGAAATCAATATCAGCAAAAAACAAAATATTCAACTGTCGTTAGAAAAAGACAATAAAGAATGGGTTGAGGCGTTAATTGAGATTAGTAATCGACAAATTAATCGAAAAATAAATGGTGAATTAATCCAAAAAAGTATTTTCAATATTGAAAATGCTATTGGGTTACTGGAAAATAAATATCAAGAGCTTATTGTTAGGGAATCCTTTAGATGAAAAATCAATTCAAGATAAATATTGGAACAGTAGTCTTAGTCTTAGCAATTGTATTAGACTATTTTATTTTGTGGCAAGTAGTCAATTATAAATTAATTTATTCGTTACTGCTTGTTGCAGTTTTAATATTTTTGGTAAAATTTTGGTTTGATAAAAGGGAAATAAAAGCTTTTATTCTGCTTTTGTGTCTATTGCTAGTAGGCGCATGGACGGTTGTTTTTTTCAGTACACAGGATTATATTTTACCCATTATGATTGCTATTTCGTATTCATTTACAGATTATAATGTAAAAAAAGTTATTAGAGACTTTACAGTTACATCTGCCATACTATTTGTTTTGACAATCGCATTACACTATTTTGGAGTTGTTAAGGGAAATGAAATCCCACGTATGGTTGATGGCGTAGTTATTTACAGAGATAGTCTTGGTTTTGACCATGTGAATAGTGTATTTAGGCGATTTATTCCCATTTTTACAGGTATCTTTTATTTGACTTCCTCGCGAAAAATGTTACTGACCTATACAGCCGTTGAGTTACCCATTGCTTTTTTTCTTTATCTAAAAACTGATTCGAGAACTGGCTTTCTTTTAACTGCTCTTTTCTTAGTTCTATCAATTTTTATGAAAGAAGTTAGCGCTAAATTATTATCTAAACTACTATATCTGTTTCCAATTGCTGCTATTATCCTAACATTATTTCTTAGTTATAAATTTGGTTTAAGTAGTAATTTTATTGATACCTCGCTTTCTCATAGACCGATGTTTTGGTTGAAATATCTGACAGACTATAGGCCAACAATACTAGGAAAAATAATGCCTATGAATATGCCATTAGATAATATATATCTAAGTTCAATTTATTGGAGAGGCCTATTAATCAGCTTATTGACGGGGATTTTTTATCTAAAATTAGTTCCGACAATATCTAAAGATTGGAAATTGAGTGTGATTACACTATTTTTATTAGTCTATGGTATATTTGAAATTGTATTCTTTTTTAGCAATAGTTTTTTGATTACTGTGATGATTTATCTATTTGTTCGAAAGAAAACACAGGGAGATCTCCGATGGAAAAAATGATTTCAATTATTGTGCCAGTTTACAATGCATCTGATTATATAATAGACTGTTTAAATAGTGTCTTTTTGCAAACTTATTCCACTTTCGAAGTGTTAGCCATCAACGATGGTTCAACGGATAACAGTTTAGAAATCTTAAATAAAATAGCAATACAAGATTCGCGTTTACGAGTTATTGATCAAGAGAATAAAGGTGTTTCTAGTACGAGAAACACTGGATTGAAATACGCGAAGGGAGAATATATTCTCTTCCTTGATTCTGACGATACGATTGATGCATCACTATTACAAGATAATCTTAATCTATTGATAAAATATCAGGTTGATTTAGTTGTTTTTGGCTTTAATCGAGTTTTTTTGAAAAATACCAAAATATTTACAAAAACTATAAATTCATCTCAAGTTATTCAATCAAAACAGCTCAACACAGTCTTAGAAGAACTGGTTCGAAAAGAGCTTATTTTTCCACCGTTTAATAAGCTGTTTAAGAAGGAAATCATTGATTATCACAATCTTCAGTTTGATTGTCATATGAGGTACGGAGAGGATTTTGTCTTTGTAACACAATATTTAGATAAATGCTCTAACATTTATCTAAATAGCAAAGCATATTATAACTATCTATTTGATAGACCAACTTCAGCGATGAACCGTTATGATGAAAATAAACTAAATGATCAATTGTATGTCCATGACTATCTAGAACATTTTTTGAAAAAGTATGAAGTTGACACGGATTCGATATTGAATGAAAGATTAATCAATATTTGTTACGATGGCATTCTAAATATACTAAAAGATGAGACGCAGAAAAAAAATATTGGCATTAGTAGCGATTATAGGCAGATTCTAGTGCTTTTGAAAACAAAGTGTACAACAAAAGACTCAACTTTAAAAATGAAATTAAAATTTTTTTTGTGTCAACATCTGAAAATATTAATGTTGCTAAATTAGGAGTATATAAATTGAAACATGCTTATTTGATAATGGCTCACAATAATTTTGATCTGTTAAAGATATTATTAAAAGCCATAGATTTCGAACATCATGATATCTATATCCATATTGATTTGAATGCTGGAGATTTGGATTTTTCTGAGCTGAAAAATACTTGTTCTCACTCGAATCTATATTTTATGCAAAGAAGAACGTCAAATTGGGGCACCTACGAACAAGTAGAAGTGGAAATTGCGTTATTTGAGTTAGCCTATCAAGCCAAAGAAGATTATCGATACTATCACTTGTTATCAGGAAATGATTTTTTATTAAAATCAGCAAGTAGCATCTATAACTATTTTGAAAGTAGCTACCCTCATGAATTCCTTGATTTTGCTGTTCTTGAAGGGAAGACAAGTGACAGTGGTATTCTCCCAGAAGTTGATGATTGCTTTTTAAATCGAATTAAATTTTTTCATCCCATAGTCTCTTCTTCAAAACTAGGACGAAAAAATTTTAGTAGGATTAGTAGACTATTTGAAATAGTCCAAACAGTTCTATTAGTCGATAGGACTAAGCATAGTGACTACTCTAAATTTCAAAAAGGACAAAATTGGTGCTCTGTCAGTCAACGTTTTGTGGAAATCTTAATGAACAGTTATTACAATGGTGATATATATAGAAATTATCATAGTGGCATATTTGTTGACGAGCTATATAAACAAACCTTATTTATTAATTCGAATTTATACCATACATTTAAAATATCAGAATATAAATCAAATTTAAGGTATGTTGATTGGGATAGAGGCGAGCCCTATACATTTAAAAATTCCGATGTAAAAGAATTATCATTACTCGATGATTTTTTATTCGTTAGAAAATTAGATCAAACAGACAATTGTGCGCTAGCAAACAACTTGTTAGCTTTGATTTCAGAAAGACAAAGTTAAATGAAAAAAGTTTTTGAAAATTTTATCTATCAAAGTATTTATCAAGTACTTTTAATCATTTTACCGATTATCACGATTCCCATAATTTCTGACACACTGGGGCCTACTGGTGTAGGAACATTTAATTACGTTTATTCAATTACGAACTATTTTATCTTGTTTATCGGTCTTGGTTTAGCAAATTATGGCGTTCGTGAAATAGCGCAAGTCAGGGAATCAAAACAAAAATTAAGTCAAAAATTTTGGGAACTTCAAATTTTTAACTTTGTGATCTCGACAGCAGTCTTAACTTTATTTTTTATTATTACTTCATATCTTAAGTACTCAAACTATTATTTGATTCTTTCTTTGGCAGTATTTGGATATATGCTTGATATCACATGGTTTTATAGTGGGATTGAAGAATTCAAGATGATTACGACTGCCAATGGTATTGTTAAATTGATCGGTTTTTTGTTAATTGTGACACTTATACATGATAAGTCAGATTTAGGGAAATATATATTAATCCAATCATCGAATATTCTATTATCTCAATTAATTTTATGGTTTTTTATACGAAATAAAATTTTCTTTATTCGAGTTAGATTAAGAGAAGTATTTGCCCATTTTTTACCGGCACTTAGCTATTTTATAGGCAAGTTAGCTGTGACGCTTTACACAAATTTGAATAAGACATTATTGGGAGTGCTAGCAACGATAACGGCTGTCGGCTATTATACAAATTCTTTACAGCTTGTTATCATTGTGGTGGCATTGATGGGATCATTGGACACGGTTTTAATGCCAAAAATGAGTCATTTACAGGCTAATAAAAAAGAAGATGAAATGATTGAATTATTGACGAAAGTCATTCATTTGGAAATTTTTGTAACAATACCTGCTATGTTTGGGATATTAGCAACAAATCAAAAGTTAATTGGTTGGTTCTTCGGTGAAAAGTTTAGCTATATTGAGAAAATTGTGCCTTTCTTTGCACCGTTAGTCATTATTATTCCATTAGGAACAGCAATTATGCGGCAGTATTTGATTCCAATGAAACAAATTAAACAGTACAATTTTTCAGTTATCCTAGGTGCATTTTTAGGTGTTGTAATAAATATATTGCTTATCCCCCAAATTGGTATTTGGGGTGCTGTTATAGCAACACTGATTTCGGAATTAATGGTCACTGGTATAAGAGTCTCTGAATTGATGAAAAAAACAACTTTTAGATTTTCCATCCATCAAATTCTCAAATATTTTGTTTCAGGTTTAGTAATGCTGATAATTATTGAGTTATTTTCATCTAGTATGCGTTCATCGCCTGTAACCACTTTAATACAAATGACGGTGGGACTAATTGTCTATATGGCAGCTACCTTTATTCTAAAGGCTAACCCAATAGTTGATATGATTAAATTTTTAAGAAAAAAAATATAAAGAGGATAGTATATATTATGTTGAAAATAGGAATAACAACATTTAGCAGAACGCATAACTACGGTTCGTTACTACAGAGTTTTGCTTTGCAACAAATATTATTGAAAAAATATCATCTCGATAATGAATTTATTAATTACTCTAATCAGGCACAAAGGGAAATGTATGCCT
Source organism: Pseudolactococcus chungangensis CAU 28 = DSM 22330 (assembly GCF_002441885.1). Taxonomy (GTDB): domain Bacteria; phylum Bacillota; class Bacilli; order Lactobacillales; family Streptococcaceae; genus Pseudolactococcus; species Pseudolactococcus chungangensis. Next base: position 2,394 of record NZ_JXJT01000031.1, on the reverse strand, counting down.
TATATTCAAAACCAAATTCTCTTAAGAACGTTGTAAAGAATTTAATTGTTTGGAAAAACAAGATATTAATTAAACAACATTTTGAAGATTTTGAAGCTTTTTTTAAAGAAAATTTAATGAGTTCAAATGTTGACTTACACGATGGGGATATCATACCAGTTGATAAGTATTCGCTTTTGGTCACTGGTTCAGATCAAGTTTGGAATACAGATGCATATGATTTTGATGAAATATATTTTTTGCCCTTTGCTGATGAACTACCGAAAGTAGCCTATGCTTGTAGTCTAGGTGGTACAAATTTATTGAGTAAAACAGATAAAATTAATCTTTACAAGAAGTATTTAGAAGATTTTGAAGCCATTTCAGTACGAGAGCGAAATAGTCAAACTTGGATTTCCCAATTGACAAAGGAAGAAGTTGATATTGTAGCTGACCCGACTCTCTTGTTAGATAAAAAAGATTACTTAGACTCTTTTGATGACCAACCTTTGATCGAGGGTAGATATATTTATTATTATGGGTTTAAATATGAACATGACATGAATATGAAAGTAAAAGAATTAGGTGAAAAGCTTGGTTTACCTGTTTACTGTTTAGATGCAAAAAAATATCATCTCAAAATGTTGAGAAAATATGGGTTTAAAATTTCGCCACATGGTGGGCCAAAAGCTTTCATTAATTTAATCAACCATTGTGAGGTATCCGTTACAACATCATTTCATGGAACTGTATTTTCAGCAATTTTTCAAAAACCATTTTTTTATTTGAGAAAACCAGGAATTGATGCCGCTGATGATAGAGCCTCATATTTGTTAGAACAACTAGACTTAACATCGCAAGATGTGCCATATTCAGAAATTGTGGCGCGTTCTGAAGAGTTATTCAGTATAGACTATAATCATGTTCAAGATAAAATTTTAAAGCTGCAGCAACATTCATTTCGGTATATCGATAAAAATATAGTACGTCTAAGCAAGATACGTAAATTTAAATAACATGAAAGGAAAAGGTAGTTGGAATGGTACAGCCCTTTGAGCATAAATTGATTAAATCTCACCAACTTTTAAATGATTATCTAATAGCAGATAAAGCTGCTTTAAATATTAATAGAAGACGTCCAAAATTTTTAGGGGATAAGATTTGGAAATTTCAAATCAAGTTGAGGAAAACGGAATACTATAATAATATAAAGAATCATCATATACTAAATCGAATTTTATACTACTATCACTTTTACACATTTAAAAAGCTATCTGATAAGTATTTAGTCGAAATACCGTTAAATGTTATTGGAAAAGGGCTTGTTATTTGGCATTTACAAAGCATTATAATAAATCCTAAAGTTGTGATTGGAGAAAATTTTTCGATTTCTGCTGGTTGTATTGTTGGGCAAGCCAAAAATAGGATACCGATTATTGGAAACAATGTAGAAATGACTGTAGGTAGTAAAATTCTAGGGGGTATTATGATTGCCGATCATGTCACGATTGGTGCCGGTGCTGTTGTTGTGAAGTCAATTGAAGAATCATATACAACATGGGGAGGAGTACCAGCAACTAAAATTTCGAATAACTTTTCTGTTGAAAATATTGACAGAGAAAATAGGGTTAAGAAAGTAAAGGTATAAAAAGCAAATCCTGTGACAAGTAGTTTTAATTAGAATTTTTAATGTTTAATCACAGAAAAAAGCTAGCGTTCATCATGGAACTAACCTAGCTTTTTTTTTAATCTCCCAACAACAATAAAACCCAATCAAACACCCCAAAAAATTCAAGAGAATATCACTGATGGCAAATGTGCCCAGATAGAAAACAAACTGAATGGTTTCAATCCCTAAAAGTGTGACCAAGCTGACAATGACAAACTGTTTGAAATCAGTATTGATGCCGTAAAGGCCACCTAATGGAATAAAATAGAGGATATTCAAGATAGCTTCTTGGATCGTTCTGGTATCCGCTTTGATAAAATCAAAAGGGTTCAGTGATATCGCTTGAAAATCCGATGTTTTAGTAAAGAGCACCATGAATAGCAGTAATGCATACACACTGAAGGCCAGATAGAGATAAATAACTGAAAATCGTTTGAGGTGATACTGGATGCCAAACAACCAGACGATCAGCGTTAATAAGAGTATTAAAGTTAATGCGGTATAGTCAAAGTGGTTAATCAACCTAGCCAGGCTTTGATAGCGAGTGAGAACGGGCATAATCAGCCAAGTAATCGTCGCATAACTCAGGATAAATGTGACCAATAAATTGCTGAGGTAGATCATATATTTTCGCAACTGTTTCTAACTCCTTTTCTTGATGAGATTAACCCTATTTTAACATATTTTAAAACTGTCATGTTTTTATGAATTTAAAATAAAGGGCACCTCTAATAACTACCAATTAA
>NZ_JXJT01000030.1 GCF_002441885.1 Pseudolactococcus chungangensis CAU 28 = DSM 22330 | reverse complement strand
AATTCCAAGCTGTTTCTGAAAAATCTGACTGTTCGTACCAACCATCAAAAGTATAACCTGTTTTGCTTGGGGCGCTTGGTTCAGTGACTGTTGCACCCTCCGCAATATCTGTTACTGGTGTGACGGCTGAACCGCCGTTGCTATCGAATGTCATCTTGTAAGTGACAGGTGTTGGCGTGACAGGTGGTGTTGCATCGTTTTCGAAATCGCCCTCAGCGGCTAAGTGGAACACATAGGTTGTCCCCCCTAATTCGACTGCATGATTGCGTACTTCATCACGATGATGATAGGTCTTTTCTGCCGCATTGACAGTGGCAGCACTGCCCAGTCCTGCGATAAGCAAGACTAATGCCAATACATTTTTAGCGGCTTTACGATGTTTGATAGCGATAATAAGCACTGCTGCTAATACGCTCAGACCAAGCACCATCAAAACTGGGGTCATTTTTTCACCAGTTGACGGCAATGATGTGCTAGTTTTTGTTGCCGTGTTGGTAGTACCTGTCGTTGGCAATGGCGTTGTGGTGACCGTGCCGTCAGTTTTTCGACTGACTTGATACGTTTTCGCGTCACCCGCTTTTAGCGTGCCAACGTTAACCGTGACTTTTTTCAGGTCCTTATCGTGGAAAATCGTGGGTAAATCAGCCTCAAAGGTCACATTGGTGCCCGTTTTACCACTGATATTTTTAATCGTCAAGTCGGCGATTTCAGCACCTGACTTGCTGTCTTTGTTTTCGACGACGGTCAGTTCAAAATGATCTGAACCTCCTGTGTCTGCGGCATGTGCGATGCTTGGAAAACTCAGTATAAAAATCATCCCGAGTGCCAAAATCAGCACACTGAGTTTTTTAAGTGTTCTGGTCATCATCATTCTCCCTCTAATCTAATCAAATAGATCTAATGAATTACTAATTAACGAAACAAAAACTGAACCCTGTTAAGTGCAGACTAAAAGTCTCCCCCTAACAGGGTTCAGTTATGATGTATCGTTGAAAAAATAGCATGACGAAACTAAGGCATAATGCTCTGCTCTGCTCTGCTCTGCTCTGCTCTGCTCTGCTCTTAAGCATAGGCTTGTCCTCCTTTTCTGTCAAGTTTTTACTTTATTTCTTAACTTAATTATTTTTTATGATAAATTACATAAAAATAAACCATTTAATTCAAATTATTTATTAATAACTTTATTATACAACATTTTCCGAATTTTACAAAATCATATCATAATTTTTTAATGAAATAAAAAAAACAAGCAACTCAATAAATAAGTTACTTGTTTTACAGAAAAATTGTCCCACACTGTCTGGAAAATCATTTTCGGAATACACTTCGAAATGATCAGACTTTTTTATATTTAAGTCAGTAAAGTTTCATAGTCAGTACGATAACCAATTTGTAAAATCTTGCCATCTTCGTCTAGCAAGATTGGCCGTTTAATCAACATCCCATCAGAAGCTAATAGATCTGCTGCCGCTTCAAGTGAGAGGTCTGCAATCTTATCTTTCAAACCAAGCTCTCGATAACGAATGCCAGATGTATTGAAAAATTTCTTTTTATCAAACCCTGATGTTTCGAGCCATGACAAGATGAGCTCTGCCTTAGGTGGGGTCGTTTTCAAGTCAATTTCTTGAACCGACACACCAAGTGCGTCTAATTCTTTATGCGCTCTTTGACAGGTCGAACATTTTGGATACCAGTAAAATGTTGTCATGATTTTTTGATAATCCTAACTCTCACGATATTTTCTGAGCTATCAAATTCAGCAGCAAGTGCCCGCACTTTTTCTTCATCTGATTCTTCCAAATCAAGCAAAGTATAGGCATGATGGTCTTTAGAACGGTTGATGATATTCGAAATATTGATGCCTGCCTCTGATACACGTGTCGAAATACGCGCGACGATATTGGGCACATTATTGTTAATTAATGTAATCCGGAAAGGTGATGTCATTGCTTGTTTCACATTCGGAAAGTTAACAGAATTGATGATTTCTCCAGTTTCCATGAACCGACGAATCGTTTGTCCTGCCATAATCGCACAATTAAGCTCAGCCTCCTCAGTAGAGCCACCCACGTGAGGTAAAACTGTGATTTTTTCTTTATTAAGCAGTTCCTCTGTTCCGAAGTCTGTGATATAGCGTTTGACAACACCTGTTTCAATCGCATCAAACAAGGCTTCATTATCCATCAGCTCACCACGCGCAAAGTTGATAATCGTCACGTCTTTACCCATAACATCAAAGGCTTCACGGTTGAAAGTCGCTTTGGTTTCTTCAGTCAAAGGCACGTGAATCGTGATGTAATCACAGTTTCTGAAAATATCTTTGATGTCGTTGACACGACGGACGTGACTTGAAATATTCCAAGCTGTCTCAATCGACACATAAGGATCATAGCCATAAACGTGCATCCCCAAACGATAAGCATCATTTGCGATACGAGCACCAATTGCGCCAAGACCGATCACACCAAAATTTTTGCCTGTAATTTCAGAACCTGCGAATTGTTTCTTACCTGCTTCGACTTGCTTAGGCACATCTTCACCAGTTAAGGTATTAACCCATTCATTAGCTGCGATATAATCACGCGCACTCAAAAGTGTTGAAGCAATCACGGCTTCTTTCACGGCATTGGCATTAGCACCCGGCGTATTAAACACCACAATTCCTTTGTCAGTTGCTTCTTCGATTGGAATGTTATTAGTACCAGCACCTGCACGAGCGATAGCTTTAAGATTTTCTGGAAATTCAGTGCCATGTAAATTTTCAGAACGGACAATATAAGCATCCGGATTTTCTTTGTGATCCCCATCAATTTGGAAGGCATTACCAAGTTCACGAAGACCGATTTTATTGATATTATTATAAGTTTTTACTGAAAATGTTGTCATCTACTTGCTTTCTATTTTAACTGAACCATGCGCCCTATTATACTCATTCAAGCACAAAATCAAAACAGTTTTTGACTAGTCTCAGCCAACTCTTCGTCATTCAGACTTATCGTATACCTATACGTTTGTGGCTGCTTTTCTTGATTCGACTAAAACTATCTCAAAGTCTTGCATTTTGATTTCATACTCGTTTAACTAAAAAAGTGTAGTGCTTTTTTGGTTAAACGAGTATATATTTGAACGAGTGACGCAATCAAACGCTAAACGGTAAATAAACTCAAGATAAATTTCTAGCCTCAAATGCTTTCATAAAGGCTACCAATTCTTGTACCCCTTCAAGTGGAAATGCGTTATAGATCGACGCACGCATCCCCCCAACTGAGCGGTGACCTTTGATGTTTTTGAAATCATGTTCAAGTGCTTCTTTGTTAAACAACTTGTCCAAGTCATCCGTTGGGGTCACAAATGGAATATTACAGATGCTACGGTCTGCCTTTATTTCAACGGGATTTGAGTAAAACTCAGACTGATCGATAAAGTCATAAAGCAAGTTGGCTTTTTCGATGTTTTTAGCTTGCATGGCGTCAACACCTCCCAAGCTTGCCACGTAATCAAACACAAGACGTGCCATGTAGATGCCATAAGTTGGAGGGGTATTGTAGAGTGAGTTGTTATCCGCTTGGATGCGATAGTCCAACATTGAAGAAAGAACTGGCTCATCATTAAGCAAATCTTCGCGAACGATGACAAGGGTTACGCCAGCAGGTCCAATATTCTTTTGTGCACCGGCATAAATCAAGCCAAAGTCAGCAACATTGTAACGAACTGCCAAAATATTTGAACTCATATCCGCAACGATCGGCACACCATTAGTATCTGGCAAGTCATAAATCGTCGTCCCTTCAATCGTATTATTGGTCGTCAAATGTACATAAGCTGCATCTGGATCAATCGTTGCTGCGTCGAAAGTCGGAATATGATTATAAACTGTTGCTTCTGAAGACGCTAAAAGTTCCGGTTGGAAATCAATTGTCTTAGATAACTTAACAGCCTCTGTATAAGCTTTTTTACCCCATGAACCACCCACGATATAATAGGCTTTTTTCTTTTTCTGAGCCAAATTTAGTGGGATCATAGAGAATTGTAATGATGCACCGCCCTGTAAGAAAAGGACTTTATAATTATCTGGAATCGCCATCAAGTCACGCAAGCGTAATTCAGCAGCTTTGATAATTTCATCAAACTCGGAGGAGCGATGAGACAGTTCCATAACACTCATACCACTTCCGCGGTAATCTAGCATTTCTTTTTGTGCTTGTTTAAGCACTGGTTTTGGCAAGACAGCTGGTCCTGCTGAAAAATTGTAAACTGTCATTTGGTAGAAACCTCCGATTTATTTTGCCGACGAATTCAGAATTAAACTCGCCTTAATATTTAGAATTAACTAAATATTAATACTATTATATCATATTGTGAAAATTTATACACAAAAATCCCTTATTTCATAGAAATTTTCAGGGATTGTTCGTGTTTTTATGGATAAATGATAGTTCGAGTCATATACGCATTCAAGTATAAGTCTATTTATTTAGCTGCTGCTTGAGATAATTCAAAATTAGTTTTGACAAATTCTTCAATTTTACCATCTGCTTTAAGTTGTGTAATCACTTTGTCAATTTCTTTTTTCAGATTACCTGAATCCTTAGGCATCGCAATCGCATAACTATCCGATTTTGATGAATCAAATTTAATATTTGTGACAATCGCTAAATCAGGATTTGCTGCCACGTAAGCTTTGGCAATTGGTTCTTCAAAAACAACGCCTGAAACCGTACCATTTTTGAGCTCATTAATCATCTGACCATTCTTAGTCAAGCTGACCAAATTAGCCCCCTTGACTTGATCTTTCACAATATTTTCCTGAACTGTTCCTTTTTGCGCAGCTACTTTCTTACCGTCAAATGCTGCTAAATTTTGATAAGCGTCTGCTTGAGACTTTTGAACGATCATCACATTTTGCGCTGTATAATAGGACGTTGAGAAGTCATATGCCTTTTGACGATCAGGTGTTGCTGAAATCCCCGAAATGGCTATGTCAGCCTTACCAGATTCGACTGATGCAAGTACATTATTAAAGTCCATCGCTTGGAACTTGACCTTCACTCCTAATGCCTTACCAATTTCATTAGCTAAATCAATGTCAGAACCTACAATTGTATTTTTTCCGTCTTTAATCACTTGAAATTCAAAAGGAGCAAACTCTGGATTCAAGGCGACTGTTAAAGTCCCTTTATCCTTAATTTGGTCTACGTAGTGATTTGGCTCAGCCTTTTTATCAGAACCACAAGCTGCCAAAGTAAGTACAGCCGTCGCAGCAACAATACCTAAAATCATTTTTTTCATCTTCATCAGTTATCTCTTTTCTGCATATTTATTAGTTTATAGTATAATTATACAATATTTTAATAATAAGTCAAGCTTTTTGCATATTTTTTCATTTTTTTGTTCATATGTCATAAAAAATCTCCCTACAGACTTACCGTATGTAGAAAGAATGACTTTATCAATTTATTTTGCACTCTGTGCAAGTTTAAAATTTTTCTCAACAGATTGACTGATCGCATCTGTCGCTTTCAATTTTTTGATAACCAAATCAATTTCTTTTTTCAGTTTATCAGATTTTTTAGGCATCGCAACACAATAGCTGTCAGTATCTGATGAATCAAGTTTTACGCCAGATAAAGCCAAATCAGAATTGGCAGAGATATAAGACTTCGCAATAGGTTCCTCTAAAACGACACCCTCAACTGTTCCATTTTTCAACTCATTAATAGCTTGACCAGTTTTAATCAAGGAAACCAGTGAGGCACCCTTAACTTGATTCGTTGCCACTTTTTCTTGAACTGATCCTTTTTGAGCCGCAACTTTCTTGTCTTTAAAATCTGCAATTGTGGCATATTTATCATGGTGTTCTTTTTTGACAACAATAACATTATTAGCTGTGTAGTAGCTATCTGAAAAATCATATGATTTAGCTCGGTCAGGGTCAGCCGAAATACCAGAAATCGCAATATCTGCTTTACCACTTGTTACACTCGCTAGCACATTATTAAAATCCATTGCTTGAATTTTAACTTTCACACCCAATGCTTTACCGATTTCATTAGCCAAATCAACATCTGAACCGACAATTTCATTTTTGCCATCTTTTAACATTTGAAACTCAAAAGGGGCATAGTCAGGACTCAAGGCAACAGTCAAAGTGCCTTTATCTTTAATTTTAGACAATGTATCTTTTGATGATGATGACCCACAGGCCGCCAAAGTCACGATTGATGTCAAAGCAACAAGGCCTAAAGCTAATTTTTTCAAGTTCATGTGTTCTCTTTTCTGCATATACATTATTTGTCAGTATAATTATACATTGCTTTCGAAATATGTCAAGAATTTCTATCCGTCAAGCAACTTGCTGCTTTAGTCAATCGCCTTAATCTCCAAAATCGTATCCCGAATTTGCGCCGCAAGCTCATAATCTAAGTTACCAGCCGCTTCATTCATCTGCTCAGTCAGCGTTTTAACTGCTGCTTTACGTTCCTTTCGGTTCATGGTTTCATAATCTACTTCTACCACTTGTCCGTCATCTGCAACCTTGGTCAAGCCAATCTTATCGCGAATTTCCTTGATAATCGTCGTCGGTGTGATCCCATGCGCTGTATTATATGCCATTTGCGTCTCGCGACGGCGGGCAGTCTCATCAATTGCGATTCGCATCGACTCCGTCATCTTATCGGCATACATAATCACGCGCCCTTCCGAGTTTCGCGCCGCGCGACCAATCGTCTGAATCAAGCCACGCGCATTGCGCAAGAACCCTTCCTTATCAGCATCCAAAATCGCCACCAAGGACACCTCAGGCACATCAATCCCCTCACGCAAGAGATTAATCCCGACCAGCACATCAAACACGCCCAGCCGCAAGTCACGCAGAATCTCCGTCCGCTCAAGCGTTTTAATATCCGAGTGCATGTATTTGACCTTGACACCCATTTCTTTGAGGTAGTCGCTCAAATCCTCAGCCATTTTCTTGGTCATGGTCGTGACAAAGGTCCGTTCGTTGCGCTCGGCGCGCAGATTAATCTCGCCTAGGAGATCATCAATCTGACCCATGATGGGGCGAACCTCTACGATTGGGTCAAGTAGACCAGTCGGGCGAATGATCTGTTCGACAATCGTATCCGTCTGCTCCAATTCATAGTCCCCAGGCGTTGCAGAAACATAGACAATCTGATGCACATGGCTTTCAAATTCTTCTCGTCTGAGTGGTCGATTGTCAAGTGCACTTGGTAAACGAAAACCGTAATTAACTAGCATTTCTTTACGCGATCGGTCACCATTATACATCCCCTTGATTTGCCCCATGGTCATGTGACTTTCATCAATCATGATTAAGAAATCATCTGGGAAAAAGTCTAGCAAGGTGTAAGGTGGCTCGCCTTCACTGCGCCCGTCCATATGTCGAGAATAGTTTTCGACACCGTTGGTATAGCCCATCTCACGCAACATTTCGATGTCATAGTTAGTCCGCTGCTCCAAACGCTGTGCTTCTAATAACTTACCTTCCTCGTTAAATTTTTTGAGTTGTGTTTCTAATTCGGCTTCAATTTTAGCAATCGACTCTTCCATGTGGTCATCATTGGTCACAAAGTGAGTGGCGGGGAAAATCGCCAAATGCTCCACTTCGCCCAAGACGTGACCGGTCAAGGCTTCAATCTCACGAATTCTCTCGATTTCATCGCCGAAAAATTCAACACGAAAGGCATTCTCATCCCGAGAAGCTGGGAAAATTTCGACGACATCGCCACGCACGCGGAATTTACCACGCTGGAAGTCAATGTCATTGCGCTCAAACTGAATATCTACCAAACTATTGAGCAAGTGATCTCGTGTGATTTCAAGTCCCGGCCGCAGGCTGACCACATTATCAGCGTATTCCTTGGGATTCCCCAAGCCGTAAATACAGCTGACCGATGCCACGACAATGACATCATTGCGTTCTAAAAGCGAGCTCGTCGCACTATGGCGGAGCTTATCAATCTCATCATTGACCGAGCTGTCTTTTTCGATATAGGTATCAGAACTCGGCACATAAGCCTCTGGCTGGTAATAATCGTAGTAAGACACGAAATACTCAACCGCATTATTAGGAAAAAACTCCTTGAACTCGCCGTAGAGCTGACCGGCAAGGGTTTTGTTGTGGGCGATGACAAGCGTTGGCTTGTTTTCACGCGCAATCACCTGACTCATGGTATAGGTCTTCCCAGTTCCCGTTGCCCCCAGCAAGATTTGCGCTTTCTCACCATTTTCGATACCCTCACACAAGGCCTCAATCGCTGTTGGCTGGTCACCAGACGGCTCATACTTTGAAATTAACTCGAATTTTCTTGACGTATCTTTTTCTATCATAGGTCAATTTTACCATTTTTGACCCCTATTTTGTGGTATAATGAATGTGAATCCATTAAAAAGAGGTTATCATGTCAATACAAGAAAAATTAATCAAAGCTAGCCATTTAATCGACATGGACGATATCATCCGTGAAGGCAATCCGACGCTCCGCGCGGTAGGTGCCAACGTTACACTACCACTCTCTGACGAAGATATTATCCTAGGCGAAAAAATGTTGGAGTTCTTACGTAACTCGCAAGACCCTGTCATGTCTGAAAAAATGGGCCTACGTGGTGGTGTTGGCCTTGCTGCACCACAGCTCGATGTCTCTAAAAAAATCATCGCTTGCCTCGTTCCCAAAGAATTTGAAAGCGAAGAAGCTGCCGAAAAAGCTAATGAAGCTTACAGCCTAGCCACAATTATGTACAATGCTAAAATCGTGGCACACTCCGTTCAAGATGCAGCCCTTGCTGATGGTGAAGGCTGCCTATCTGTTGATCGTGATGTGCCTGGCTACGTCGTCCGTCATGCACGTGTCACAGTCGACTATATCGATAAAAACGGCGACAAACAGCGTCTCAAACTTAAAGGCTATGATGCCATGGTCGTTCAACACGAGATTGACCACACCAATGGCATCATGTTCTACGATCGCATCAACGAAGCTGATCCTTTTGCGATAAAAGATGGTATGTTGATTATTGAATAAAGACAAAAACGTTCTGACAGACTTTGACTGTTAGAACGTTTTTTAGTTCACCAAAAAAAGAGCTAGTCTAGCTCTTTTTCATCTGCTTATACTTCAGCATCACCTGGATCTGCTGCTGTTTCAGTAATTTTTTCATCCGTTACTGCCTCATCAGACTGATTGACAATGACAATTTGATTGTCAATCACATCTGCTGTGAGCATTTTATGTTCAGGATGTTCGATATAAAAATCAGCGATGGCATCTTCGATATAATCTTGGATGGTACGACGTAGTGGACGCGCACCCATTTTTGGATCATAGCCGATGTCAACCAATTTTTCTTTAACAGCTTGAGTCACGTCTAAATGAATGTCATTGCGTGCAATTTGGGCATTAACTTCAGCTAACATCAAATCGACAATTTTGAGGAGGTTTTCTTTACTCAAAGCTTTGAATTCGATGATACCATCAAAACGGTTCATAAACTCAGGACTGAAGAAATCCCCCAGTTGACCAAGGACAGAATTTGTCGTGCCCTCACGCGCTGCACCGAAACCGACATTAGCCTCAGCTTTACCAGTACCAGCGTTGGAGGTCATGATGATAATCGTGTCCTTAAAGCTGATCGTTCGACCTTGTGCATCTGTCAGACGGCCATCATCCAATATTTGCAAAAACATATGCATAACATCAGGATGTGCTTTTTCGATTTCATCTAGCAAAATCAGCGAGTAAGGATTACGACGAACTTTTTCAGTCAATTGACCTGCTTCTTCATAACCAACATAACCAGGAGGCGCACCAATCAATTTAGCCACGCTGTGTTTTTCCATGTATTCACTCATGTCAAAGCGGATCATGCTATCCTGACTTCCAAAAAGTTCTAGTGCCAATTGTTTAGCAAGTTCTGTTTTACCAACACCAGTTGGACCAACAAACATAAAGCTACCGATTGGTCGATTAGCTTTACCAAGCCCCACACGGTTACGACGGACTGCCTTAGAAATCTTATCAATGGCATCATCTTGACCGATAACGTGAGCTTTCAGGTCATCTGCCAGATTGATCAACTGCGTTTGTTCTTTTTCCTTCAAATCACCGACAGGAATCTTCGTTTTTTCTTCAATGATTGCTTCAATATCCTTTTCAGTAATGACAGGTGTTTCTTCATCAGTCATTTCTTGGTTGGATAATTCTCGTAATTTAGCGATTTGATCACGGAAATGTGCAGCCTTTTCAAAGTCTTCAGATCGTAACGCTTCATTTTTTGCATCTTCAGAAGACTGAATCCGTTTGGCAATTTCCTGAGGATCGACGAATTTTAAGGTCAGATTTTTCTTAGATCCAGACTCATCTAACAAGTCAATAGCCTTGTCAGGCAAGAAACGATCTTGAATATAACGATTAGACAAGACGGCTGCCTGCTCAATCGCTTCATCAGTATATGTCACGTGATGATAGTCCTCATAACGTTTTTGAATGCCACGTAAAATAGTAATTGTTTCATCAACAGATGGTTCATTAACCTTAACAGGTTGCATCCGACGTTCCAAGGCAGCATCTTTTTCAATGATACGATATTCATTCAAGGTCGTTGCACCAACAAGTTGCAACTCACCACGAGCTAATGCTGGTTTTAAAATGTTACCAGCATCCATGTTGCCATCACCAGCAGAACCAGCCCCAACAATTTCATGGATTTCATCGATAAAAAGAATCACATCTTGACGATCAGAAATTTCTTTCATCAGTTTTTGCATGCGTTCTTCAAATTGTCCGCGGATGCCTGTTCCTTGAACAAGGCTTACAACATCCAGTCGAATGACTTCTTTATTTTGCAGTTTTTGAGGGACATCCCCATCAACAATCTTTTGGGCTAATCCCTCAACGACAGCTGTTTTACCAACACCAGGTTCACCGATTAGAACAGGATTATTTTTAGTACGGCGATTGAGAATTTCAATCACACGTGTAATTTCTTGATCTCGACCAATGACTGGGTCAATCTCACCTTTACGTGCGCTCTCAGTCACGTTGAACCCGAAGTCTTCTAGCATACCTTTAGGTTGCGCATTCCCACCACGGCCACGAGGTGGTTGTCCACCATTGCCACCACGACCAGATTGTGTTGGCGGTGTGCCATTATCCGGACGGCCATTAGGACGATTCAAGTTATCGCCTAAGGTACCAAAAAGATCCTCAAAGGGATTGTAATTGGCATCTGATTGATTGGTTGCACCTTGATTGGTACCACCACCAAAAAGATTTGTGGGACCACCAGCTTTCATGATTTGATAACAGTTCTGGCAGAGATCATTTTGTTTTTTAACACCATTTACATTTGTGTAGAGGTGAATCGTTGCTTCATTTAATTGACAATTTTGACAGAGCATAGGCGGTAACTCCTTTACAGTTTGCAAGTATTTCCCAATGTTTTAAAAGTAAAAGAAGACTTCAAAGTATTGAGAAAAATCCTTGATTTTTTATGATTTAAAAGGTAAATGATCGTTTGACCAATATTGACCTTTAATCTTATTATATGCTTATTGTAATCTATTTTCAAGAAAAATGCTCACTTAAAATCATATGGACACCTCCAAAAAATCAGATTTGCCACTTTTGGTTAAATTTCCCTATCGCGTCGTTATTGCTCCGCACCTTGCAGTATCAGGTGGGCTTTCTGTGGCGAGTAATCGCAGCCACAAGCCTTGTCGCAATGCCTAGCGCTAGAAAAATTTAACTCAAAAATCATCAAAGCACTTCTGCGACGAGTAACCGCAGGAGCAAAAGCAGTTTTTAGAGGCGCCCATATTTTAGAGCAAAAAAAACGCCAGTTGACGTCTTTTGTTTTGCTTACATAAAATCACGTAATTGTTTACTACGTCTTGGATGGCGTAATTTTTTCAAAGCCTTGGCTTCAATTTGACGAATCCGTTCACGCGTCACTTTGAACTGCTTGCCAACATCTTCAAGTGTGTGCATACGACCATCATCTAAACCAAAACGCATTCTAAGAACATTTTCTTCACGGTCAGTCAAAGTATCCATGACTTCATCAAGCTGTTCACGCAACATCACACGGTTGGTATAATCAATTGGACTTTCAATCGCATCATCCTCGATGAAATCACCCAAATGTGAATCATCTTCTTCACCGATGGGTGTTTCAAGCGATACAGGTTCCTGAGCAATCTTCAATATCTCTCTTACACGTTCCGGTTTAATATCCATTTCCGCACCGATTTCCTCAGGTGACGGGTCACGACCCAAATCTTGTAAAAGTTGGCGTTGAATCCGGATTAATTTATTAATCGTTTCAACCATGTGAACTGGAATCCGAATCGTCCTTGCCTGATCGGCAATGGCACGTGTGATGGCTTGACGAATCCACCATGTGGCATAAGTCGAGAACTTAAAGCCTTTGGTATGGTCAAATTTATCAACGGCCTTCATAAGCCCCATATTACCTTCTTGAATTAAATCAAGAAATTGCATCCCACGACCAGAATAACGTTTGGCAATGGATACCACGAGACGTAGATTGGCTTCAGCAAGCATTTGCTTAGCCATTTCACCTTCTTCATCACCCGCAACAATTGCCTCAGCCAAACGTGTTTCTTCATCAAATGTCAAAAGTGGGAAACGGCCGATTTCTTTTAAGTACATCCGAACTGGATCATCAATACGGACATTCGTTACGATTTCTTCTACTTCTTCTTCGGCTTCCTTTTCATCGACTTTTGTCGATTCAAGTGCCATTACTGACGGTTCACCTTTTTTATCAACGATTGAAATACCGGCATCCTGAATTTTTGTCAGTAAAGCCTCAATTCCTTCAGCATCTAACTCAAATTCTGTGATGAGTTCAACTGTAATATCATCGTCTACAGCTTGACCTAACTTTTTATGGTCGCGAATAAATTCTGCTACCGCGACATCAAAAGCTGAGCCGATTTTTTTATTATCTTTTTTTGTTTCTACCAATTTTATACCCCATCTTGTTGTTTCTGAGCAATGATTTGCAAGGTTAATTGTAATTCTAAGGCACTGTTTCCCGTTTGCTTAGCCTGTACGAGTTGATCTTGTAACGCCTGCAATTGAGTGCCATTAGCTGCCTTCACGAAATTCTTTAATAAATCATCAATTTCTTGATCAGATATATCATCTGGCACATTAACTGTTGATAAAACTTCATAAAATGTCTCTGTGGCTTCGCCAGTCAGCTGTCCCACCAGATTTGTTTCCTCTACCTCTTCTAAGTCTTTCATGACCTCAAAAAGATCTTGATACCGCCGATGCACAAATTGAAAATCATTTGCTGCAACGACACGTGCCATCACACTTGGATGATAAATCATCCGATGTAGTAATTGTAACTCAGATAACTCAATCTGCGACAATTTCTTAGCACCCATTACAGGAATAGGCGCTACAAGTGTTGGGTCGACATATGCGTCATCATCCTCCTCAGGTGGAGGTGCCATGCCATCATCAAACATAAACGATTCGTCATAAATCGTCTGTGAGTCAATCACATTTTCTCGTCTTTGATTAACGGCAGACTCTACTTGATTATACTCGAAATCCGGTAAAATCTCAACTAATCGTTTTATATAGGCATCTTGAGCCGTCAAAGAGTCAATCGCAGCAATCTTAGGCCCAATTAAGTCAATAAAATCTAATTGCGCTTGCAGATTGGTCAAATTTGCTGGCCTTAAGTGGGACATCAAAAACTCAACTGGTGCCATCCGACCAGTTGTCATCAAAGTGCCAAGCGCATCGGGATAAGCTTTATTGTACTCATCTGGGTCTAGACCATCAGGAATTCGAACCACTTCGACATCTTCTGAAGATAGTAAATTTAAAGCCTTGTAAATGGCATTCTGCCCAGCCTTATCGCCATCATAAACGAGAACGAATTTATGAGCGTACGACCGAAGTTTGCGTATATGTCCCTCCGTCAATGCCGTTCCCATACTTGCCACTGCGTTGCTGATGCCATTTTCATAAGCCGCAATAACATCCATAAAGCCTTCCATCAAATAAACTTCATGCGTTTTTTTGATGCTTTTACCCGCTCGGTCAAGGTTGTACAGCGCTTCAGATTTGTTGAAAATTGGTGTGGTCGTTGAGTTTTTATACTTAGCTAATGTTTTGTTGTCTAAGTCCTCTGATCGCCAAATTCTCCCAGAGAAAGCGATGACTTGACCGTGCTCATTATTAAGCGGAAACATGATTCGGCCACGAAAACTGTCAAAAATGCGATTCTCAGCGAACGTAATCAAGCCAGAATTTGTTAAAACAGATTCTTCAAATTTTTGTTTGACACTCTGGTATAGAAAATCATTATCTGACAAACTCAATCCAATATTGAATTTCTCAATGATTTCATCAGATATCCCACGATTTAAGAGATACTCTCGAGCCTTGGCGCCCTCTTCAGTCGCTGTTAAGACCGTGTGGTAAATCCGTGCCGCTTGAGTATGCAAATCATAAATCGCTTGATTTGGATTATCTTTTACAGGGCGTGTATCTATTTCAAGAGGAATACCAGCGATATCAGCGACTTCTTTAACTGCATCGCGAAATGGTATCTCCTTGTAATCTTCAAGAAATTTAAAAACATCCCCTGACTTCCCACAACCAAAACAGTGGTAAAACTGTTTTTGAGAATTAACATTAAAACTTGGCGTCTTTTCACCATGAAAAGGACATAACCCGAGATAATTCGTACCAGCTTTAGATAAGTGCACATGTTGTGAAATCACATCCACAATGTTGACACTAGATCTGATTTCTTCTATCTTAACTTTGTCAAGAAGCGCCATGCTACCCCCAATCTCGTCTTAAACAGACACAATTAAACGGTGATAATCACCAATACATAGTCAAAAAAACGTCTATTCAACAATAGACGTATGTGACGGAGAAGACAGGATTCGAACCTGCGCACCGGTTTCCCAGTCTAACGATTTAGCAAACCGTCCTCTTGAGCCTCTTGAGTACTTCCCCAACTTCTTTATTATATCATTTATCAAAACATTTTGAAAGCTAAAATCTTTCAAATAAGCTAACAAATAAATGGGCACAAGTGGACTCGAACCACCGACCTCACGCTTATCAGGCGTGCGCTCTAACCAGCTGAGCTATGCGCCCTAAGTTTACACAAAAACATAAAATGATTTATATACTCAGGTTGCTAGAGGTTTGATACCACAACTACGAGGTATTTTAGCTAAACCATCGACTAGATAATTTTGCTACATCATCACAAACTCAACACTCTAACCAGATGAGTTATGCGTCCTAATGTGTATACATTAAGAACCATTCTTTACAATAAAAAAGGTAAAGCGGGTGACGAGAATCGAACTCGCGTAGTTAGCTTGGAAGGCTAAGGTTCTACCATTAAACTACACCCGCAAAGTCTTATTTATTAAGACATACGATGGCGCGAGACGGAATCGAACCGCCGACACATGGAGCTTCAATCCATTGCTCTACCAACTGAGCTACCGAGCCAAATGATACTATGTGGAGGTAGAGCAATTAAGGACATTTGCTAACACAAATCGCATCCGCAGAATTGAAGCAGTGCTTCGAACTCTACCAATTGAGCTACCGAGCCAAAAATAGTTTATATAAATAAACAAAAGGAGGATGTGGGATTCGAACCCACGCACGCTTTTACACGCCTGACGGTTTTCAAGACCGTTCCCTTCAGCCAGACTTGGGTAATCCTCCATAAAAAGTGGACCTTGTTGGGCTCGAACCAACGACCGCTCGGTTATGAGCCGAGAGCTCTAACCAGCTGAGCTAAAGGTCCAACTGAAAAAATAAAATAGCGGCGAAGGGGATCGAACCCCCGACCTCCCGGGTATGAACCGGACGCTCTAGCCAGCTGAGCTACACCGCCTAAGTGTAATAATGATGTTTAACCATCAATCGGGAAGACAGGATTCGAACCTGCGACAC
>NZ_JXJT01000003.1 GCF_002441885.1 Pseudolactococcus chungangensis CAU 28 = DSM 22330 | reverse complement strand
AAATGCCAGCTAAAGACGTTACGCTTTATGCTAAATGGAATGTTACCTATACGGTAATATTTGATAGTAAGGGTGGCGATGCTGTACCATCAGCAACAGTGACCTATGGTAACACGGTTGCAAAACCATCTGATCCAGAAAATCCGTCATTAGATGATACGATAAAAAATGTCACTGATGCTAATGATGCACCAGCTCATGATTTTACTTTTAAAAATTGGTATATAGATGAATCATTGACAACGCCTTTCGATTTTGACACACCAATTACATCAAATATCACGCTCTATGCGAAATGGGGCTTACCGATTGTAGAGTTAGGAGGCCATGACGATGGGACGCTTGGTACACAATTTGATAGGGTTTGGCTTTCTAATAGCTGGTGGCGTGTTCTAAAAGCAGATATGGCAGACTCTAGTAATGGCAATCAAGCACTCATCATCAAAGAACAAGCCTTAACCGACCAAGAAACTTGTGATGGCGATGTTATGGTGCAGTTTGATACCACAGGAAAGAATTCATATTTCCATGATGCAACAACAGCGACTGGTTATGGAGAAAGTAATCTTAAAAAAGTGATTGACAAGTACTACGAGGACAATATTGCGTCAACTTATAGCAATTACGTCCTACCTGTTGATTTAGATCAGCCGAATTGGACGCGCTATAGCGAGAATATGTCGTTTAATACAGTCTCTGGAAGAGCAATAGATTACAAGAATTGGGTCTGGCAAGATATGCAGTCTTACTACACGGATGCTCGTTTTCCAATCTCGTTGGCACCTCTAACAAACGTGAACGACTTTAAACAACAAGCTTTTGCCTTGAGTTATGGTGATATCCAAACCCTAGATAAAAGCACGTTTGGTGAATATGAATATGCTGGTGGATCATCAATGTCAAATGGCAAAGACATTTATACCACTTTGTTAGACTTTGGTAACGTTGATGCCAACCATCATGATTTTTGGCTTAGGTCAGCTGGTCGTATCGCTACTGCTCCAGGATTTGTTTATGCTGGTAACTTCTGTAACTATACTTTCTACCACGTTGTCAACGAAAAATTACCAGTTCGTCCCGCTTTAGCCATCCAATTAGATTAACAATCTAGTAAGATTACCTAGGCTAGTCATAGATGTACTAAAATTCAATTTAAAAGCAAGTCACATCAATGTGACTTGCTTTTATACAAACTATCGTCAATCAAACTCCTACCGTTGTTAGGGAGTTTGATTGACGATAATAAAAAATTCTCTTAGCATTCAAATTGCTAGGAGAATTTTTTTCAATCAAACATTCAAAACTTTATTCAAAAAGTCTTTCAATCGTGGATGTTGTGGATTTTCAAAGACTTGATCGGGTGTGTTGTCTTCTAAGATTTCACCGCCATCCGTGAAGATAACGCGGTTTGCCACCTTACGTGCAAAGCCCATTTCATGTGTCACGATGAGCATGGTCATGCCCTCTTTGGCAAGCTCTTGCATGACTTCAAGGACATCACCGACCATTTCGGGGTCAAGTGCTGAGGTTGGTTCATCAAAGAGCATCAGGTCAGGATCCATCGCCAATGCGCGGGCAATCGCCACACGTTGTTTCTGACCACCAGATAAGCTCTCAGGCATGGCATCAGCTTTATCAGACAGCCCAACTTTTTTAAGCAAATCAAGGGCTTTCGTATGTGCCTCATCTTTGCTCATTTTCTTGAGCTCGAGTGGTGCATAAGTAATATTTTCAAGTACTGTCATGTTAGGGAAGAGGTTGAATTGTTGAAACACCATACCGACTTCTTGACGGACTTGATTAAGATTAGTTTTTGTATTGGTCAAATCATAGCCATCTACAATAACAGTGCCAGATGTAATTTCTTCTAAGCCGTTCAGTGTTCTCAGGAAAGTTGACTTACCAGAACCAGATGGACCGATGATACAAACAACATCACCTTCGTTAAAGCGTGTCGTGATACCTTTTAAGACTTCATTACTACCAAATGACTTATGCAAATCAGTGATATCAATTTTCAATTTTGCCATTATTTCATATTCCTTTCAAGTCGACGTGCAAAGATAGTTAAAGACAGAATAACGACGAGATAGATTAATGCAATCAAACCGTAAACTTTGAATGATTGGAAGTTACGCGCAACGATGATTTTACCAGTTTGGAGTAATTCAATCAAACCGATAGCTGAGATAATCGTTGTATCTTTCAGTGAAATGATGAATTGGTTAACCAAACTAGGAATCGTAATTTTAACTGCTTGTGGGAGAATGACGCGGCGCATTGTTTTAACATAAGAAATACCAAGTGAGCGTGAGGCTTCCATCTGACCAATCGGTACAGAATTAACCCCACCACGGACGATTTCAGCGATATAAGCTGAGGCATTCAGTGTGAGGGCAATAACACCCGCAACATAATCATTAAGTGGACTAGAGTGACCTGTAATTGATTCAATTAAGTTGGGGATACCGTAGAAGATAAAGATGGCAAGTACCATCAGTGGCACACCGCGAACAAGATCGACATAGACTCTTGTAAAGCCCTTTAAGAATTTACTTGGTGAAACGCTAAATAGACCGAAAATAACACCAATGATTAAGGCTAAAATAAAGGAAACAATCGTTAACGAAAGTGTATAACCAAGTCCTTTGGCTAATTGTTGCCAGTTATTTTTGATAATACCAATTATAGTAGATTCATCCACTTTATTGTCTTCAGAATCTGTATTACCCATATATTTTTCTACGATGGTGTCATATTGACCGTTGGCTTTGAGCTTAGCGAGTCCAGCATTGAACATGGCAAGCAATTCAGGATTTGTGCCTTTTTTAACAGCAAATCCGTATTCCCCGATTTTTTCAGGTTCAAGCGGTGTTGCAAACTTCTTGCCTTGTAAGATTGCATATTTAACGACAGGTTCATCATCCATAAAGGCATCAATAGAGCCAGTATTTAAACTTTCATACATGGTATCCGCAGCATCAAAAACTTTTACAGAGTAACCGTATTTATCTTTGTTTTTATCAAGAAAGGTTTGAGATGCTGTACCGTTTTTGACACCGACTGTTTTCCCTTTCAAATCTTTATAAGATTTGATATTAGTGGTCGTGCTTTTGACAGCAATGGTCGCATTAGCAGTGAAATAAGGATCAGAGAAGTCAAAGACTTTTTTTCGTTCATCTGTGATTGACATCCCAGCAATCATGCCGTCAGCATGACTAGCTTGTGTTTGGTCAATTGCGGTTTGGAAACCGACGAAGTCCATAGTGATATTGAATTTTTGATTTTTGGCAATTGCCTGCATCAAATCAACATCAATCCCGACATATTTTTTGGAAGAGTTTTGGAATTCAAAAGGTGCAAAAAGAGAGTCTGATACGATGCGATAGTCTGATTTGACTGGTTTAATGTCTTTTTCAGTCTCAGTTTTGATATATTTATTGAGGATAGCATCGTAGCCACCATTATTTCGGAGTTCTTTTAAGGCTTTATTAAAGCCTGTAATCAAATCAGCATGTGTGCCTTTTTTGACAGCAAAACCGTAGTCGCCAATTTTTTCACCGGACATATTGATTTCAAAATCTTGTCCTTGATTAATGGCGTATCTGAGCACTGGCTCATCATCCATAATGGCATCAACAGCACCGACTTTTAAGCTTTCATATAATTGAGAGCCTTCATCATAGGTTTTAATCGTATAGCCGTACTTAGCTTTGTTTTTCGATAGGAAATCTTGTGATGCTGTGCCATTTTTCACACCAACTGATTTCCCTTTTAGTTGATTATAGGCTGAGATTTTATTGCCTTTTTTGCTAGCAATGACAACTGATGATGCATAATAAGAATCAGAAAAATCGAAAACTTTCTTCCGTTCATCTGTGATAGACATCCCAGCGATAACACCATCTGTCTGACCTGCGTTTAGCTGATCTAGGGCAGCTTGGAAACCTGGGAAGGATTGGTCAAGTTGCCAACCATTCATCTCAGAGATTTTTTGCATCAAGTCAACATCAATTCCGACGTATTTTTTATTGGCATCTTGGAACTCGAAAGGCGCATAGGTCGAGTCGCTGGCTATTTTTACCACTTTATCTTCGGCTTTAACAATAGTTGCCGAGAATAAGGTGATGAAAACCGTGAGTAGCATCAATAATTTATTTTTCATGTTTGATTCCCTTTCAAAATATTCAAACTATATTCTGTATAATTCTATCATAAAAATGCGAGAAAATAAAGAACAGTTTTTTGATATGTTAGTTTTTCTGACATTGTAATCAACATCAAACGTTGATAGCTTTTCGAATCAGCTATAACCATTGAACAAAGGGGAAACGAAAAGCACCAGTCATATCAGGTGCTTGACGATAGTTTAGAAAATTAACAAGTCTTTTGATGTTTGCGTAAAACTTTTTGCACCAGTTTCTGTTACATATAGACAATCTTCGATACGTACGCCCACTTGATTCGGGATATAGATACCAGGTTCAATTGAGAAACACATCCCCTTTTCAATGGTAATATCTTTGCTACCGCCGATTGAAGGAAATTCATGCACATCCATGCCAATGCCGTGTCCGGTTCGGTGTGTGAAATAGTCGCCATAACCAGCTTTAGTGATGACATCTCGCGCCACCTTATCAACCTCAAAGGCGGTCACACCAGGTTTTACAAAGTCAAAAGCTGCTTGTTGCGCCTCACGTGTAATCTCGTAAATCTTTCGGTCAACATCACTTGGCTGACCAATCGAAATTGTCCGACTTGCATCAGAGGCATAACCATTAGACATAACACCTAGGTCAAAAAGCAGAAGTTTATTTTGTTGAATCGTCACAGCCTCTGGAACCCCGTGAGGATTAGCCGCACGAGCTCCCGTCAAGACCATGGTATCAAAACTCATCTCAGAGATACCCTGACGCTTCATTTCAAACTCAATCTTTGCGACCACATCCATCTCTGTCAGCCCAGGTTCAGAGCCTGCAAACTGAAAACCGATGTCAAAACATCTGTCCGCATAATCACCCGCGACGAGCATTTTTTGGATTTCATCGTCAGATTTGATTAGACGCATTCGGTTAATCAATGGTGTCAGGTTGTTAAAAGAGATGCCGTCAAAGACGGATTTGAGACCGTCAGACTTACTGAGAATCAGATGATCATATTCGACTGCAATTGTTTTAATCTGGTGTCCCGCCAAGTGAGACTTGATTTTAGCCCAAGGATTTTCATTGTCAGCGTAACCGATGACATCAAAATTAACATGGGCTTTAGCTTTTTCAACCTCAAGCTCGGGTGTGAACAAAAGTGGCTCGCAATCAGGGAAAATCATCAAACCTAAAATACGTTCGTGAGGATCCATTGAAAAGCCTGTTAAATAGTTAACAGTCGTTGGATTGGTGATAAAAGTCATATCCCAATTTTCTTTGCCGAGATATGTGGCAATGTCAGTTAGTTTTGTCATATCTCTATTTTGCCACTTTGTCACATAAATTACCATACAAAAATAGGCCATAGTTATAAAGTTTAAAAATTGGAATAAATTAAATAGGATGCTTTTTAGGAGAAACATATGATATAATCATTATGTCAATCATGTTTTACAAATCAAAGGAGGCCTTATGTCACAAGCAACACCAGAATTAGCAGCATTGCAAGCAAAAATTCATGCTAGAGATCCACATCAGCCAGAGTTTTTGCAAGCTATTGATGAGTTTTTTGCCAACCTTACCCCCTTTTTGGCGCAACATCCAGAAATTTTAGAACATAATTTAGTAGAAATGATTACGGAGCCTGAGCGTGCCATTCAATTTCGTGTGCCGTGGCAAGATGATGCCGGCAAGTGGCAAGTCAACCGAGGGTTCCGTATTCAATTTAATTCAGCAATAGGTCCTTATAAAGGCGGTTTGAGATTTCATCCCTCAGTCAACCTATCTATCCTTAAATTTTTAGGATTTGAACAAATCTTTAAAAATGCCTTAACTGGTCTACCAATTGGTGGCGGTAAAGGTGGTTCAGATTTCAATCCGAAGGGGAAGTCTGATGCAGAAATCATGCGCTTTTGTCAGAGTTTCATGACAGAATTACATCGTCATATTGGTCCTAATTTAGATGTTCCAGCAGGTGATATTGGGGTAGGTGGTCGTGAGATTGGTTACATGTATGGTCAATATAAGCGCTTGCGTGGTAACGCTCAAGGCGTTTTGACAGGTAAAGGCTTGACTTTCGGTGGTTCTTTAGCACGGACAGAAGCGACTGGTTATGGTCTTGTCTACTTTGTTAAACATCTTTTAGCTGACCAAGGTGATAGCTTTAAAGATAAGAAAGTCATGGTTTCAGGTAGTGGTAATGTCGCTATCTATGCGATTGAAAAAGTCCATGCATTGGGTGGTCTCGTTGTTAGCGTTTCAGATTCTTCTGGCTATATTTATGATCCTGCTGGGATTGATTTGGCACTTTTGAAAGAGATTAAAGAAGTCAAGCGTGCGCGTCTGACAGAATATGTTAAAGCTAGACCAGAATCTGAATATATTGCAGACCAATCTGTTTGGACACTTCAAATCGCCGCAGACATTGCGCTACCATGTGCGACTCAAAATGAAATTTTACCTGAACACGTTCCTGGTTTAATCGAAAACGGTGTTAAAATAGTTGCTGAGGGTGCGAATATGCCAACAACGCTTGAAGCAGTTGACTTATTACAAACTGCAAAAGTCATTTACTGTCCTGGTAAAGCAGCGAATGCAGGTGGTGTTGCGGTATCTGCTTTGGAAATGAGTCAAAATTCAGCACGTTTGTCATGGACATTTGATACTGTTGATCAAGAATTAGATAAAATCATGAAAATGATTTATGAAAATTGTCGTGATACAGCTCAAGAATTTGGCTTGGCTGATAATTTACTAGCAGGTGCTAATATTGCTGGTTTTAGAAAAGTTTCTGAAGCAATGTTGGCTCAAGGTCTCGTTTAAGCAACAAGATAATCAATTGGTAAACGCGCAGTGCAAGTAGGGTGTTAGGGTGATTTTGTTTGAATCACGACGGCACCCTCACAAAGCGTGTTTTTTTGTTTTTTAGGAATTATCGTGCACGAATGTAAGTGATTAGGCGTTAAAGTAGTTATTTTAATTAAAAAATATATTTTTTTGAAAAAAAGTGAAAAAGTTCTTGAAAACCTTTTCATAAAGTGATAAAATGGATAGGAATGAAATGAAAATATTATTTTCATGAAAAAAGATACAACAGAAAATAAGGAGTATGTCATAATGGAAAGCGAAACAATTACAATATACGATGTCGCACGTGAGGCAGGTGTCTCAATGGCAACGGTCAGCCGCGTTGTTAATGGGAATCAAAATGTGAAAGAAACAACACGTCGTAAGGTTTTAGACGTTATCGAACGTCTGGACTATCGCCCAAATGCAGTAGCTCGTGGTCTTGCCTCTAAAAAGACAACAACGGTTGGTGTGGTGATACCCGACATTGCCAACAGCTATTTTGCGAGTCTAGCGCGTGGTATTGATGATATTGCAACGATGTATAAGTACAATATCGTCATTGCAAATTCAGATGGAGAAGATGGTAAGGAAATTAATGTGGTGAATACTTTGCTTGCCAAGCAGGTTGATGGTCTTGTTTTCCTAGCGCATAATCTGTCTGATAAAATTCGTGCTGAGTTTTCGCGTACGCGTACGCCAATCGTTTTGGCTGGTGCTGTTGATCCGGAAGATCAAATTCCGTCTGTTAATATTGACTATACGGTTGCGACTAAGGAAGTGACGCTGGAGCTTGCCAAAAATAATCAAAAAATTGCGCTCGTGGCGGGTCCGATGGTTAATGCGATTAATGGTAAGGAACGTTTGGTCGGCTATCAAGAGGCTTTAGCTGAATCTGGTTTGACTTTCTCTGAAGGTCTAGTATTTGAGACAACTTATAGCTATCCTGCTGGGTTGAAATTGGCAGAACGGGTAAAGGCATCAGGTGCGACTGCAGCTGTTGTGACGGATGATGAAGTAGCCGTTGGGTTGCTGAATGGTTTGGTTAATAGTGGTGTTAAAGTACCAGAAGAATTTGAAATCATCACGGCTAACAATTCGGTTATCACAGAATTTACACGGCCAACGCTTTCTTCTATTGAACAACCCTTGTATGATTTAGGGGCGGTATCAATGCGTCTTTTGACAAAAATGATGAACAAAGAAGAAGTGGCAGGTAAGCGCGTGATTTTACCACACGGTTTTGTTAAACGTGGTTCAAGTAAATAAAGGGACATTAAAAATGTAGACTGAGGTCTATATTTTTTTTGTTTTCTGCTAGCTACTATACATTGAAAGAAAAATTAAGGAGACTCATGATATAATAGTGGAAAGCGCTTTATTACGTTCTTAATTCGCCATAGATTACATAGAGGTTAACATGTCTAAAAAAGTCACACTTTCGACGCTTGTCGTTTTAAATTTTATCATCTACATTTCCCTAGGTTTACCGGATTCTATACTAGGGAGTGCCTGGCCAAGTATGCGTCAGAGTTATGAGATGGGTGCCAGTCAAGTCAGCTACTTGACAACAATTATGCTGCTTTTTTCGTTTTTCTCTAGTATGCTCTACACTAAAATTGCCAAATATTTAACAGTTGCGCAAGTTATCTTAACCAGTATGCTTTGTGTGATTATTGGTTTAATATTAATGATGATAACTTCAAATCCGATTGTTCTTTTTCTCGCCACACCTTTTATGGGTATCGGTCAAGGCGCAATCGATGTAACGGTCAATCACTTTGCGGCCAAGCACTTACCTAGCGCTCTCATGAGTCTCCTCCATGGCTTTTATGGCGTAGGTGTTAGCATGAGTGCTGCCATTCTAACCTTCTTCTTGTCCACTTTTTCAAGCTGGCGTTTTGCGATTGGTGCGATTGCCTTGTTTGAAATTCTGATTTTACTATTGATTTTTGTTTATCGCCATCATTTCGCCGAACGAGACGACAGCCAAGAAATGACTCCACAAAAAACTAACGCAGAAACGACTCAAAAGTTTAAACTTGGCTATTTGATCAATCCTATTTTTTACTTCTTTTACGCCATAGAAGCAGTCACGGGAATATTTTTAGCGACCTACTATGTTGAAAATTTCCAAGTCAATAGTGCTCAGGCAGCCTTTTTCACAACACTATTTTGGCTAGGCTTAATGGTCGGCCGATTCGTCACGGGTGCTCTAACACGCTTCATGCAAGATAAAACAATTATTTACAGCCACATAGGGTTACTATTACTGATGAGCATTACCCTCTTTCTACCACCAGGCCTTTATACAATGGGGACAGTTTTCTTGTTAGGATTGGCGATGGGGCCCCTTTATCCATTGATGATGATGTTACCCAATCAAATGTATCCTGAGCTAATCGCTCAAAGGGTTATCTCTTATAATGTCGGATTTTGTATGCTAGGGATACTCGTTTTTCCGCTGTTATTTGGTGCTTTATTTAAGATTTTGAGTTTTAGTATTTTTCCGACTCTCATCTTGATGTTGACTGTTATATTATCAGTTTTAGTCGCCTTAATTTTTAAACAAGTGAAAAAATAGCAAGTTAAAGCTATTTTTTTTGATCATCTAATTTGATTTTTATCGAAATAGTGGTATAATCTATTTAGAGATAAAACGAAATAGAAAAGGAGTGAAAGCTGATGAGTTTACAAGTGACCCTCAAGGCGATTTCAAATCCTGTCCGTCGAGATATTTTGACACTATTAAAATCAGGTCGACTGTCTGCCGGTGAGATTAGTGAGCAATTTGCCTTGAGCAGTGCCACGATTTCAAATCATTTAAAGCAGCTAAAGTCTGCTGATTTGATTCGGGAGAGTAAGTATAAAAATTTTATCTACTATGAACTCAATCTCAGCGTATTTGAGGAAACTATGTTGTGGTTGAAAGATTTTACAGGAGAAGACAAATGAAGTTAAAGAAATTATTATTGCCGACGGTGGTTGGCTTACTCCCCATTTTAATGGGGGTAGCTGTCTATTCAAAATTACCAGAAAAAATGCCCATACACTGGGGATTAGACGGTGAACCGAATGGTTTCGCAACGAAATGGGTCGGAATTTTGATCTTGCCTTTGATTATGGTTGTGGTTAACTTGATCGTTCAGCTTAGCCTAGAGACGGCACCGAAGACAAATCTCAAACTTGGTAAACTGATGCTTTGGCTGCTGCCTATTATGTCGGTGATCTTTCAGATCTTAATTCTGAGTCAAGCACTAGGCTATCATGTAGAGATTGGCTTGATCACCATGGTGATTATTGGGATTGTCCTTATTATGTTAGGAAACTATATCCCTAAAACATCACAAAATAGAGTTGCTGGTTTTCGTTTTCCTATGACGATGCGCAATCCAGATAATTGGCAAAAAACGAACCGTTTGGGCGGGATGATGCTAGTTATTTCAGGTATTCTGATGATTACAGGTGGTATCATTAGCATTTGGTATCCAATGGTTGTTGTGCTAACCTTTATCGTGATTTTTGTCTTAATTGTCCTAGTACCGTTAGGTTATTCAATCAGATTAGCGCATCAATCATGATTTGATGGCATGTGAGTATCAAAAACATCTCAAAATCTATATTTTGAGATGTTTTTTTATGTTTTTAGGGTATGTTTATACTTGACACTATACTATTTATGGTATAGTATAATGGTATATAGTAAATAGTATAGGAGGGTATATCATATGACGATTCAAATACCAACTGCTTTACTGGATGGGAGCGTGCTTGCAATTCTTGACAGTCAAGATATGTATGGCTATTTGTTGACAAAAGAAATTCAGAAACATGTGAATGTATCAGAATCTACCATGTACCCAGTTTTACGCCGTCTACAAAAAAATGGAGACTTAATCACCTACGATGAGGCATTTGAGGGACGAATGAGGCGGTATTATCAGATTACACCATTGGGCCAAAAGCACTTGGTTGAAATTAAGCGGGAGTGGCAAGACTTTTCGGCAGGAATTAGTGAAATTTTAGGAGGTGCAGCATGAGTTATTTACAGGATTTACAGGCAAATTTGAAGGCTCTTCCTGAGTCTGAAATTAGTGATGCCATGCTTTATTATGAACAGTATTTTTATGAAGGTCAGCTGACAGATGGTCAGGCAGTGTCTGAGTTTGGGACGCCGAAAAATTTGGCGCGTCGATTGGTTGCCGATTACTATATGGATGAGGCGCGTGATGTACCAGAAGAAAATCAAAAATCACCGCTTGGTCTGGCTAAGATTATCATCCTAGCTCTGCTCGCTTCACCAATTTTGATTCCCGTTGCAATCACAGTTATCGCACTGATTTTTGCTATTGTGGTAACCTTTGCGGCTCTTGCTTTTTCACTTATTGTGCTTCTTGGGTCATTTGGTTTTGCGGCTGTGATATGTGTTATCGGTGGTATTCTAGTTTTGACCCAATCTGTCCTAGGCGGTTTATTTTACATTGCAGCTGGTATTGCCGTCATTGGTGGATTTATCCTGCTTTGGCCCCTCGTCATGTCCATGGTTAAAGGCTTAAAGCATTGGGTGTTTGTGATGATTCGTTGGATAGGGAAGAAAACTGTCGGTAGAAAGGGTGTGCAGGATGACGCATAAAAGAAAAATGATAATTGGCGCACTGTTACTCACTGTGGGAACATTAGTGGCAGCTATGATTTGGCAATTTGAAAAGCCAGGTAGTCTGGTTTGGGATGATGGTTTCAAGTATCAAACGGAGTCAAAAATGTCAGGTGAACTTGTGACGCATGATCTGCCAGTTGTGCCGTCAAAGATTACAGCGCTTGAGATTGACGTGAAAAATGCAGATGTTAAAATCATCAAGGGTGAGCAATTTAAGGTGACAACACGAAATTGGTCATCAAAAGGTGCCACTCAAATTAGTTTTGATGCCGGTCAGCTGACGATTAATGATAGCGAGGGTGAAGCCAGTCGTTCTAGTTTTGGAATTGGTATGATTATTAGAACGAACCAAATCACCATTACCCTACCAGAATCACAGCATCTGTCAACTCTTCTTGTTAAAAGTCGCAATGGTGATTTGGATGTTGAACAGGTGTCTGTTAAGACAGCACAAATCATGGCTACGAACGGGGACACAAAATTTGAGCGTGCTACCTTTGGTGACTTGATGATGACGAGTACCAATGGTGAGATTCAGTTAAAACGGACTAGCATCGAAAATGGGGGTCAAATCATCAACCAAAATGGTGATATTGAGATCAAAGACAGTCGTCTGCCAACCTTTTATGCCAAGACGAAGTGGGGCGATGAGGATGTTGAGTTGCATCATGATTTGAGACAATCTAGCCAAAGTCAGGCTAAATTAGTGGTGACGAGTCAAAATGGTGATCTTGAAATCGACTAATGACTAATAAAGTAGAAAATGTTTGGCTTTAAGCCAAGCATTTTTAATTTTCCTCCAAAATCTAGGGTAATTCTTGAAAAATAAGATGAGCTATGTTAAGGTTAAATTAATATGCCACTGAACTATGAGAAATAGTGTGAGAGGAATATTCAGATTTTAGTGGAAGGAAGTCAGCAAATGAGCGTCACAATGAAAGATGTTGCAGCATTAGCAGGTGTCGGTGTTGGTACTGTTTCACGGATGATCAATGGCGTCGCAGTTAAAGACGTGACACGTCGCAAGGTAGAAGCAGCTATCAAAGCCTTAGATTATGAGCCAGATGCAGCAGCAAGAGCTTTTAAAACCAATCATAGTCAAACGATTGCATTAATTTTACCAACGATTTGGCACCCTTTTTTCTCTGAGTTTGCCTACCATGTTGAGGAAAGTTTAAGTGAGCGTGGCTATAAACTTTATTTATGTAATGCGGATGGTGATCCAGAAAAAGAGCATGATTATATCCAGATGGTCAAACAAAGTAAAGTGGACGGGATTATTGGAATTACTTATTCGGATATTGATAAATTTATTTCGTCAAATTTGCCTTTTGTTAGTATTGACCGACATTTCTCGGAAGAAGTCAGTTATGTTACAGCAGATAACTTTGGTGGTGGCGAATTAGCGGCGGAAGAATTGCAAAAAAGAGGCTGTCAAAAGCTGATTTATATCGGCGGGATTAATCCTTATCCCAATGAGACAACCTTGCGTGGCGATGGATTTGAGGCCTATTGTCGGGCAAAAGGTATTGACTTTGATATTTTGAGGATTCCAGAGCCAATCTCAGATTTAACAACACCTATTGCAGATTTTTTAACGAAAAATGCTGATTTTGATGGTGTTTTCTGTGTCAATGACGCCATGGGGATGGATGTTATGACGGTCTTCAAAAAATTTGGCAAAGAAGTTTTACGAGACTATCAATTGATAGGGTTTGATGGGACAAGAATAGATAGCTCTCGAAACTATTTAGTCTCAACGATTGTGCAACCTAAAAAAGAAATGGCAGAAGCAGCAGTTGCGTTAATCTTGAAAAAAGTAGCAGGCATTGAAACTGAAAAACGTGTTATATTACCTGTTTTTTTTGAATCTGCTGGAACGACAAAAGACATGTAAGGTGTCTTTTTTGTATGTACTGGAAAAGAGTTTATCTATTAGTCATCTAAAAATAGAGAGGAAATGGTCTAGAAATAATTACTGTAAAAAGTTATTTTATAAAAAAGAATCAAATATCACTTGACAGTAAGCGTTTACAATGTTAAAATGAACTCAGTAATTGAAACGTTTCCAAAATAAATGAGCGTTTCAATTATTTAAAAAATCAAAAACGGAAACGTTTCCAAAAAATTGGAGGGTATCACATGAAAAGTCAGACACTCAAGAAAACAATCGGTTTGTTAGCAGTAGCATTACTTGCAAGTACAGCCTTGATAGGGTGTGGCAAATCAGCTAGTAAGAGCAGTCAAGGCAATGATAAAGCCGTGACATTTTGGGTCAATTGTTCAGATGAAACACCTGAAGGCAAGGCTTGGGATAAAATTGGGGACAAATTCAATGCTGAAAATGGCAAAGGATATCAAGTCAAAATTGAATACATTCCAAGAAGTGGCTCCGGTGGTGGCTATGAAGATAAGGTCAATGCAGCAATTACGACCAATACATTGCCAGATATTATTTCTTTAGATGGTCCCAATACTGCGGCCTATGCTTCTTCAAAAGTTATTGCGCCATTGGATGACTATTTAGCAGATGCCAACATGGATGATGTGTTAGATTCCATTAAACAACAAGGCACTTATGATGGTAAATTTTATGCTTTTGGCTTCTCAGAGTCTGGTGTTGGTGTTTATTATAATAAAAAAATGTTCCAAGAGGCAGGTATTGATCTAACGACATTGCCAACGCTTGAAAAACCATGGACTTGGACTGAATTTCAAGAGATATGTGCAACAATTAAAGACAAATTCAAGTCACCAGCGATCGATATCCAATTGGCCAATGCTGATGAAATGTTGACCTATGCTTATACACCATTTATTTGGTCAAATGGTGGTGATGTTGTGGATGAGACTGGTACAAAAGCTGAAGGTTACTTCAATGCTAAGAAAAGTGTTGAAGGCTTACAGTTTATTCAAGATTTAGTTAAAAATGGTTATACGACGAATACACCAGTGAAAAAAGGGTTTGAAACAGGTAAATATGCCATGCTATTAAGT
Source organism: Pseudolactococcus chungangensis CAU 28 = DSM 22330 (assembly GCF_002441885.1). GTDB lineage: Bacteria > Bacillota > Bacilli > Lactobacillales > Streptococcaceae > Pseudolactococcus > Pseudolactococcus chungangensis. The sequence goes on along the minus strand of NZ_JXJT01000003.1, from coordinate 130,042 downwards.
GGTTCATGGACAATGGCTGATCTGTCTGCTAACTATAAAGATATTGACTACGGTATTTTGCCTTATCCAGTTTCAGATACAACCAAAAAACTTGTCTCACCAACGGGTAGCTGGGAATTAGCCATGTCTCAAACAACTAAGAAAAAAGACGCAGCAGCAGCCTTTATCCTCTATGCCACAAATACAGAGTCAAGCAAAATCATGAGCCTAGGCAATCAAGTCTTGCCAATTCGCAAATCAACAGCTGAATTAATCAAAAATGATATTCCTGAAGGCATGAAATTCTTGATGGAACAAAACCAAATGTCAGGTCATGCCCGTCCAGTTGTTGTTGCGTATCCACAAGTGTCTCGAGCTTTCCAACAAGCAGCAGCAGATGCTGGTTATTTTAAAGAGAATCCGGATGTTCAAAAAGTTGCAGATGCCAGAGCAGTTGAAATGCAAGCAGCGATTGACAAAGCTAAAAAATAAGATGAAGTCGGGTGTAACAGGGTCATGCCTTGCTTTATCTCAAAAAACAAAAGCAGGTCGCGCTTTTAGGGAGAGATGTTTCCTAGCTAAGGCGTTTGGTAAAGTTGCTGTAAAAAGCATTGTATAGGATCCCAACCGTCAACAATTTTGACTCGCACGATGCTTGCTTGTTTGTGGCAGGATTGGCAGAGAGCTTGTATCTGGATTTAGGAGTAGTTTAATGAACAAAAAATCGACATTAAAAGAGAATCTGATTGGCTATGGTTTTATGTCACCAGCTTTGATATTACTAGGGATTTTTCTAGTCATTCCCGTATTTATGGTAGTCTATTATTCTTTCACGGACTATTATTTATTAACACCAGACCAACGACAATTTGTAGGATTATCAAATTTCGTTCAATTATTTAAGGATCCAATTTTTATCAAATCAATTTTCAATACCTTGAAATTTGTTGTTTGGATTATTCCTGTTCAGTTGGGGGCGTCACTCGGACTTGCCTTGATTGTCAACAAAGCAAGAAAAGGCAATATTTTTTTCAAAGTGGCATTCTTTGCACCTGTTGTCATGTCTTTAGTCGTCATTTCAATTCTCTGGCTCTATTTGCTCAATCCAAATGATGGGTTAATCAACACGCTTTTAATGAAGATTGGCATTGACGCTCAGCCATTTTTGACAAGTCCCAAACAAGCCATGTACACGATTGTTTTCGTTTCTGCTTGGCAAGGGGCAGGCTATCAGATGTTACTGCTTTTGGGTGGTATGCAAAATATTCCGCAAGATGTATATGAAGCTGCGGAACTTGATGGTTTTAATAAATTTCAACAATTTATCTATATTACGATGCCCTTGTTGAAGCCCACAGCGCTCTTTGTTTTATTGACAACTTTGATTTCAGCCTTTAAACTCATTGTTCAGCCAATGGTCATGACCCAAGGCGGGCCGATGAATTCAACGATGACGATGGTCTATTATATTTATCAAACAGGTTTCACAGATAGAATGGTTGGGTATTCCAGTTCCATCGCCTTAATTTTCACGACGATGATTGGCATGATTTCAATCGCACAACGTCGACTGATGAAGGAGGATAACTGAGATGAAAAAAATGCTAAAAAAAATGAAAGCCATGACAATTTTAGAATACGGATTACTCTTGCTTTTAGCAGCCCTCTTCATTTTCCCTATGTTGTGGATGGTTGTATCTTCCATGAAGCCTGAGGCAAGTGTTTTCAAAGATTTGTCTAGTTTGCGTGCTTTTTTACCCAGTCTGAATCCTGGTAATTGGTTCAAAACTTATGCAGAAGTTATCAACCGTTTCAGTGTTGGGACCTATCTCTTCAATAGTATTTTCTACGGGTTGAGTTTCGCTGCCTGTTCGATTTTAATCAATTCATTAGCAGGCTTTGCTTTTGCTAAAATCAATTTTTCAGGTAAGAAAATCATTTTTGGCATGATGCTTGCACTGCTAATCGTTCCTGTCGAAACAGTCTTAATTCCTCAGTTTACGATTATGAATGGTCTAGGTTTAGTTAATACACGTTTAGCGGTGATTTTACCGGGTATCGCTAGTGTTTTCAATATTTATCTGTTCAGAAATTTTTTCATTGCGATTCCAGAAGAAATTATCGAATCCGCGAGAATTGATGGGGCGAGTATTGTCAAAATTTTCTTTAAGATCATGTTACCCATGTCTAAACCAGCCATTGCAACGGTTGGTGTGCTATCATTTATCGGGAGTTGGAATGATTATATCTGGCCACTGATGGTATTGACAGATAAAAGTAAATTTTCAATGCAGGTAGCCATTACGACGATTAACACGACACAACCGGTTTATATCAATCAAGTCATGGCAGTCTTGACTATTTCAACCATTCCATTGATTATCATTTATGTTGTGGCACAAAAATATATCTTGCAAGGACTCGGTGGCTCTGGCACAGGTATTAAATAAAATAAGTCAATTAAGCTAGCTGAAAGTACAAATATGAGGGGAAAAAATGACACAAAAAGTTGATTTAGCCAATCAGTTTATTGCTGAGAACGTTAAGAAAGTGAACCCAATTTACCGACATCATTATCATTTGATGGCGCCAATAGGTTGGATTAATGATCCCAATGGTTTTATCTATTATCAGGGTGCCTATCATTTATTTTATCAATACTATCCCTATGAGAGTAAGTGGGGCCCGATGCATTGGGGACATGCTAAGTCTGAGGATTTAATACACTGGGAGCATCTGCCTGTGGCGCTTGCACCAGATGAAGCTTATGATGCCAATGGTTGTTATTCTGGCAGTGCAATTGCACATGAGGACAAACTTTATTTGATTTATACGGGACATGTTGAACAGGACGGCGTGCGACGGGAAGTCCAATGTTTAGCGATGTCAGAGGATGGTAACCATTTCGAAAAATATCGCCATAATCCGATTATATCGGAAGTACAACTTGAAGGGTTAGATGCAGATATTGCTGATTTCCGGGATCCGAAAATTTTCGAACGTGAAGGTCAATTTTACTGTATCGTTGCCTCTAAAACATCTGAAGATTTAGGACAGATTTTGCTTTTCAAATCAAATGATTTGAAAAACTGGACATTTTTCTCTACTTTACTCACAGGAGAAGCCAAACATGGCACTATGTGGGAATGTCCTGATCTGTTCCGTTTAGACGGCAAGGATGTCCTCATCCTTTCACCCATTGCCATGCCAATCGATGGTTTTGCCTATGAAAACCTCAATTCAACGCTCGCTTTTATAGGTGAAGTTGATTGGACTAAAGGGCATTTCAAGGTAGAAAATGAGCATGAAATTGATGGTGGTTTAGATTTTTATGCCCCGCAAACTTGTCAAGGTCCTAACGGTAAGCGAATCATGGTCGCATGGATGCAGATGTGGCAACGGACTTTGCCAACGGATGACAAAGGTCATCTCTGGGCTGGTGCCATGACTTTACCACGAGAATTATCAGTAGACAAGCTGAGGCTAGTACAAAAACCTGTACCTGTAAAATTGCAGCCCAAGACACAAAGGATTACTGTTTCAGGTGATAAGACCGTGCTATTTAAAGATCTCATGACAGACAGCTGCTATCTTAAATTTGAACTTGATATCTCTAAAACGTCACAAGTTTTGATAGCACTTTTGAAATCAGAAAAATCAGCCTTAAAGTTGTCTTTTGATGTTGACACACAGATCTTGACTTTTGATAGAACTGATTTTGGCTTGCCCTTGGTTGGGCAGGAGCAATCCCCCTTAAATAGACGTCACATTAAGTTATCTCTTGCTGATTCTGAGTGGTTAATCATTGAGATTTATAAAGATACCTCATCAATCGAAATCTTCTTAAATGGTGGTGTGGCGCTAACAGCAACTTTTTATGAACTTGAAAAAAGTCAGGCTATCAGTATTTGTACTGATGGTGAGTTAAATGGTACGTTGACCTATTCTGATATTAAATGATAAGGATAAAAATATTAAGTGTGAGCTTAGTATTTTTTTGTTAAAAAAGAGATGAGATAGGATAGCTACAGTGTCACTTAATAACTATTTAGACGATGAAAATATTTTCACTATTGTATACAAGGCAGAAAAGAGAGTTATCAGCTACATCATTATCAAGGCTGACTCTGTTGATAATAGAGTTGACACGAAAGAATTAGGGTTTCTGTTTCTGGTTAATGCTGATTATCAAGTAAAAGGGATTAGGAGTGAAACGATCCCCTTGATTTTGAATTATCTGTTTTCTAATAGTATCTGGAAAGTGTATGCTGGTTGTTTTCGAGGAAACAAGGGTCAAAGGCTTCGATTGGAAAATCTGATTTTAGATTTGAGCAAGAGAGTGCATATGATGTCAAGACATTGGGGAAAGAATTTTATACTTTCGAGTACTTCTATACAAAAGAGATATGGCAAAATAAAATTGAAAATCATAGGAAAATGAGAAGTCGAGATGAGCGACTTCTTTAATTTGTTTACCAAGACCTTTAATTGTTTCGGAAATCGCATATCCTCGCCTTTTATGATATAATAATGCTATGATTATCACGATTTTAATTTTAGCAATTTTAATTTGGGCTTACCTAGTTGGTCAGTCGCGCGGTCTTGCGCTCCAAGGCTATTACACACTTGGCTCATGGGTAGCGATTTTTATTGCGCTCAAAAATTATCAAGCTTTAGGCGAAAAAATAACATTGTGGGTTCCGTTTGCCTCAGCCACTTCTAACAGTAAATTAGCTTTTTATTCTTCAAAGCTAATTTTTGAAATTGACCATGTTTTTTATGCTGTTTTAGCTTTCATGGTTATCTTTCTTATTGTCTACGGCATTGTGCGTTTGGTTGGTATTTTTCTGGGTGCCCTTGAAAATAAAATTATCCTTGGTAAGACTGGTAACATCATTGCGGGTGCTTTGTCTGTTTGTTGCACCTATTTTGTTTTGTCACTTGGCTTGATGGCCTTGTCGACAATGCCAATTCCTCTTGTTCAAAATCAATTGATGAGCAGCGGTCTAGCCCGCTTTATGCTAGTCAACACGCCGCTTTTCTCTGGTTGGCTACAAGAAACCTTTATCACACAGATCACACATATTAAAATATAGAAATGACAATGAATAAAAAAATATTAGACATTTTAGAGTTTGATCAGATTAAAGCACAGATTGCGCGGTCGCTATCGACTTCACAAGGTCAGAACGAAATGGCACATCTATCCCCAATTTCAGATAAAGCACGTATCCAGAAATGGTTTGATGAGTTATCTGAATTTGGTACGATTGTTCAAGAAAATGGCCCAGTACCATTATCCAACACTGCTGATTTGACGGAGATCCTCCGTCGAATTGAATTGGATGCGAGTCTGGCTAGTCAAGAATTTGCGAAAATCAAAAAAGTTCTGCGTTTGGCCAATGAAACGCGGCATTTTTTTGAACAAGCGGTTAATGTCAGCTTTCCTGTTTTAGGTCAGACCATTGATAAATTTGTAGATGTTGCCTATCTTTTGGGCCTTTTACAAGTCATTGATTCAGCAGGTGCGCTTTCTGATACAGCGTCAGATAAATTGTACACTTTACGCCAAAATATCAAAAAAGGTGATGCTGAAGTCAAGAAAATTTTGGCTGAAATTCTCTCGAAATCTCAATCTAGTTTGACCGAGAGTATTATCACCATTCGCCAAGGCAGACCGGTTCTTGCTGTCAGAAGTGACAGTAAAAATAAAGTTCCTGGGATTGTGCATGATATGAGTGCCTCAGGTCAGACTTTTTATATTGAGCCTAATCGTGTTGTGCAGCTTAATAATGATATTGCGCAAAAGAAAATTGAAGAAAAAAACGAAGTCGCACGTATTTTACGTGAACTGGCAGAAGCGATTAAGCCACACATTGACGATATTCGTCAAAATACTTGGTTAATCGGGCAAATTGACCTTATCAATGCCAAGTATCGTTATCAGGTTGCCCAAAAAGCGACAGTGCCACTTATTTCTGACCATAAAGCCGTTAAGCTTTATGCCGCAAGACATCCTTTAATTGATCCCAAAGTCGTTGTGGCAAATGACCTCTTTTTCGACCAGACACTTGAAACGATTGTCATTACTGGTCCTAATACTGGTGGTAAAACGATTACCCTGAAAACACTTGGTGTCGTCCAGCTGATGGCACAGTCAGGTCTGCCGATTTTGGCTGATTTGGGCAGTCAAGTTGGCATCTTCACTGAGATTTTTGCTGATATTGGCGACGAGCAGTCGATTGCCCAAAGCCTGTCAACTTTCTCAAGTCATATGACTAACATCGTCAGCATCTTGGGTCAGGTGGATGCCAAGAGCCTTGTCCTCTTCGACGAACTCGGTGCAGGGACTGACCCTAAAGAGGGCGCAGCCCTAGCGATTTCAATCCTAGACTTTCTTAAAAGCAAGCATGTGAAAACGCTAGCCACCACGCATTATCCCGAATTAAAAGCCTATGGCGTCGAATCAGACGGTGTGGAGAATGCCTCAATGGCGTTTGATTTGGATAACTTCCGCCCTACCTATCGTTTGGTTCAAGGCGTACCAGGTCGCTCGAACGCGTTGGAAATTTCGAGACGGTTAGGCTTGCCAACTCAGATTTTGGCGGAAGCAGCTGGCTTTTTGACCGAGGATGAACATGATGTCAACGTCATGATTGCCTCGCTTGAGCAAAAAAATCAAGAGATGCTTGAATCCGCTAAACAGATTAAGGTGTTAGAAAAGGATAACGAGCTTTTACATCACGACTTGTCACGTGCGCTTGAAACCTTTAACCGAGATCGCGAAAAAGAGTTGAATAAAGCGCGAGAAGAAGCGCAAGACATCGTTAAAGTTGCTGTTGAAGAAGCTGATAATATTTTGAAAAATTTACAGGAGAAATCACTTTTAAAACCGCATGAAATCATTGATGCCAAGCACCAATTAGGTGAGTTAGCACCTGAGATTGTTGACTTATCGAAAAATAAAATCCTCAAAAAAGCCAAGGCCAAACGCGGTCTGAAGCCAGGTGTTGAAGTTCTAGTTTTATCCTATAATCAACGTGGGAATTTGGTTAGACTGGTAAAAGATGGTCGCTGGGAGGTCCAGATGGGCTTGATCACAACTAAGCTCTCAGAAGACGAGTTCGAACCGATTGAGCCAGAAGAAAAGGTTAAGAAAACGAAGACCAAGGCTGTTAAAAAGACAGTTACCTCTAACATCAAAGCCCAACTTGATTTACGGGGTGTCCGCTACGAGGAGGCGCGGAAAATGTTGGATGATTATATGGACCAGGCCCTGCTTGCCAATCTCCATCAGATTACTATTGTCCACGGTATCGGGACAGGTGTCATCCGTGACATGGTAAGAGAGTATCTGCAACGCTCGCGCCATGTTAAATCCTATACCTATGCCCCGCAGAATGCTGGAGGTAGTGGGGCTAGTATTGTGACATTGAAATAGAGATTAGTGAAAATACTGAGGCATCAGTGTTTTTTTGTTTTGCTCAGATAATAACTGTCTGATTTTTTTGAAAAATTGTATTCAAATGACACTTATTAAATCTTAAATGTTATAATTATGGTTTTAGAGCTATGTTGAATTGAATGCCTGTACCAAAAACTCTAATTGCCGTTTCCCACCCTTCCCCATTCCCAAAAATTCTGTTAAAATAGAGAAAGCAAACTTGGAAACAGATGGAGAAATAGAAGTAAAGATGAGTATATTAACCGTTCAAAAACTAAGCCATGGTTTTGGTGATCGTGCGATTTTTGATGATGTCAATTTTCGGCTATTAAAAGGTGAGCACATTGGATTTGTCGGGGCAAATGGTGAGGGGAAATCAACCTTCATGAACATCATTACCGGCAATCTGCAACCAGACGAAGGAAAAATCACTTGGTCAACCAAACACCGTGTTGGCTACATGGATCAGCACGCAGCGCTTGGTAAAGGAAAAACGACACGTCAAGCTTTATCGGAAGCTTTCCAGTATCTATTGGACGCTGAAAGTGAGATGAACGATATCTACGCACGCATGGGTGACATGTCTGATGATGAGATGACAACAGCCCTTGAAAAAGCTGCTGACTTACAAGATACCTTAGATAATTCAGATTTTTATCTGATTGATGCCAAGGTTGATGAAATCGCACGTGGCTTGGGACTTGGTGACTTACTTGATAAAGATGTAGCGGATCTTTCAGGTGGTCAACGCACAAAAATCCTACTCGGCAAACTCTTGCTTGAAAAACCAGATATCCTACTGCTAGATGAGCCAACCAACTATCTCGACGAAGAACACATCACCTGGCTGAAAAATTATTTGCAAAACTATGAAAATGCCTTTGTCTTGATTTCTCACGATGTTGACTTCATGAACGATGTTATCAATATCGTCTACCATGTCAACCAGCAGAAAATTGATCGTTATGTGGGCGATTACCATAATTTTGAGCGCCTCTTCGAAGAGAAGAAAAAACAGCTGGCATCACTCGCAGATGCCCAACAGGCTGAGGCGGCTAAACTCAAAGACTTCATCGCTAAGAAAAAAGCCAATGTTGCAACATCTGGTCAAGCAAAAGCCCGCCAGAAGAAGTTGGACAAGATGACTTTTGTCGAGACCATCCAGGAAAAGGCCAAACCAAGTTTTGACTTCAAATTGGGTCGCACATCAGGCAAACTTATTTTTGAGGCAAAGGATTTAGTTTTGGGATATGATGCGTCAGAACCCCTTTCAAGTCCGATTAACATGCTAGTGGAACGTGGTCAGAAAGTCGCCTTTACAGGCTCGAACGGTATCGGAAAATCAACCTTACTCAAATCTTTATTAGGTGAAATTCAACCCCTATCAGGAGAAGTCATACAGGGTGAGTTTCAAATTATCGGCTATTTCGCTCAGGAAGATAAAACGCCGAGCCAAAAATCAGTCTTGGATGACTACTGGGACGAGTTTTCAACGCTCAATCAAGCTGAAGTCCGTGCAGCCCTAGCCAGATGTGGTCTTGGCACTAAGCAAATCGAGAGTCGCGTCTACGTCTTATCTGGTGGTGAGCAGTCGAAACTGCGTCTAGGTAAAATCATGAACCATGAGTCTAATATCCTGGTCATGGATGAGCCAACCAATCACCTGGATGCGGACGCCAAAGACGAGCTCAAACGCGCCCTTCAAGCTTATAAAGGTACTATTCTCATGGTCAGTCACGAACCAGAATTTTACCAAGATATTGCAACTGACATCATTAATTGTGAAGACTGGACGACAAAAGTTGTCTAAACAAGAAGTAAGACGCAAGTCTTATTTTTTTGGCCCTAAATGCAGATTGAACATGGCATCTGACAGAAAGAATTACTGTTGAAATTTAGCATCTAAAAAGGATGAATACGCTGACATTTTATTTTTTTGATACACTTCTAAAAGTTTAGAAGATTGCTTTTAGATTTTAAACAAATTTCAATGAAATGTGTTAAAGATGTGATATTATTGAAATGTTGTATAGACAAGTTATTGATGAAATAAAAACTAGGAGTTTCCAAATAGTATGATTAAGCAAAGTAGTTTTAATGAATATCAAAATTTAGGTAAGTATATTGACGATGTCAGACGTGCTAAAAAAGTACCTTATCGCGTTTTTGAAGCGAATGGCGTCTCGTCTAGAACTTTCCAAAGAGTCGTAGCAGGCGAGTCAGACATGGCAGTATCAGACCTAGCGATTATTGTTGAAATTCTCTGTCTATCTCCCTTAGAAGTCAATTTGGAAGTTGAAAATCAGTCCATGACCGTGCAGTATCGCAATAAGTTTGTTTCAGCAATTCAAACACAAAAGTTTGAAGAAGCAGAGCGTATTTATGGCTTATTCAAAGAATATACGATAACAACTTCAGTAAGTCTAGGAAAATTATATGTTTTATATATGATGCAAGGTATGAGCCTTTTACATAATCCGAAAACAAACATCACCAAAGCAGAAGCATTAGACAACGAAAATAAAATCATCAAGCAACTCAATAAAAGTGAACTTTATACATTATTTGACTTAGAGTTTTTAGCTATGCAAAATTTATTAGGGCTACAAAAAATGGATTTTTCACTGGTTAAAGAAATTTTAGTCATCACTGAATTTGTCATCGCTGATTATAGGACAAAAAACCTACTTGAAGATTTCTTTATTCACATTGTAATTGCGAATTTGCAAACAAGAAACGTCACAAATCTATTTGAAATCCTTAAAATCATAAATAAATTATATAGCCAGAATAAAGATTGGTTCTTCCTATTTTTAAAAAAATGTGCGCTACTCATTGAAAACCAAATGATTAACCCTAAAGACGAGCAATTCAAAGAAAATTTGTTACAGCTAAGATACGCCTTCACCATGCTATTCCCGAACGAATCATTTCCTAGAATCGAGTATTTTTTAGATCAACTAGAAATAAATTTAATAGAAGCAAATAAAAAATAGTCCTTGCAAAAGACCTGACTAAACCTTTTTGGTTCAATGGTAGAGTCCTCATGCAAGGTTTTTTTGATGCGACAACAATAAATACGATCTGATTTGTTTTCAAAGTAAGAGGAACGATATCTTTTTTGAACAACTTTAGTCAATCTGTCTTATTTTTAGAAAAATAAAATAAAAAATCGACAAAATGTCCTGATTTTCATTTTATATAATAACATTAGGACAATATGGCAAAAGTGCTTAAAATGCAGATGTTTTTTTGTTACGATTATAATATGTCTATTGAGGGTATATTGAGTTAAAATATCATAAATGATATCGCATGGTTCTTACCCATTTCAATGATTAAAGACATCAAAAACGTTGGAGGAGATTATGATGGAAAAACTGAATGATTTAGATTATTTTAATACATCTATCATACTGTTAAGAAGGCTAGAAAAAGTAGCCTATGCAAGAAATGAACGCCTGAGAATTTTTCACGAGAAAACACGCGCTATACGGGCGATTACAGCAGGTATATTAGCCTCAATATTACCAACAGTATTCTGGATTACTGCCTTAACTTCATTGGAAGTTAGTATATTTGATGTACAAGTACCAGGTGCGTTTATGATACGATTAATTGGTTTATTAGTGACGACCGCCTCACTCATTATCTTACCGTACTTCTTTATCCATATGATTTGGCGTCAACCCCTTTTTCGAGCGTTCAGTTACCTATTCGAAAAAAAGGTCAAACATCAGTTGTTTTCAGATATAGAAAAAATCGATGAAAAAGCTAATCACATCATCTCTCAACAGGTCTTTAAAAAACCTAGAGTGCCTGACCACTATCTCTCAGTTGAGTATTTGACCCTATTAGAAAAATATATCGCAAGTGGTAAAGCCAAAACAGTTTCAGAGACAGTTGACTATTTAAAAAGTGAACTTGAGCACAGATTCTATTTTTCAAGCTCAGAATCGCATCAAACACTTTTACAAAAAGAAAAAGATTATTTGACAGATGAAAAAGTAAATCTCGTCAAAAGAATTGAAAAAGAGGAAGAAATCTACGGTTAACTGTGACAAATATCTTAAATCAAGAATTAAAAGTAAGACATAAGTCTTCTTTTTTTTCGAAAAACAAACCTTAATCTTAAAAATCTAATACAAACCTAAATATTTCTATTATAATAGTTGACAATCAGCTTTAATCCCCTATAATTTAGAGTAAGTCAAGATAATTAAATCGTTTTAAATGAATTAGAGGGTAGAGATGGCATATATTGAATTTAACGATATTGTAAAAAGTTATCAAATGGGAGAAGTGAGTATTCAAGCCCTAGACCATGCACAGTTTGAAATTGAGCAAGGGGAATTAGTCTGTATCCTTGGGCCCTCAGGAGCTGGTAAAACAACAGCACTGAACATTTTGGGTGGTATGGATGGTGCTACGAGTGGGCAAGTCTTGGTTGATGGTGTAGACATCACGCAGTTGAAAAATAAAGCCTTGGTCAATTATCGCCGCAATGATATTGGTTTTGTTTTTCAATTCTATAACTTAATTCAAAATCTAACAGCACTTGAAAATGTTGAAATGGCTGTCCAACTGACTAAGGACTCGTTTTCACCAGCAAAGACGCTTGAAAAAGTTGGTTTAGGTGAGCGTCAAAAGAACTTCCCAGCTCAACTTTCAGGCGGGGAGCAGCAACGGGTCGCCATTGCTCGAGCGCTTGCTAAGAACCCTAAACTACTCTTATGTGACGAGCCGACAGGCGCCTTAGATTATCATACAGGTAAGCAGATTCTATCTTTGCTTGTGGATACGTGCCGAGAAGAAAAAATTACTGTCGTCGTTATCACGCATAATAGTGCTATTGGTCAGATTGCTGATAAGATCATTAAATTTAAAAATGGTCGCGTTGAGTCAATTCAAAGGAATGACCAGCCTTTAGCGGTTGAAGCGATAGAGTGGTAAGCCAATGAAAAATAAAACGATTATCATCAGTAGTTTTCGTAATATGACGCAGTCGTCTAAACGGTTTATTTCGTTATTGTTTATGGCTCTCTTAGGTGTCGGATTTTATGCAGGCATCAGCTCGACTTCACAAGATATGCTTTCGACTTTAGATACTTATTTGGATCAAAGCAATGCTCATGATTTGCAAATTCAGTCTACTCTTGGTTTAAGCAAGGCAGATGTTGCAAGTCTTGAAAAATTATCTGACATTAATAGCGTTCAAGGCGTCTATACTAAAGATGAGCTTATTGAACCAGTCCTTAACAAAGCAGCAACGCGTCAAAAAGATGAAACTGCGATTGCCAAAGTGATTGGTATGCCGGACAAACTTGATAAAATCAGCTTGTCTAAGGGACGATTGCCGAAAAAGAATAATGAAATTGTCGTTGAAGCAGCTTATCTAACGAAACATAAGATGAAGTTGGGTGATTCACTTAAAATAACTGACTCTGATTTGACAAATGAGACTTTCAAAATCGTGGGGACGGTTAAGAGTCCACTTTATTTTTCTAAGGTCAACCGTGGGACGACAAGCCTTGGAGATGGTCAAATTGATTATTTCATGTATGTCAAACCTAGTGTATTTCAACAGGATGCTTATAGCGCAATTGCTTTGACAGTCAAAGGTGCCAATCAGGAAATAACAAGTCAGACGGCTTACTTGGATAAAATTTCAGTGGCCAAAAAAGAAGTTGAGTCAATTAAAGAGGTGCAAGAAAAGCAGCGTTTTGAGACGGTCTATGCAGCCTATCTGAATCCAGCTGCCACCGCATCAGGATTGGTCAAACGCGATAGTTTGCCACCTGCTAAATGGTATATCACCGATCGAAAAGATGATACAGGCTACAAAGATTTTATTGATGCGACGAAAAGTATCGCTAAAGTTGGACGTGTCTTTCCAGTTGTCTTTTATGTGATTGCTGTTTTGATTAGTCTAGTATCCATGGCACGAATGGTAGAAGAAGATAGAAGTGAAATTGGCACTCTAAAAGCGCTAGGTTTTTCAAATTCTGCTATTGCTTTAAAATATGGTCTATTTTCTGTTTCAGCGACATTGGTTGGTGGCGTCCTTGGCATGTTCATCGGTCTTAATCTTATCCCCAACCTCATCTGGAACATTTATACGAGTCTATTTACCATACCTAAGTTTATCGTACTCTTCCAGCCAGTCTATTGTTTGACAGGACTTGCAATCGCACTGATTTGCATATGTGGTGGCGCTTTAGTCGCAGTGTACCGTGAGCTCATCTACACACCGAGCATCTTGATGCGGCCAAAAGCACCTAAGGCAGGCAAGCGTATTTTACTAGAATACGTACCCGTCATCTGGAATCAATTCAACTTTTCAAATAAAATTGTCATGCGGAATCTCTTTCGCTATAAAACGCGTGCCATCGTCACAATTTTAGGCATCGCTGGCTGCACTGCGTTGATCCTAGCAGGTTTTGGACTCAAAGATTCAATCACTGACATCGTTAAGTACCAGTATGGCAATGTCTTTAAATACGATAAACTAGTGTCCTTAAAAGCAAGTAGAGATGAGCAGCCTCTGCTTAATGAGTTATCGCAAAATAAAGAAGTTGCGCATATGGCTAATTTATCTATGGCAACAAAACATGTGTCAAGCCATGGTGAAGCTTATGATGTGACAGTCATTGTGCCAGATAATAGCCAAACATTCAAGCAAGTCATCAATCTTAATGATATTAATCACAATAAAAAAGCTGTTTCTCTGACAGGTAATCAAGCTATTATCAGTCAAAAGCTAGCTAAGTTATTAAAGGTTCAAGAAAAAGATTCAATTACTTTCAAAGATAGTCGCGATGAAACGCACGAAGTCAAAGTAGGCAAAATCGTTGAAAATTATATTCAAAATTATGTCTACTTATCTAAGGCAACATCCCAAGCTATCTTTGGTGGATATGACACTAATGTCGTCGCGATTAAACTAAAAGATAAGTTATCGACGCAGGCAGACCACAAGTTTGATGCCTTCCTTTTGACGCATCAATCGGTGGCGAGTGTCATTAATTCTAGGACAACGGTTTCTATGATTAATGACACTATGACGTCACTTAATCTTGTTGTCCTGATTTTAATTGTTTCATCAGCAATTCTAGCTTTTGTCGTCATGTATAATTTGGCAACGATTAATATTAGCGAGCGTAAGCGTGAGATTGCGACACTTAAAGTCTTAGGTTTCTACGATCAAGAGACGGATGCTTATATTACCAAAGAAAATATGATTTTCACGATGGTTGGGATGATCATTGGCTTGGTAAGTGGTGTTTACTTGTGTCATTTCATCATCAGTACCTGTGAAACAGATACCTTGATGTTTGTTAGACACGTGAATACGATGAGTTTTATCTTTGCAGCAGCACTAACGATTTCGTTTACTGTGATTGTTAATCTTATCACGCATTTTAGCTTGAAAAAAATCGATATGATTGACGCTTTGAAAAATATAGAATAAGCCGATTACCTAAGGAAATCCTGATTTTAATTACAAAACATTTTGCGTGCAAATTTTAGGACAAACCTAGAACTTTAAGGTAGAATAGAGATAGAAAAATAAATAAGAGGTGATTAAAATGACAATAGAAGTAACAGATGCAACTTTCCAAGAAGAAACGAAAGATGGCATTGTACTCGTAGATTTCTGGGCAACATGGTGTGGCCCTTGTCGGATGCAAGCACCGATTCTTGAACAGCTTTCAGAAGAATTAGACGAAAGCGAACTCAAAATCGTTAAAATGGACGTTGACGAAAACCCAGTAACACCCCAATCTTTTGGTGTGATGAGTATCCCAACACTTCTTTTCAAAAAAGACGGTGAAGTTGTTAAACAAGTCGCAGGTGTGCATACTAAAGATCAAATCAAAGGTATCTTGGCAGAATTAAACGCCTAATCAAAAAAAGTCTAAGTGAGTATCGCCTAGACTTTTTTGATGGATTTTTATGCCAACATAAGTACATCACTCGCATTGCCAAGGCGGTGATGTGCGCGCGAGTAAAAATGCTTGACTTGAAAAATGCGACATTTTTAGGTATAATAGGTAACATGAGTAAGAAAAAAGAGACGGAAATTCAAATTTCTGACAGTAAAGATGGCGTGGTTTTAACGGTTGGCAAGAAGATGGTCGCTGAAATCAAAAATACTGCCGACGATAGCTTTGATGTGATTGTCAATGGTAAACATATCAAGACATTTAAGGCATACCCAGAGGCTTTGGAAGAGGCTATCAAAACTTATAACTTGGCTTTATAAGCCTTTCGCTGTGTATCTGGGCAGTCTGTTATGGCCCCTATCCTTAATATAAATGAAATAGAGAGCGGCAGATTGATACGTTCGCTTTTATTTTAGAAAGTTTTAGTAAAAATGGTTAAGAGAGACTTATATCGAAATATTTTGATTGGCCTAATCATTGTCGCAGTGTTGACCATTTTGCGATTGTTTGTTTTAGAGCCCATTAGAATTCATAATAATAATATGGCGCCTATTTTGCCTAAGAAAACGCAAGTATTTGCTATTAAACGCACGCGGCTTGATAATCTTGACTTAGTTGCTTATCGCCATAACGGTAAGAAATATGTGGGGCGTGTTATTGGTACGCCGGGTCAAAGTGTCATTGCGATGGATAACATTGTCTATGTTGACCAGAAGATTCTGAAAGAGCCCTATATTAAAAAGAATCAAACGACTTATCTAAAAACGCATGATGAAAATTTTACGACAGATTTTCGTCGAGATAAGTTAGGTAAAGATAGTTATTGGATTTTAAATGATGCCAGAGATGTATTAGATGATAGCCGAGAATTTGGTGCGATTCCCCAAAAAGATATTTTAGGTGAACTCAAGTTTAAATATGCACCAATCAGTGATTTCGGTTTTGTCGAAAATGATGAAGCTAAAATTGAAAATGGTTTTGAAAATAAATAAGGTCAGATGGCCTTATTTATTTTGTCAAAAAATTACTGAAGTGACTCTTTTTACGGATTGATTTTTTTATTTTATAAGAATAGATTTTAAAGTATCACGTTCATTTTCTATTAAAATATGATAAAATAAAGCCTGACGAGTGGTTAAAAAAAGCAGTCATTTTATCCGATTTTGGGTGAGGCTGTTAGAGATAGATGAAGTGAGGTAAGGCGATGAGAATGATTGATATCATTCAGAAAAAACGGGATGGTCTGGCGCTGAGCAAGGCTGAAACGACATGGTTGATTACGCAGTATGCAATAGGAGAAATTCCTGACTATCAAATGTCCGCTTGGGCGATGGCAGTTTATTTCCAAGGCATGGACAAGACAGAAATTGCAGACTTGACTATGGCTATGGTTGCGACAGGTGAACAGATTGACTTGTCCGATATTCCTGGTGTAAAGGTCGATAAACACTCAACAGGTGGTGTCGGCGATAAAGTCACCTTGATTTTAGCGCCACTCGTTGCTAGCTTTGGCGTATCTGTTGCTAAGATGAGTGGGCGTGGTCTAGGTCATACTGGTGGTACGATTGATAAGCTCGAAAGCATTCACGGTTTCCAAGTCGAGCGTACTCAAGCCGACTTTGTCCAACAAGTCAAAGACATCGGTATTTCAGTCATTGGTCAGTCAGATAACTTAGTAAAAGCTGACAAACTGCTTTACGCCCTACGTGATGTGACTGCTACCGTTGACATCATTCCCTTGATTGCAAGCTCAATTATGTCGAAAAAAATCGCAGCAGGTAGCGATGCTATTCTGTTAGATGTCACCGTTGGTAGTGGCGCCTTCATGAAAAACATGACAGATGCCCGCCTACTCGCGAAAACCATGGTTGATTTAGGCAATGCAGTAGGACGCAAGACAGTAGCTGTTATTACAGATATGCGTCAACCTCTAGGTGCTACGATTGGTAATCGGTTAGAAATTGCTGAGAGCTTAACTGTTTTACAAGGGGGTGGTAGGCCAGAACTCAGAAAATTCATCGCTGATTTGGCACAAATCATGCTTGGTCTGGCAGGTATTGATAAATCAATAGATGCTATCTTAGAAAATCTCTCAAATGGTGCTGCCCTTGAAAAATTCAAGAAAATGATTGAAGCACAAGGTGGTGATTTTGATGAATTACTGACATCGCCAGAGCATAAGACAATTTTTTCAAAAACCGTGGTCAGTACGCAAACAGGTTATGTGACCAGTTTTGATGCACTGACAGCAGGTCTACTTGCCATGCGAGCAGGCGCAGGTCGTGCCGTCAAGTCAGATGTCCTTGACCTAGATGCCGGTCTTAAGATTTTCAAAAAAATCGGAGATTATGTCGAGAGTGATGAGCCACTTTTTGAGATTTTGTATAATAAAGCTGATTTTGATGTTGAAAAGGAAAGCCAAGTGTTACTGGATGCCATTAGCATTTCAGATGAAAAAGTAGAAATTAAAGAGATTGTGGAGATTATCAAATGAATTTAAATAAATATATTGACCATACGGTATTAAAAGCAGATACATCGAAATCTAAAGTTCAACAAATCATCGATGAGGCGATTCAGTATGATTTCATGAGTGTATGTATTAATCCGACTTGGGTCAGTTTTGCAGCTAAACAATTAGCGACTACTGATGTAAAAGTTTGTACGGTTATTGGTTTTCCTTTGGGTGCCAATACGTCTGCTGTCAAAGCGTTCGAGGCAGCTGACGCTATAAAGCACGGTGCAGATGAAGTTGATATGGTTATTAACATTGGTGCAGCTAAAGATGGCGATTGGGATTTAGTCGAATCTGATATCCAAGCCGTCGTGGATGCTTCAGGAGATGTCCTAACTAAAGTCATCATTGAAACGTCATTACTAACTGATGAAGAAAAAATCAAAGCTTGTCAAGCTGCTGTTCGTGCGGGTGCAGACTTTGTTAAAACGTCAACTGGTTTTTCAACTGCTGGTGCGACTGTTTCAGATATTGCGCTGATGCGTCAAACAGTCGGTCCAGATATGGGGGTTAAAGCATCAGGTGGTGTTCGATCAATTGCGGATGCACAAGCCATGATTGACGCTGGTGCAACACGACTTGGTACATCTAATGGTGTTGATATCATGAAAGGAAATGTAGCTGATGGCAATGGATATTGAGCTTTTTCAACAAGCGAGGGAGGCATCCAGTGTCGCTTATGTGCCATATTCTAATTTTCCAGTAGGTGCAGCCTTAGTTGCTAAAAATGGACTCGTTTTTCAAGGTTGTAACATTGAAAATGCTAGTTTTGGTTTGACCAATTGTGCGGAACGTACAGCGATTTTTAAGGCAGTTTCGAGTGGCATCCGTGAATTTGAGATGATTGGCATTTATGGGGAGACGGAAGAGCCGATATCTCCATGTGGTGCGTGTCGTCAAGTCTTAACAGAATTTTGTCCAGATGAGATGCCTGTTTGGTTATTTTCAAAAGCTGGAGATGTCAAAAAAACAACGGTCGGTGACTTATTACCTTATCATTTTAAGGATTTGGATAAAAAAACAAACAATTAGAATTATATGTTTAAATTTAATTGAAAAATGGTTGTGAATTTATACGAGTTACGATAAAATTAAAGTAGAGTTTCAAAAACACATTATTGTCTTGCTGACGCTTGCGTGAGCTAAATTTTGGAGGAGTTCATTTTGATGAATAAAAAAATAATTGGTGTTGGTTTAGCTGCTGTTGCAGTCTTGTCACTTGCAGCTTGTGGTAGCCGTGATAAAAGTACGGGTTCAGCTAAAGCTAAAACAGACTTGACTGTTGCCATCATTACAGATACTGGTGGTGTTGATGATAAGTCATTTAACCAATCATCTTGGGAAGGTTTACAAGCCTGGGGGAAAGCTAACAATTTATCTAAAGATAAGGGTTACACGTATTTCCAATCTGCTAGTGAATCTGACTACGCAACAAATCTTGATAGTGCTGTATCAGGTGGTTACAAGCTAATCTACGGTATTGGTTTTGCACTCCACAATGCGATTTCAGAGGCAGCAAAAAATAACGCAGACATCAATTATGTGTTGATTGACGATGTGATTGAAGGACAAAAAAATGTCGCATCAGCAACATTTAAAGACCAAGAGGCAGCTTACCTAGCAGGTGTTGCGGCAGCAAAATCAACGAAAACAAAAATCGTAGGTTTTGTCGGTGGTATGGAAGGTGAAGTTATCTCACGCTTTGAAAAAGGTTTTGAGGCAGGTGTGAAATCTGTTGATAAATCAATCAAAGTACAAGTTGACTACGCTGGTTCATTCGCAGATGCTGCTAAGGGTAAAACAATTGCTGCGACACAATATGCCGGTGGCGCGGATATCATCTATCAAGCCGCAGGTGGAACTGGTGCTGGTGTCTTCTCTGAGGCAAAATCATTGAACGAAGAGAAAAAAGAAGCGGACAAAGTTTGGGTTATCGGTGTTGACCGTGACCAAAAAGGTGAAGGTAACTATACTTCTAAAGATGGTAAGAAATCTAACTTTGTCCTTGCCTCATCAACTAAAGGTGTAGGCGAAGCGGTTCAAAACATCAGTAAAGACACAGCGGACGGTAAATTCCCAGGCGGTAAACATGTTGTTTATGGTATCAAAGAAGGTGCTGTTGGCCTAGCCGATGATAATCTTTCTGAAGATGCAAAAACTGCTGTTGATAAAGCTTATGACGAAATTAAATCAGGTAAAATTACTGTCCCTGAGAAATAAGACGTATTTGCTTTAAAAATTCGCTACTGTACGCCCTATTTTTAAAGTAAATAAGTATCAGCATGATAAAGGACAGTGCTAGTTTTCAAGCACTGTTTTTTTAGATATTAGAAAGAGGCATATATGTCAAAATTTAATCGGATTCATTTAGTAGTCATGGATTCAGTTGGAATTGGTGCTGCACCAGATGCGGATGAATTTTTCAACCACGATACAAACGATACCCAATCAGATACGCTCGGTCACATTTCAGAGAATTTTGCACTCAATGTCCCTAACATGGCGAAATTAGGTTTGGGTCAAATTCCACGCGAAAAAGCATTGGTTGGTATTGAACAAATTGCGACAGAACAGTTGACTGGTTATGCTACAAAACTAGAAGAAGTGTCACGTGGTAAAGATACGATGACAGGTCACTGGGAAATTATGGGCTTAAATATTCAAGTACCATTCCGTGTTTTTCCAGAAGGTTACCCAGAAGATTTGCTTGAAAAAATTGAGGCCTTCTCTGGTCGTAAAGTCATTCGTGAGGCAAACATTCCTTATTCTGGTACAGCAGTCATCGATGATTTTGGTGCACGACAAATGGCAACTGGAGAGTTGATTATTTATACATCAGCAGACCCAGTATTGCAAATTGCTGCGCATGAGGACATTATTCCACTAGATGAACTTTATAAAATCTGTGAATATGTACGTTCAATTACTTTAGATGATCCTTACATGATTGGCCGTATTATTGCACGTCCATATGTTGGGACGCCGGGTAACTTTACTCGGACAGCTAATCGTCATGATTACGCACTATCACCTTTCGGTCATACTGTTTTAGACAGCTTAAATGAAGCTGGTATTAGTGTCTACTCTGTTGGTAAAATCAATGATATCTTCAATGGTGTTGGCATTAACCATGATATGGGGCATACTGCGAGTAACATGGTTGGTGTGGACCGTTTGATTGAGACGCTGAAATTACCAGACTTTGAAACGGGTTTTTCATTCACGAATTTGGTTGATTTTGATGCACTTTTCGGACATCGTCGTGATGTGGCAGGCTACGGTAATGCGATTAATGAATTTGATGCGAGATTACCAGAAATCTATGAGGTAATGGGTGAAAAAGATTTATTGCTAATTACCGCTGACCATGGCAATGACCCAACTTATGTTGGTACTGACCATACGCGTGAGTATGTGCCATTACTCGCTTACAGTAAAACATTTACTGGACAAGGTGTTTTAAATATTGGGCATTATGCTGATATTTCAGCGACGGTCGCTGAAAACTTCGGCGTGCCTGCAACAGAAAACGGACAATCATTCTTAGGAGACTTAAATTAATCATGACAATGATGGACAAAATAAAGGAAACTGTTGTTTTCCTACAAGAACAAGGTGTTGAAAATGTTGACTTTGGTTTGATTTTAGGGTCAGGCTTAGGTGAATTAGCAGATGAAATTTCAAATCCAGTCATGATTGATTATGCTGATATTCCTAACTGGGGCAAATCAACAGTTGCAGGTCATGCTGGTAAGTTGGTCTACGGTACACTTTCGGGCAAAAAAGTATTGGCACTTCAAGGACGTTTTCACTTTTATGAGGGAAATCCACTTGATGTTGTGACTTTCCCTGTGCGTGTGATGGCTGAGTTAGATGCGACAGGTGTTGTTGTTACTAACGCTGCAGGCGGTGTGACACATGGTCCAGGCACATTGATGTTGATTAATGATCACATTAATTTTACTGGTCAAAATCCTTTAATCGGTGAGAACTTGGACGCTTATGGACCACGTTTCCCTGATATGTCAAGTGCTTATGATAAAGGCTACCAAGCCACTGCAAAAATTGTGGCTGATCGTGCGGGGATTGACTTGCAAGAAGGTGTCTACATGGGATTCACTGGTCCAACTTATGAAACACCTGCTGAAATTCGTTTTGCAGAAACAATTGGAGCGGATGCGGTTGGGATGTCAACTGTGCCCGAAGTGATTATTGCAGTTCACTCAGGCTTACGTGTTCTTGGTATTTCGGCTATCACGAATCATGCTGCTGGTAAACAAGCTGAACTAAACCATGAAGAGGTTGTGGAAGTGACAACACGTATCAAAGGTACATTCAAAACGCTTATTAAACAAATCCTGGAGGAAATCTAATGTCAATCCATATCGCCGCCCCAAAAGGTGACATTGCTGATAAGATTCTATTGCCAGGTGATCCTTTGCGTGCGAAATTTATCGCTGAGAATTTCTTAGAAAATCCAGTCTTGTTTAATGATATTCGAAATATGTTTGGTTATACAGGAACCTATAAAGGTGTGCGCGTTTCTGTCATGGGTACTGGTATGGGGATGCCTTCTATTTCTATTTATGCACATGAATTGATTACAGAATATGATGTGAAGAAATTGATTCGTGTGGGCACTGCTGGATCACTTTCGAAAGATGTTCATGTTCGGGAGTTAGTCCTTGCACAAGCAGCAGCAACGACGTCTCGAATTATCAAAAATGATTGGCCTGAGTATGATTTCCCCCAAATCGCTGATTTTGATTTGCTAGATAAGGCTTATCATATCTCTAAAGACATGGGCGTTATCACCCACGTTGGTAATGTTTTATCTGCAGACTTATTTTATTCAGACTTATTTGACAAAAATATCAAGCTTGGTACGATGGGTGTTAAGGCTGTTGAGATGGAGGCGGCTGCGCTTTATTATTTTGCTGCTAAGCACCAAGTGCAAGCACTTAGTCTCATGACCATCTCAGATAGTCTCGTTTTAGATGAAGATACGACTGCTGAGGAACGTGAGAAAACTTTTACGGATATGATGCGAGTTGGTCTTGAAACGCTCATTGCCTAGTCGATTTGAATAATCAAGAATTGAATTTTGACTTGAAAATTCTAGGTCATGCCTAGAATTTTTTGAGTTTTTATGAAATCGTATACAGCAATATGATATAATAAAATGGACAAAATATTAGAACGGAGTTTTTATGACAGCACAAAATGTTATAGAAATGCGCAAAGTCACTAAAATTTTTGGAGAATTTGTTGCGAATGATCAGATCGATTTGCAAGTCAGAAAAGGTGAAATTCACGCACTTTTGGGTGAAAATGGTGCTGGCAAATCAACCCTGATGAATATGCTATCAGGCTTGCTTGAACCAACTTCTGGTGAGATTATAGTCAATGGTGAGACGAAAAAAATAGATTCGCCATCAAAAGCAAGTAAACTTGGGATTGGGATGGTACATCAGCATTTCATGTTAGTGGATGCCTTCACAGTCACCGAAAATATTATTTTGGGCAATGAAACGGTCCATGGTGGGAAACTGGACATTAAAAAAGCCGAGAAAGAAATTCTCGAGTTATCTCAAAAGTACGGTCTTGAGGTAAAACCTGATGCTTTAGTTAGAGATATTAATGTCGGTCAACAACAGCGCGTTGAGATTTTGAAAACCCTCTATCGTGGTGCAAATATTCTCATTTTCGATGAACCAACCGCTGTCTTAACACCTGCTGAAATTTTAGAGCTGTTAGACATCATGCGAAACCTTGTGAAGGAAGGGAAATCAATCATTTTGATTACTCATAAACTTGAAGAGATTCGTGCCGTAGCGGACCGCGTGACTGTGATTCGCCGTGGTAAATCGATTGAAACCGTTGAGGTTGAAGGTCGTAGCAGTAAAGAACTGGCTGAGATGATGGTCGGGCACAGCGTATCCTTTGTAACAGAGAAAAAAGCCGCAAATCCTGGTAAAGTCGTCCTCGATATCAAAGATTTGGTCGTTCATGAAAGTCGTGGCGCCCAAGCCGTTAAGTCGCTTTCTTTACAAGTCCATGCGGGTGAAATTGTCGGAATCGCTGGGATTGATGGCAATGGTCAAAGTGAGTTGGTCCGTGCGATTACGGGGTTGCAGCATGTTGAAAGTGGCCAAGTTAATGTAAAAGGTCAAAATGTCGCTGACTATCGACCGCGTCAAATTACTGAAATGTCAGTGGCACACATTCCAGAAGACCGCCACCGTGACGGTCTGATTTTAGCCATGTCCGTCGCTGAAAATATCAGTTTACAAACCTATTATCAAGCACCGTTGAGTCATCATGGTTTCTTGAATTATAAAGCAATCAATCGCCATGCGCGCGAGTTAATGATAGAATTTGATGTTCGTGGTGCAAGTGAACTAGTACCAGCATCAGCACTATCTGGCGGCAATCAGCAGAAGGCAGTCATCGCACGAGAAATTGACCGCAATCCAGATTTATTGATTGTCAGTCAACCGACTCGTGGACTAGATGTTGGTGCGATTGAGTATATTCATAAGCGTTTAATTCAAGCTAGGGATGAAGGTAAAGCTGTCTTAGTCGTTTCGTATGAACTCGACGAAATATTAAATGTCTCAGACCGGATTGCAGTTATTCATGATGGTCAAATTCAAGGAATTGTCAGACCTAAGGACACAACAAAACAAGAACTAGGTGTTCTGATGGTAGGAGGCAAAGGGTAAACATGAAAAATTTATCAATTAGAAAAGGCATGGTACCGATTATAGCAGTCGTTGCTGGTTTCTTGCTTGGCGCCATTATCATGCTGATTTTCGGCTACAACCCAATCTGGGGATATGAAGACTTGCTCAGTCAGGCTTTCGGCAATAGTAAATCAATCGGCGAAATTTTCCGAAGTATGGGACCACTGATTTTGACAGGTTTATCTTTTGCTGTTGCGATGAGAGCAGGGATGATTAATATTGGAATGTCTGGTCAAGCCCTAGCAGGTTGGATTTCTTCTGTCTGGTTTGCACTAAGCTTTCCAGATATGCCACGTGTTTTTATGATTCCGCTTGTCATTATCATTGGCGCTGCTTGGGGTGCAATTATGGCAGCTATTCCTGGGATTCTCAAAGCATTTTGGGGCACGAGTGAAGTTATTGTCACGATTATGATGAACTACATCATTTTGCTGGTATCAACTTACCTCGTACATTATGGTTTTAATCAAAAATTGATGGCATCTAAAGATTCAACAATTCAAGTAGGTGCCAATGCGACATTTAGAAATTCATTTTTAACATCGATTACCAATAATTCTCGACTTAATATCGGTATCTTTATTGCCATTATTGCGATTATTATTGTTGCCATTATTTTTAAACGGACTACCCTTGGTTTTGAAATTAGGGCAGTTGGTTTAAATCCCAATGCCTCTGAATCTTCTGGTATTTCATCTAAACGAACAATCATCATTTCGATGTTAATGGCAGGTGGTTTAGCTGGTTTAGGTGGTGTCGTTGAGGGATTAGGAACTTTCCAAAACTTCTTTGTCCAATATTCAAGTCTATCTATCGGGTTTGATGGCATGGCAGTCGCTTTGTTAGGTGAAAATTCTCCTATCGGTATTTTATTAGCAGCTTTCTTATTCTCAATTTTGAAAGTTGGTGCACCAGGCATGAATGTTACCGGTATTCCAGCAGAAATTGTCAATGTTGTGATTGCAAGTATTATCTTCTTTGTGGGTATTAAGTTTGTTATCGAGAAAATTTTACCGCAATTACCTAAAAAAGTAGCTAAGAAAGAGGGTGAGAACTGATGACAATCACAACGATTTTTCAAATTTTAATCTCTTCTATGCTCATCTATGCGACACCTTTGATTTTTACAAGTCTAGGTGGTACATTTTCAGAGCGTAGTGGGATTGTCAACGTCGGTCTTGAGGGTATTATGATTATGGGTGCCTTCTCATCTGTCGTCTTTAATTTGACTTTTGCGGGTACCTTTGGTAAAGCAACACCTTGGATTGCGTTACTTTTTGCTGGTGTGATTGGGTTGATTTTCTCCTTACTCCATGCAGTCGCAACGATTAATTTTCGGGCAGACCATATTATTTCAGGGACAGTGATTAACCTCATGGCACCAGCGCTTGCTGTTTTTCTGGTTAAAGTCTTTTATGGTAAAGGTCAAACAGATAATATCCAACAGAGCTTTGGTTACTGGGATTTTCCGCTTTTAAACAAAATTCCAGTTATTGGTAAAATATTCTTTAAACAAACTTCTTTGATTGGTTATGTTGCTATCCTTGTGTCATTTATTGCTTGGTTTATCTTATTTAAGACACGTTTTGGCTTGCGCCTACGCTCAGTCGGTGAACATCCACAAGCAGCTGATACGCTCGGTATTAACGTCTATTTGATGCGTTACTCTGGTGTTATGATTTCAGGTGTCTTAGGCGGCATCGGTGGGGCAGTTTTTGCTCAACAAATCTCAGTTAACTTTAGTGGGTCTACCATTGCAGGCCAAGGTTTTATTGCCATGGCTGCCATGATTTTTGGTAAATGGAATCCAATTGGTGCTATGCTTGCAAGTTTGTTTTTTGGACTATCACAGAGTTTATCAGTTGTCGGCACACAAATTCCAGTGATTTCAAGTATTCCAAGTGTTTACTTGCAAATTGCCCCTTATGTTCTGACGATTCTAGTCTTAGCTATTTTCTTTGGCAAATCAACAGGGCCTAAGGCCAATGGTATCAATTACATTAAATCGAAATGATTTGATGACAGTATAGACGATATAAAAGTTGCGAGCAATCGCAGCTTTTTTTCGTATAGGGTATTGAAAGGATTATTTTATGACCAATTTCGATATCTATCGTTTAAAAAAAGCTGGTATGTCAAATCTATTGATTTATCAGTTTTTAACACTAACTGCAGACTGTCAGGAAAAAAAACCTTTGGTCTGCTTACCTGCCTTTGTTCGTCAATCAAATATGAAACATCCTGCACTTTTTTGGGAAAGATTTCGATCACTTGATTTAAAAACACTACGACAAGAATTTCTGAAATTTCCATCATTTTCGATTCAGGATGTTGTTTATCCCGAACAGTTACGTGAGATATATAATCCTCCCGTTTTATTGTTCTATCAAGGTGATTTAAGCCTACTCCATCAAGCAAAATTAGGTTTTGTAGGCAGTCGAGATTGTAGTCTACAAGGTGTTGCAAGTGTTAAAAAAATTATTGGGGAATTGCAAAATCATTTTGTCGTTGTTAGTGGGTTAGCACGTGGCATTGACACTGCCAGTCACATTGCAGCTCTTAAAAATGGGGGGAAGACAATTGCTGTGATTGGCACAGGTCTTGATGTTAACTACCCCAGAGAAAACGCTCAGCTACAAAACTATATTGCGACAAATCAATTACTACTGACGGAATATGGCCCAGGTCAAAAGCCTTTGAAATATCATTTTCCAGAGCGTAATCGAATTATTGCTGGCTTATCTCGGGGGGTATTGGTGACTGAGGCAAAATCGCGTTCAGGAAGTTTGATTACCTGCGAGCGCGCCATGGAAGAGGGCAGAGATGTTTTTGCTATTCCTGGTAATATTACTGATAATTTATCTGATGGTTGTCATTTTCTAATTCAGGAGGGTGCTAAACTTGTTTACCACGGTCGTGATATTTTGATGGAGTATGATAGGTGAGATGCATATGATAAAAAACCGAACGTTTTAAGCTGGTTTTTGGTTTTTTGTCTGGTATTTTACCTGATTTTACTCATAATCATGATAGAATGAAACAAAATAATGTAAAAGAGAGCATAAAGAGGAAAACAATCTTGAAATTACTTGTCATTGGCTCAGGTGGGCGTGAGCATGCGATTGCTAAAAAATTACTAGATAGTCCTGAAGTGACAGCTGTTTACGCTGCACCAGGCAATGCCGGTATGGTTTTAGATGGGATTGAAACAATTGCGATCAACATTGACCAACATGCTGAATTGATTGATTTTGTTAAGTCAAACGATATTACCTTTACTTTTGTCGGACCAGATGATGCTTTGGCGGCCGGAATTGTTGATGATTTTGAAACAGCAGGTTTATCTGTATTTGGTCCTACCAAACGTGCAGCGGAACTAGAATGGTCAAAAGATTTTGCAAAACAAATCATGAATCAATATGGTGTGCCAACCGCTGACCACAAGACTTTTAGTGATTTCAGTCAAGCAGCTACTTATATTGAATCAAAAGGAGCGCCTATTGTTATTAAGGCAGATGGCCTAGCACTCGGTAAAGGTGTAGTCGTTGCTGAAACAGTTGCTCAAGCTTTGGATTTCACACGTGATGTTCTAGAAAATAATAAATTTGGTAAGTCACGTGTCATTGTCGAAGAATTTCTTGACGGTGAAGAATTTTCACTCTTTGCTTTCGTCAAGCATGATAAATTCTATATGATGCCGACAGCGCAAGACCACAAACGTGCTTATGACCAAGATAAAGGCCCAAATACAGGTGGAATGGGTGCTTATTCGCCAGTACCTCACTTACCACAGTCGGTTGTTGACACGGCTGTTGAGACGATTATCAAGCCCGTTGTCAACGGTATGATCAACGAGGGACGTCCTTACACAGGTATTTTGTACGCAGGTCTCATTTTGACAGCAGACGGTCCTAAAGTCATTGAATTTAATGCACGCTTTGGCGACCCTGAGACACAAGTCATTTTACCACGTCTAATCTCAGACTTTGCGATTAATATGCGCGATTTACTTGCAGATAAAACCCCAGAATTCACTTGGCTCAATAGCGGTGTCACTTTAGGTGTCGTCGTTGCCTCAGAAGGCTATCCAGGTGATTATAGCAAAGGCGTTAAAATTCCTGAGAAAACAACGGGAGATATCACGACTTATTATGCAGGTGTGACTGCTGATGCTAGGGGACAACTTGTGACGAATGGCGGTCGTGTATATCTTTTAGAGACATCAGCTGATACAGTAGCTGATGCACAAGCTATCCTATACAAACAATTAAAAGAACAAGACACAACAGGACTCTTTTATAGAAACGATATTGGAGATAAAGCAAATGTTTAAACAATCTAAAATCGCAATCATTATGGGAAGTAAGTCCGACTGGGCTACCATGAAAAAAGCAGCAGATGTTCTTGATTTATTTGGTGTGACATATGAAAAGAAAGTTGTATCTGCCCATAGAACACCAGATTTGATGTTTGAGTTTGCGGAAACTGCACGTGATCGTGGCATCCAAATTATTATTGCAGGTGCTGGCGGTGCAGCACATTTACCAGGTATGGTGGCAGCTAAAACAACATTGCCCGTTATCGGTGTACCTGTTAAATCGCGTGCTTTGAATGGATTAGATTCACTTTTGTCCATCGCTCAAATGCCAGGTGGTGTACCTGTTGCGACGATGTCAATTGGTGAGTCCGGTGCACAGAATGCAGGCTTATATGCCTTGCAGACTTTGTCAATTTCTGACGAGGATTTAGCTGCTCGCTTGGCTAAATTCCGAGAAGATCAAAAACAAGCTGTGATAGAAAGTAGTGACGAACTTGACTAAAGAGAAAACGATAGGAATTATCGGTGGCGGTCAACTCGGACAAATGATGGCTATATCTGCGATTTATATGGGACATAAAGTCATTACTCTTGATCCAGATCCGACTTGTCCGGCCTCTCAGGTGGCTGAACAAATTGTAGCTAAGTATGATGATCAGGTTGCCATTGCAAAATTAGCCGCACGTTCTGATGTTCTGACCTATGAGTTTGAGAATGTATCGGCAGATGCATTAGCACCTTACGAAGACAAAATACCTCAAGGTTTAGATTTATTACGCATTTCTCAAAATCGTATTTTTGAAAAAGAGTTTTTGACAAAAGCAGGTGTGAAAGTAGCACATTATACAGTCATTAATACGTTAGAAGACTTGAATGATTTAGATTTATCTAAAAAACACGTTGTCAAAACGGCAACTGGTGGTTACGATGGTCATGGTCAAGTTGTTGTTAAAAATATTGTGGATTGGGAAGAAGCGCGTGAACTTGCGGATCTTCAACCTTGTGTAAGTGAAGAATTTGTTAGCTTTTTAAAGGAAATTTCTGTTATTATTTCTGGTAATGGCACTGAGTTTTCTGTTTTTCCAGTTTGCGAAAATTTGCATCAGAACAATATTTTAGATAAAACAATTATGCCTGCAAGAATTTCAAAGTATTTGGCAGAAGAAGCGAGAAGTATGGCACTGAAAATTGCTCAGACTTTGAAATTGTCGGGGACTTTATGTGTTGAAATGTTTGTGACTAACCATGATATTTTGGTTAATGAAATTGCACCGCGGCCGCATAATTCAGGTCATGCGACAATTGAAGCGTGTGATTTTTCGCAGTTTGATTTACATATTCGTGGTATCTTGGGTGAACCATTACCAAAGGTAGCATTGTTATCACCTGCTGTCATGCTGCAAGTTTTAGGCCAAGATTTATCTACTGCACAACATTTTGCGACAGAAAATCCGAGCGCACATTTGCATTTGTATGGTAAAATTGAAGCAAAGGAAAATCGCAAAATGGGTCATGTGACTGTTTTGACGGATGACTGCGCGATTAGTTTATAAGGGTGACTCTAAAAATTGTTTTTGATGGCTTTTGTGCTAAATTCTCCTAGCGATAGGTATTGTGACAAATCTTGTAGCTGCGATTACTCGCCATATAAAGCCCATTGCTACTGCAAGGTACGGAGCAATAAAGACGCAATAGGTAAATTTAGCCAAAAGAGGCAAATCTGAGTTTTTAGAGATGTCCACAATAGAAAAGGAACATAAAAAGATGTTAGAACGTTATTCCCGCCCAGAAATGTCAGCCATTTGGACTGAAGAAAATAAATATCAAGCTTGGCTTGAAGTTGAGATTTTAGCTGATGAGGCTTGGGCAGAACTTGGTGAAATTCCAAAAGAAGATGTCGCAAAGATTCGTGAAAAGGCAACATTTGATGTGGATCGGATTCTTGAAATT
Source organism: Pseudolactococcus chungangensis CAU 28 = DSM 22330 (assembly GCF_002441885.1). Taxonomy (GTDB): domain Bacteria; phylum Bacillota; class Bacilli; order Lactobacillales; family Streptococcaceae; genus Pseudolactococcus; species Pseudolactococcus chungangensis. The sequence continues at coordinate 99,144 of NZ_JXJT01000003.1, read as the reverse complement.
GAACAAGAAACACGTCATGATGTGGTGGCATTCACACGTGCTGTATCTGAAAGTTTAGGTGAAGAACGTAAGTGGGTGCATTATGGCTTGACATCGACTGACGTTGTAGATACGGCTTATGGCTATCTTTTTAAACAAGCTAATGATGTTTTGCGTGCAGACCTTGAACGTTTTACAGCAATCGTTGCGGACAAAGCGCGCGAGCATAAATTGACGATTATGATGGGTCGGACGCATGGTGTTCATGCGGAGCCAACGACTTTTGGGTTGAAATTGGCAACTTGGTACTCTGAGATGAAACGTAATATTGAGCGTTTTGAGCATGCTGCACGTGGTGTTGAAGCAGGTAAAATTTCAGGTGCTGTTGGTAATTTTGCCAATATTCCGCCATTCGTTGAACGTTATGTCTGTGACAAACTTGGTATTACAGCCCAAGAAATTTCGACACAAGTTTTACCACGTGATTTGCACGCAGAGTATTTTAGTACTTTAGCAATTATCGCATCGTCTATTGAGCGTATGGCGACTGAAATTCGTGGTTTGCAAAAATCTGAGCAACGTGAAGTAGAAGAATTCTTTGCCAAAGGTCAAAAAGGTAGCTCAGCTATGCCACATAAACGTAATCCAATCGGTTCTGAAAACATGACCGGTCTTGCGCGCGTGATTCGTGGGCATGCGGTGACTGCTTATGAAAATATTGCCTTATGGCATGAACGTGATATTTCACATAGTTCAGCTGAACGAATTATTACACCAGACACAACAATCTTGATGAATTATATGTTAAACCGTTTTGGCAATATTGTTAAAAATTTGACTGTTTTTCCCGAAAATATGATTCGTAATATGAATAGTACATTTGGTTTGATTTACAGTCAACGTGTGATGTTGAAACTTATTGAAAAAGGAATGACACGTGAAACGGCGTATGATTTGGTTCAGCCAAAAACTGCTTATTCATGGGATAATCAAGTAGATTTTAAACCGCAACTTTTGTCTGACGAACAAGTCATGTCAATCTTGACTAAGGCAGAAATTGATGAGTTATTTGATCCAACTTATTATGCTAGTCGAGTGGAAGAAGTCTTTGAGCGGATTGGTTTGTAAATTCGTGTAAAAATAATTCAATTTGGTTAGTGGTTTGCTCTTGACACTGACACACTATACTGTTAAAATAACTCTATTGACTTAAGGGAGTAGCAGGTCGTGTACGACTGGATAAATCAACATGTCTGTGGTGAGATGTTTAAACTTATTGACTATCACTTACCACTGGTTTATCCTTAAATGGCAAGACTTAGGTGTTCTATATTTCAACGGAAATGATTGGGACATTTAGGTTTTTTTTGCGCGTAAAAATTCCCAGGAGGGGTATTTTAGAATGAAGAAGTTAAATAAGAAATGGTCAGCAGCTGGCCTCTTGATTGCAATGGGGATTGTCTATGGTGACATAGGAACCAGTCCGCTTTATGTAATGAAGGGGCTGATAGCAGGTAACCATGGCGAAATTAACGCAGATTTTTTAGTTGGTAGTGTGTCCTTGATTTTTTGGACGATTACCTTATTAACAACAGTAAAATATGTCCTAATTGCGCTGAATGCAGATAATAAAGGCGAAGGCGGTATTTTTTCACTTTATGCACTTGTCCGGCCTATGGGGAAATTTTTAATTATTCCAGCTATTATTGGTGGTGCGGCATTGCTTGCGGATGGTGTCTTAACACCTGCAGTGACTGTAACCAGTGCGATAGAAGGTTTGCGGACGCTACCGATTTTTACAGAAGTTTTTGGTTATTCACAAGATATAATTGTGATTATCACTTTAGTTATTCTATTAGTTCTCTTTAGTTTTCAGCGTTTTGGGACGGACACAGTCGGTAAATTATTTGGCCCTATAATGTTTATCTGGTTTACTTTCCTTTTGGTTTCAGGATTTGCTAACTTACTACAAGATTTGTCAGTACTGAGAGCCTTAAATCCAATTTATGGTATCAAGCTATTATTTAGCCCTAATAATCATTTAGGTTTATTCATTTTAGGGAATGTCTTTCTTGCAACAACAGGTGCTGAAGCTCTGTATAGTGATTTAGGTCATGTCGGCAAATCTAATATCCATTTGAGCTGGCCCTATGTTAAAATCAGTCTGATTGTCAATTACTTTGGTCAAGTTGCCTATCTCTTATCAACTGATATTCGTCAATTCAAAGAGATGAATCCATTTTTTCACATGATTGCGAATCCCTTGATGCCTTTGGCAGTTCTTTTTGCGACTTTGGCTGCGATTATTGCATCTCAAGCCTTAATCACGGGTTCTTTCACACTTGTCAGCGAGGCGATGCGCTTGAAAATTCTGCCACGCTTGCACGTCCTTTATCCTGGTAAGAGTCGTAGTCAACAATATATACCAGTTGTGAACTTTCTATTGTGGGTGACGACATCTATCGTTGTTATTGTTTTCCAGTCATCTACTAAAATGGAGGCTGCATATGGCCTGTCGATTACAGTAACGATGCTGATGACCACTTTCTTACTTCATTATTATCTCAAGACACGTGCAAAGGCATTCTTTGCTATCGCCGTACCACTTTTCTTTGCAGGTATTGAAATTGTCTTCTTGCTATCAAGCTTGGATAAGTTTGTACATGGTGGATATGTTGCGGTTCTGATTGCGCTTGCGATTATTATGATAATGTATATTTGGTATAAGGGTAGCCAGATTACTGACGGCTTGGTTGAACATTTACCTGTTAAAAAATATCTATCTCAACTTGACCATTTGAGGGATGACCATTCACTGCCTATCTTACAAACAAATGTCGTATATTTAACGAAGTATATGGAGGCAGATGAAATTGATGCACCTATTCTATATTCTATTTTAGACAAGAATCCGAAACGTGCTCATGTCTATTGGTTTGTCAACGTGTCAGTTACGGATGAACCTTTTACGAAACAATATGAAATTGACACACTTGGAACAGATTATGTTGTGCTTGTTAAATTGCACCTAGGTTTTAGAGTTAGTCAAGAAGTTAATATTTATCTCCGACAAATTGTTGCGGAATTAATGGCAACGGGTGAAATTAAAAAACAAGTACAGACTTACTCAATTTCTGAAAACCGTGAAGTCGGTGACTTCAGATTTATTTTACTCAATGAAGAGCTCTCCCATGCAGGTGAATTATCAAACTGGTCACGATTTATCATGCAAACTAAATTTGCTATTCGTCAGATAACCGTGACTCCAGCTAAATGGTTCGGCCTTGAGTTCAGTGAAGTGCTAGTCGAGCGGACGCCACTCGTGATTGGTGAATATCGTAAACCTCATTTAGAGAGAATTGATTGAAGCGCTAGCATAGAAAGGCTGAAATGAATGACCTACCACATATTGGTTTTACAACTTATTCGGGTAATCTAGGGATGAGTCAGCTTGGTCAAAAATGGTATGATTGAAGAAGGCAGGATTCGCAAGGTTCGCTTTTGGCAAAATCAATATTGTGATTCAGTTAAGTTTGGTATCTTGAGAGCAGAATGGTAGGAGCAATCCTTTTAAGATGAAAAGAAAAGAACTTAGAAGTAATGATAAACTTCTAAGTTCTTTTTTGTTGAGAAATATCCTGTTATGTCGTTCTTCAAAATGATGTTAGTATCCTCTATCAATAATCTGCCTTTGACACGGTAGATTATTTTTTCAGGGTCACAGGTAAGACATAGTTAGCTTGAGGGGTAAACTGTTCATCCTCAATTTTTTGAATTAAAATTTTGACCATGAGTTCTGCTAAGTCGTCAATTGGTTGGACAATCGTTGATAGACTTGGCATGAAACTCTGGATAACCTGCGTGCCGTCATAACCGACAACTTTGAGATTATCTAAATGAACTGTGGTTGCAAGATTTTGAACAATGACGGCGGTCAAATCATCTGTACAAAAAACACCATCAGGTTGTTGCTCAACTAAAAACTGATGAATACTCTGACGTTTTTGATTGAGGTTACTTTCTCTTGGAAGATAATGAATCAGTGGTGTGAGGTGACGTTCTGCTATCATAGTTTGATAGCCTAATCGCCGATTTTCTGTTGGGCTAATGGTATCAGAGACACCTGCGACTATAGCAATCTTGCGACAGCCTTGCTCATAAAGATAGTCAGTTGCAAGTTTACCACCTGCCAAATTATCAGAAGAAACAATAGGAATGCCATCCGCCAGATAACGGTCGAAAGCGACAATGGCTAGATTATCATTTTCATATTCATGAATTTCTTTGTTATGAGAACTGGTAATGATGCCATCAACCTGATTGGCCATGAGCATTGTCAGGTAGGCGCGCTCTTTTATAGGATCATTTTCACTGTCGCATAAAATCGCTTTGTAGCCCTGTTCAAAGAGTTTGGACTCAATTGCATGAATGATTTCACCATAAAAAGGATAGGCGACAGAAGGAAATATTAACCCAATCAGCTGGGATTTCTTACCTTGTAGTGAACGTGCCATGGCATTAGGTTGATAGTTCAATTCCCGCATAGCCTTATGAACACGTTCAATCGTTTTTTGAGATAGAGACCCTCGCATGTTAATCACGCGAGAAACAGTTGTGGGCGTGACGCCAGCAATTTTTGCGACATCGTTTAAAGTTGCCATAAATTTACATGATTGCATATGAAATACGCAATATATCCTTATTTTTTTAGTTGCCAGATAGTAGCAGGTAAGCTGCTTTTGGCGAACAAATAAGTGTTTTCTGGCACTGTGAAAATACGGCTAGACATGACCTTTTCACCATCGTTAACAAAAATTTCAAGCGACGATGTATCCGCAAAGATATTAAGTTTCATCTTGCCAGGTGCGACATAAGTCGAACGCGTCACACCATAATTTTCAGCCCAGCTAACAGGCAGATTTGCTCTATTAAGTTCTATTTTACCATTTTTTACATCTATTTTGAGCGAAACGTGAGAAGAATTGTCGGCACTTGCAAATAGATAAAGTTCATTTTCTTCATCTTCGCTAAGTTCAATTTCAAGTTCATAACTATTACTGTCAATGGTAGTGGCAACTTCTGACAGCGTAATGTTTTGTTTTTCGTGCCGTAGTGATATTGTCTCTACAACAGGATATTGGTAAAGTTGACCATTTTTGAGTGTTAACTCTTTAACTAGACTGAGTATACCCTGCCAACCATCAGCTTGTGATGGCACATCCAGATCAGGTAAGCCCAACCAAGAAGAGGCAAGTACTCGACCATCAGGGGCGTTGAAAGCTTGCGTCGCATAGACTTCAAAGCCGTCATCTAGATTATGAAGTTTTCCTGCCTGTGTCAGTGTAGCAGATTCAGAATCAAACTCATCCGCAATCACATACATATTCGGAAAAATATTATCGTAGTCAGCGATTGATTTGTCAAGACCTTGCGGGCAGAATAGGAGAACGGGTTTTTTGTCAATAAAGACGAGATTAGGGCATTCAATCATATAGCCCATTTCCTCTTGGGTAAACTGAAGTTGTCCTTTGTAATCCCAAGCGGTTAAACTGTCGTTAGTTGCTTGAGCTAAGACGACTGTCCCTTTTTCTTCAGATGTTTGTGCGCCGATGATAGCAAATTTATGACCATGTGCGTCAAAAATCATTGGGTCACGGAAATGATCAGTATAGCCTTCTGGTGTTCTAAGGAGTGGGGTATCAAATTTACGGATGTTGCCTGTTTGTGTGTAAATGGCACCATTTTGATAAGCATCCCGAGAATTATTTTCGCCACGCGTGTTGCCAGTGTAGAATAGGAAAAGTTCTTTGTCAGAAAGTGGCAAAGCAGATCCAGAATAAGCACCGTGTGAGTCAAAAATGGTATCAGGAAAAAGTTTAAGCCCTTCATCTGTCCAATGAATCAAGTCGGGTGATGTCATGAGTGCCCAAGATTTAAGGCCGTGAACCGGACCATAGGGAAAGACTTGGTAAAATAAATGATATTTACCATTGAAGAAAGAGAAACCATTAGGATCATTGAGGAGTCCTATTTTAGGTTGGATATGATAGGAATTTCTATAAGCTGATTTATCAACAGCATTTGTGAGTGCTGTTATGTAATCAGCAGAGTAGTCTGCATAGGGGCGATAACGCTCTGCAGAAGTCCAAGGTTTTGTATAATCTATTTTAGTCATCATAGTCAAATTATAAAGCAAAAATTTTTTTATGTCAAACGCTTGACAATACTTTTGGAACAAGTTATAATTAAAAATGTAAACGGTATCAAACGTTTGACAACTTGATATCGTATTGAAATTATTTTAGGTGACCATTGACTTTTAGGTGATAGTTTTGAATAGCAATCACTAGAAAAGGCCATGCGTAGAATTTAAAGGGGGATTCCTATGGATCACAAAGAAGTAGCAAAACGAGTTGCGGCAGCACTTGGCGAAGATAACCTCATCGCGGCAGCCCACTGTGCCACACGTTTGCGTTTAGTTGTTAAAGATACAGCTAAGATTGATCAAGCAGCGCTTGATGACGATGCAGACTTGAAAGGCACATTTGAAGCCAATGGTCAGTATCAAATCATTGTTGGTCCTGGCGATGTTAATACTGTCTATAAAGAGTTGGTTGCCATTACAGGTGTTGGGGAAGTGTCGAAAGATGAACTAAAAAATGTCGCCGACACTGAAAAAAATCCAATTATGAAGCTGATTAAAGTCTTGTCAGACATTTTTGTGCCACTGATTCCTGCTTTGGTAGCAGGTGGTCTCTTAATGGCGTTGAACAATGTCTTGACAGGTCAAGGACTCTTTGGACCTCAATCTATTGTTGAAATGGTACCGGGGATTAAGGGATTTGCTGAGATTGTCAATCTCATGGCATCAGCACCTTTTGCCTTCTTACCAATTCTTATCGGATTTTCTGCCACTAAACGTTTTGGTGGGAATCCATATCTAGGGGCAGCAGCAGGGATGATGTTAGTCATGCCTAGCCTTGTCAATGGTTATGGTGTAGCAGAAGCGATTTCGACAAACAAAATGCCTTACTGGGATGTCTTTGGTTTCCAAATCGCACAAGCCGGTTATCAAGGTCAAGTATTGCCAGTCATTGGTGTGGCTTGGATTCTGGCAACACTTGAGAAATTCTTCCATAAACATTTAAAAAATGCGATTGACTTTACTTTTACCCCAATGTTAGCCGTCATTATCACTGGTTTTGTGACTTTTGCTGTGGTAGGTCCTGTCTTACGAACAGTCTCAACTGGTATGACTGATGGTCTTGTGTGGTTGGTTGATACCCTTGGTGGGGTTGGTTATGGTATCTTTGGTCTTGGCTATTCAGCGATTGTGCTGACTGGTTTACACCAATCATTTCCAGCAATCGAAACTTCTCTACTTGCTGATATTGCAAAAACAGGAGGGGACTTCATTTTCCCTATCGCAGCTGCAGCCAACGTTGCTCAGGGTGCTGCAACATTTGCCATCTTCTTCTTGACGAAAAATGAAAAACAAAAAGGTCTCGCATCATCATCAGCTTTCTCAGCGATGCTTGGTATTACTGAGCCAGCAATGTTTGGTGTCAACCTCAAACTTAAGTTTCCATTCTTCATCGGTCTTGGTGCTGCCAGTATTGCCTCTGCTATCATGGGATTTGCGGGCGTGCGTGGCGTATCGCTTGGACCTGCGGGAATCATTGGTTTTATCGCCATCAAGCCAGCTAGCATTCCAATGTTCATGCTCGGTATTGTGATCAGCTTTGTCCTTGCTTTTATTGCGACTTATGTCTACGGTCGAGGACGCATGGATGTCCCTGCGAATGTTACAACGACAGGAACAACAGCTCAGGAAATTAATAGCGTTAAAACTTCTGAAGGTGTTTCAGATGAAGCACTCTATGCTCCAGTAGCTGGTCAAGCCATCCAACTTTCTGAAACGAAAGACCAAGTATTCTCATCAGAATTAATGGGAAAAGGGATTGCAATTGAACCAACGATAGGTGAAATTTACGCTCCAGCAGATGGTACATTGACAGTCACAAATGACAGTAAACACGCTTATGGTCTTTTGACGAACAATGGCGCAGAAGTTTTACTCCATATTGGGATTGATACAGTACAAATGGCAGGTGAAGGATTCTCAACACAAGTTAAACAAGGTCAAGTCGTGAAAAAAGGTGATTTACTAGGCACTTTTGATATTAGTAAAATTAAAGCCGCTGGTTATGAAGCGACAGTGATGGTCATTGTGACAAATACCATGTCATTTGCAGAAGTTCAAGGAATTAATAACCAAACTGTTACAGTTGGTCAAGCTGTTATTCATACAACTGCACCTGTAACAAAATAAAGTTAAAATAACCGATTAGATCGGTTATTTATTTGGAATTATGATATAATTGTAGAAAACGTTTACAGGAATATACGTTCAGAAAAGAAAGGACGAGTTGTTAGGCAACTCAATGATGGTCAAAATGAGTAAATTATTTGGTAGTATTGAAGCAGGTGGTACAAAATTTGTCTGTGCAGTTGGTAATGAAGCATTTATGATTCTTGAGAGCACGACATTTCCAACGGAGGAACCAGTGAAAACTCTGCAGCAAGCAGTTGATTTCTTTAAACAGTTTGGTTCATCGCTTGTATCGATTTCGATTGGTAGCTTTGGACCGATTGATATTGATGAGGCATCAGAAACTTATGGACTTGTGACGACAACGCCTAAACCACACTGGGCTAATTTTGATTTGATTGGATTCTTGAAAGCACAGCTTGATTTACCGATGTACTTTACGACCGATGTTAATTCGTCAGCATATGGTGAGCAGTTACTTGAACCGTCACTTAAAAGCTTGGTTTATTTTACTATCGGTACTGGCATCGGTGCGGGTGCGATTCAAAATGGTGAATTTATAGGTGGTATTTCACATGCTGAAATGGGGCATATGTTTGTTAAACGTCATTCAGATGATTTAGATTTTGCTGGTGTCTGCCCTTATCATGGTGACTGTTTAGAAGGTGTCGCAGCAGGTCCGTCACTTGAAGCTCGAACTGGTATTAGAGGTGAAAATATTGAACTTGATTCAAATGTCTGGGATATTCAAGCTTACTACATTGCGCAAGCTGCTGTCTCTACGACCTTGACACTTCGTCCTGAAAAAATCATTTTTGGTGGTGGCGTCATGGCACAAGAACATATGATGGCGCGTGTCCGTCAACAATTTGCAGAACTTTTAAATGACTATGTCACAGTACCTGAGTTGACGGATTATTTACAAGTGCCAAGTATTGCTAACAATGCGTCGGCAACAGTAGGAAATTTTGCATTAGCGAAACGCGTATATGACCAAGTAACTTCAAAATGACAAACAGTTAGCTGATATGATTTTAGCTATGCTATAGGCAAAAACTTATGGTGATCTGATATTTAAGCATTCAAAACCCTTTACCCTATTGATTGGTAAAGGGTTTTTGATATGTTTTATTTTTAATAAAATATACAAAAAAACAAGATTATTCAAATCTGATAATACTTTAATTAAAGTAGATAGTAATTTAATTAAAATTCATGAGCAAATATTAACACTTTTAAGAAATAATAGGCTATAATAACCACATAATCAAATAAAACACTGCAAATAAATGGCTGTATAACAAATCGAGTCCCATTATTGAAAGGAGTGGTGCCTAATTGCAGTTGCATTAGACTTGATTTTTTCCCAAGAGTAAAACGGAGGATTTTTGAATTGCGAAACATACTAAGAGGATTAGCTTTGCTTTTCTTATTAGCATTTGTATGCCCAATTTTTGTGAGGGCAGATGAGACATCAACGACAACAAACGATGATACGCCAACACCGCAACAAGTTTCAGATGTCACACCACGCGATATTACCAATGGTACGGGTACTGCGAGGTCGCCATTATTGGTCGCAACGATTGCTGACTTAAAAACTGCTCTAAACCAGAGTATAGCACCTGGTGAGTCAGCACTTTGTATTAAGTTAACCGCTGATATTTATTACGCTTTCTCGGACAGAGGGATAAAAGTGAGTAAAAACACTGTGATAGATGGTGATGGACATGCGATACTTTATACAGAAACACGTGCACCAGCAAACGGCTATTATGATTATGAACATTTTTCAACTGGTGCTGATAATTTAACGATCACGTTAAAAAATATCAAGTATGGTAATGCAACCTATCCTAACAGCACTTGGTATGGCATCATGCGCATTAATAATAGAAATACCAATCTAGTGATTGAAAATATTGATTACGACATTCAAAAAGGTGGGCAACCTTTTTATGCTAACAATGAAACCAATACCTTAACCTTTAAAGGCAAAAATAATTTTAAGGCTGGGACATCTGGTGGTGGTTACGATGGTGAATTTGCCCAAGGGTTTACAGCTATCAATTTCGATGATGATAGTCAAACAACGATTTATCACGATACTTATAATGAGTTAGCATTTTTTTGGGGACCAGCTAACCAAACGCTGACAGTTGGTAAGCATGCCCTAGTCGATATTAAGACGAGTAAACAATATCTTTCCTATGATGGCACTTCTTTTAATTTAAATGTGAAAGAAAAAGGACAGTTTAGTTATAGAGCTATTTCAGGACCCAATCATGCGACACAAACGGCATCATTAAAGTATACTGGCAGTATTAATATGGATTTTGCCAAAGATGCTATTGGTATTTTTACAACAGAAAAGAATGGTTTTACTGGTCAGGATCCAACGATTAGCGTAACCTCTCCTAATTATATTTTATTTAATGCGACAACATCGGGTAAGTCAGTTTTAGGGTCCATTGCACCGAGTTTGACGCGAAAAGATTCTGATGGTTATCTGTATCCGATTAAATATTTGAAAAGTGGTCAAAAAGAATTAACAGCAAACATGACAGGAAGTAGAAGTATTACGGCATCCAATATCAACAGTGGAGAATCGGTTGTTTATGCTCGTGCACCACAACTTACGGCTTTCAATGCTGTTCCAGCGGTAGGAGATGACCTTAGCCAGATAACTGCTCAAATTACGCAATGGAATCCAGAAAGCCTGGCAGCCGGCAGTAAAATCAATTATAAAATAGCCACAAGAACGCTATATTCAGGTAATAATATCACGACGACGTCATCACAGACAAGTATCAATAATGCCACAGCGGCAAATGGTGTCCGAGACTCGAGAAGCGTTGATATTGCAACGGATATAGGGAAAGACTCGATATATCAGTTTCATGATTTACCTGCACAGACTTATTATGTTTACAGTAGATTAGATGCGAACCATATAACAGGCTATACCTTGTCTAGTCCTTGGATCGAGCAAGTCGTGCTAGTCCCCTCATATACCAAGGTGAGTTTACCGGATACTTTAGACTTTGTAGCACCAAAAGCAGGTGAGATTACAAAAGAAAATCATTTGGCAAATTATCTTGCAATTAATCATGGCAATGTACCAGTTAAAATGAATTTGAAATCTTTAGCGCTTAACTCAGGTAGTGATCAAGACGTATCGCTGGTAGCAAAGTCTCCCAAGAGAAAACAAATTCATCTGGAACTATTGGCTAATCATCCGACAGATATCGGTGATGTATTGTGGGATCCTTTATTGATAGGAAGTATCACAGGACAACCGATAGAGTTGGAACCGTATTGGACTAGTGACCATGAGGCATCTCTTTATTTTAAAGGTGAGCACTCGGTCACTATATCAGACGGAGGTCCTTATCATGTCAATTATAAGTTGGCTGTTTCAATTAGGCAAGTATCATAATCTAGGATAGTAGGAGTTGAAGATGCAAAATCAAAATATAGAACAAACAGCACAAGAAAGTCAAACAAAGAGACGAAAAAAATGGGGATTAATCTTCCTGCTCTTGCTTTTATTGGCAGGGGTTGGGTATAGCCTCTACCATGTCTTTGGGCAAAATCCCAAAGAAAATGTGACAGTGATTAGTGGTGATTTTTTACCTGGAGGTAAGGATGCTAAGAAGATGTCAGATAAGGAGCTCAAAAAATTTGCTCAGAAAAAGGTAGATGATAGTCAGTTTAATATGATGATTGGTTCAAAAGCTATCATTAGCAGTCAGTCTCAGCAAGGGACACTCAATATTAAAAATCCTCAGACAAATACTTATCCGGTTAATGTCGTCATCACAGATGATCAAACTGGAGATGTCATTTATACGTCTGGTGCTGTTGAGCCAGGAGAGGAGGTGAGTCATATTGCGCTAGAGAAACCATTAACTAAAGGGACGCACCCTGCAACGGCACGTTTTAGTTTATACGATTCGAAAACGAAAACTAAAAAAGGTGAAGTGGCAGCAGGTGTCAGTTTCATCGTCGGCTAATTATACTTAAACGAGTATGTTATATTTTATTTTATTTTAATTTAGGAGAAATCATGAAAAAACTACTTTCAACTTTACTTATTTCATCAGCTGTATTCGGTGGTGCGCAAGCGGTTATGGCGCAAGATATTGTTGGTGCTGGTGATGCAGATATTGCAGTTAACGGAACATTAGGGGCTGATAATACGGATCCGGGATCAACAATTCCTGAAACAGACGTTGATTGGATCAACGTAACTGTACCAACTGACACGATTTTTTATAATAAAGTGAGTGAACCAACAATTAAAGCGCCAACTTATGATATCATCAATCATTCTGGTCGTCCTGTGAAAGTTAGTGTGAATAATTTTGCTGATGCTGCGGGTACCACAAATCCTACGTTGCCAAATGATTTTGCCTTGAATTTGAAGGTGACAGGAAATAATGTCACAACAACAAGTACAAAATTGATTGAACAAGGTGTACTTCAAGCATCAACAAATGAATTAATTACGTTGGCAAATAATGTTGACCAATACACGAAAAATGATACAGCTGTAACAGCAGGCACAGCTGTGAATAACCATGCCACTTTCACATATGCTGGTTCTGCAAAAGCAGTGGCACCTTTGAAATTAGGTTATACTTTGAGCTTGAAATTTGATTCGATTGCGTTTTAATATTTATTCGCATTTGCCCATTAGTATCGTCAAGCATAAGGAGATTTCAGGATGATTATAGCAACCATATCAGGCGAATTAGGCCTGGTGGATAGAACTATTTCAACTGATAAAGCAAAGTTATCTCAAAAGAAAAGTAGCAATTCAATACATTATACAACACACAAGCAAATGATGATGTCTGATAAAGATGGTTTACCTCCTTTACGAGGAGTAGGCATTGTAATGTTCACAGGTTCGCTTTGTTTGATTGTCGCTCTTATTATTAGAAGATATGCCAGAATTAAGGCTCATTCAAAAAGATAGATCTTCATCGGTTGAGCTGAAATTCAAAAAGCCTCTTACCATTTTAATGTGGTAAAGGGCTTTTTGATGTTTTGAAAATATTCTACTCTTAATTTGTCGTAAAAAAATAAGCCCTCAATTTTGTGAGGGCTTATTTTAATTGGTGATAACGGTCGTACCAAATGGCAACGTATTCCTTAGAAAATGGCCCCTTACCCTCATTAATCCAGTCAACTAAAATCTTGACATTTTCTTTTAATATAAAATCAATATCTTCTGGATAATGCATTTGACGTTTATGACGCTCATATTCTTCGACATCCAACAATTTCTTCTCACCGTCAGCAAAAACTTTGACATCAAGGTCATAGTCGATATATTTAAGAGCTTCATTGTCAAGCGTGTAAGGACTTGCCAAGTTACAGTAGTAGCTGACGCCATTTTCGCGAATCATGGCAATAATATTGAACCAAAACTTCTTGTGGAAATAAACAATAGCAGGTTCGCGGGTCACCCAACGTCTGCCATCGCTCTCAGTCACAAGGGTATGGTCATTCACACCAATAATCGAGTTTTCGTTAGTCTTTAGCACCATCGTATCACGCCAAGTACGATGCAAGCTTCCGTCGTGTTTATAGCTTTGAATCGTAATAAAGTCGCCTTCTTTGGGGATTTTCATCATCCTACCAACTTTCTAACATTCAAAGTTCTCAACAAAAATTATACCATTTTATCCGACATTTGTCAGATTTGAACGTTGAAAATAATCAAAGACTTTTTCACTTCCTCTGAAAAATGCGTGAGGAGATAAGCATCGAATTCTTTTGTTTTCTTGATTAGGTTATAACGCCTATGCAGATTGTAAGAGTTATAGGATTGATAGACAGGATAAGATTTGAAGTAATCACTGATTAAACACCATTCCCGTTTATATCCTAGAGGTTTAGATTGATAGTGAACATTATCAATTACTTGGTCATAAGACCGATGGTTATGACCAAAAACAACTTCTCTGATGCCATGTTTAACAAAAATAGAATGAAATTGCTCAGACCCTAAAAAAGCATTGAACTTAACAAATTTAGGATGCGTCATCAAAAAAGAGCGTTCAGGTACAAAATGCATAGCGATGATTAAATCAGCTTTATCAGCCGCTGTCATATTTGTCAAGACCGCGTCAAATTGAGCTAAGATACGGTTAGTCACCGTTATATCATCGGCATCTCGTGTAATTTTCCGGTCAAACCAAAACGTATTTTTAGTGTTCATATTTTGCTCAACACTGATACCCGGACAAAAAGAATAATCATACCAACCTGCAAAACTAAGCAGTTTTTTCTGACCAATTGACCGAAGTTGAAAGTCATTTGCAGTAATATCCGACTCGGTCATACCCAACATATCATGGTTACCAAGATTATAAGAAACAGTAAAATATTGAGATAGACGTGCTAAAAAAGGCTTTGATAACTGTTCAAAGTCATTTGAAATATCACCTGCCAGATGTATATCCGTGATGTCTTGCTCTTGCAAGGTTTGAATTAAGATTTGTTCATATTTTTCATCAAACTGATTAACATCCAAGTGCAAATCAGAGAGAATAGCCAGCTTCTTCATAATCTAAGTATAGCATATTCTCTTTAAGCATCTTTCATATTTTACTATTTTGAGTAAAATATACTGATCTGTTTCATTTTTTTTAAATGTTCTGTAACAGTTCTTCTTTTTATTAGGTTAAAAAGATAGCATTTTTAATCACATGGCAGTATAATAAATTTTGTTAAATTAAAATATGTCATTAAGATAGTTACGTGACATAAATTACACATTACATTAAAACAATTCTAGGAGGAAAAAATGAAGTTTAAAACAGGTATTGTCTTGATTCTAAGTGCCACAACAATAGGTATTGACACAAGTCTTATCACAACAAGCATCACTGCAGACGCACAAGAAGAAAAATCACCAACACTGTCTTCAAATTCAGTGACACAAAGAACAGTAACGGTTTATCCCTCAGATTTTTTGACTTACTTTCAACGGAACGGGTCAGCAGCAAATTTTAATTATGACATCCAAAATTTTGTACAAACGTTAACACCGAATATGAAAGATCAGTCTGGTAATGTAACATTGAAAACCAAAGTAGATATGTCACAGAATTTCACACTATCTGGTTCAATTAATTTAGGCGATAAAAGTAGTGAGTCTGGTGGCGCTGACGGTGTTGGCTTTTTATTTCATCCGGGTAATACAGATGTTGTGGGTGTAAAAGGGGGTGCAGCTGGCATTGGTGGGGTTAAAGGTGCTTTTGGTTTCAAATTAGATACTTACTATAACTATGATGGAGATCCTTACTTCTATCCCGATCCAAGTGAATTTTCACCTGGTCAGGCTTATGGTGCTTTTGTAAATGGCACAAGTGGTGTGGCACAAACTCTAGAAGAAAGTGCACAACCTATATCACAACCTAGTAATAATCAATTTAAACCTTTTAAAATGTCCTATGATGGCACTTCAAAAATGATGACAGTGACTTATGATGGTAAGATTTGGCAGCAAGATGTTAGTAACTTGATTGGTACGAATCAATCAATGGCCTTTTCAATTTCTGCCTCTACAGGTGATAATTTTAATTTACAACAACTACAGTTATCAAACTTTCAGTATACTATTGCTCAAGGAACTGTTCATGCTAATTATTTAGATGAAAATGGGCAAACCCTTAAAGCTACAATCACAACAAGTGGTGATATTGATACCCTCTATACAACGAGTCAAGTGACAATTCCAGGTTATACTTTTGAGCGCGTGACAGGCGCTGCACACATAGGTACATATCAAGCAAATGCTCAAGATGTCAATTACATTTATAAACGAAATCAAGATTTTGCAACAATTACATATATTGATGATACGACAGGACAAGTTTTAACTCACAAAGAAATCACAGGTGCAACTGGGGAGTCTACAAATTATACGACCAAGACAGATATCGCGACTTTTCTGAGTGAGGGCTATCAGTATGTTTCAGATAATTATCCAAAAGCTGGTGTGACTTTTACTAATCAACCGCAAAATTTCGAGGTTCATCTGATGCATAAATCCATCGCAACGACCGAAACTAAACAAGTGAAAGAAGTTATTCACTATCAATACAAAAATGGCAAACAAGCCTTAAATAATTATGTTGCGACACCCTTAACATTCACTCGAACAGTCACGACTGACCAGGTGATAGGTAGTAAAACTTATGGTGACTGGATGGCGAGCAGTGGCACTTCATTTGAAAAGGTGACATCACCTAGCCTTAAAAATTATACACCCGATGTCCCACAAGTTGCTGCCATTGACAAGGTAAGTGGTGAGACGAAAGATATTGTTAAAACGGTTATCTATATGAAGGTACCTAGTGCGGTGAAAATACCAATGGATAAAGATAAGGTGGCACCTCATAATCCTAGTCAACCAAGTGAATCTAGTAAGAAAGGTCAAACGCCATCTGTGCCTGTCACCGCTCAAGCAAATAAAAAAGAACTACCAGATACAGGTGCCAAAAATGGTATAGCTGAAACTATCCTTGGTGTTATTGTCTTTTTGGCGACAGCTGGATGGCTAAAATTAAGAAAAAATCAAGAATAACTTTTTGACGTGCAAGTGTTAAAAAGTTAAGGTTAATAAAAATTTCTTCAGTATTGGGGAAATTTTTTAATTTTGTAAGGGTGAGTAGACTTGTTAGAATATGTTATAATAAATGCGTATCTTTTATTTTAAAGGAGAAAACAATGCGACAAGTATTTTTTTATGGCGCCATTAGTCTAGATGGTTTTTTATCAAGCGCTACTGATGATTTACAGTGGTTGTTTGACACATCTCTAGATAAGGAGTTTGATATTAGTGACTTTGAAGACCGCATTGGTACAGTGGTCATGGGACATACGACTTACCGTGAAACGCAACGTCTCTCGGGAGCAGAACGCATTTTTCCTAATAAGGAAAAGATTGTTTTTTCACGTAGTGAAAAAGGCAATATAATAGAAGGAAATTATGTTTCAGGTGACCCAGTAGCTGTTATTAATCGCTTAAAAGCTGAAGCTGGCCAAGCGATTTGGGTTGTTGGTGGCGGCGAAATCGTGACGACACTTTTAAAACATGATTTGATTGATGAGCTCTGGATTCAAATTGCGCCCGTTGTATTGGGAACTGGTAAACGTTTGTTTGAGGAGACAGAACAGGAGTTAAAACGTTTTGAACTAGTCTCAGTTGACAAAATCGGTCAATTATCAGAGCTACATTTAA
Organism: Pseudolactococcus chungangensis CAU 28 = DSM 22330; assembly: GCF_002441885.1. Taxonomy (GTDB): domain Bacteria; phylum Bacillota; class Bacilli; order Lactobacillales; family Streptococcaceae; genus Pseudolactococcus; species Pseudolactococcus chungangensis. Next base: position 81,571 of record NZ_JXJT01000003.1, on the reverse strand, counting down.
AGAGAATTCAAAAATCGTCTACCAGTCCAGTAAATTAAGGTATAATAAAAATATGACGAATCTGAAAGAACAAATTATTGCCATTTCCAAAGAAATTGGCATTTCAAAAATCGGCTTTACGGCAGCTGATAATTTTGACTACTTGGAAAAATCATTAAGACTGGCTCAAGAAAAAGGGACAAACTCAGGTTTTGAACATCAAAATATTGAAGAGCGAATCAAGCCTAAGCTCTTACTTGATAATGCCAAAACGATTATTTCGATTGCCATTGCCTATCCGAATAAACTGCCACAATTACCAGGGAAATCATCTTATAAACGTGGTAAGTTTTCTTCTTCAAGCTGGGGTGTTGATTATCATACCATTCTTACAGAAAAAATGGCCTGTTTATCTGAGAGAATTGCTGAATTAACAGATGATTTTGACCACAAGGCTATGGTCGATACAGGCGCTTTAGTGGATACTGCTGTCGCCAGACGAGCGGGAATTGGTTTCATCGGTAAAAATGGCCTCGTCATTTCTAAAGAATTTGGCTCCTATATGTTCTTGGGAGAACTCATCACTAATCTCGATATTGAACCGGACAGTCCGGTTGACTACGGCTGTGGCGATTGCGACCATTGCATCACGTCGTGTCCGACTGATGCACTAAATGGCGATTCAACCATGAATGCCAAGCGTTGCCTGAGTTTTCAGACGCAGAAAAAAGGGCCACTGGATGAAGAGTTTCGCGTCAAAATGAAGACTTTGATTTATGGGTGTGATATTTGTCAAATTGCTTGTCCTTATAATAAGGGAATAAGGAATGAGGCTCAGACTATCATTGATCCGGAACTCGCTTATCCTGAGCTACAACCTTTTATTCAGCTGAGTAATCAGGAGTTTAAGGCTAAATTCAGTGAAATTGCAGGTTCATGGCGAGGTAAAAATGTTTTGCAGCGTAATGCGATTTACGTTTTAGCTAATGTTAATGACAAAACGGCTATTCCTTTATTAGAAGAAATAGCAGCAGATCCTAGCAATGCCGTCCACCAAGAGGCGGCACAATGGGCGCTAGACAAGATTAAATCAAAGGTGAATCATCATCAATCTTTGAAAAATAGATGAGAACGTGGTAGAATAATATAATATGGAAATTAGTGAAATTCGCAATCAAATTGCCCAAAATAGAGATAAGATGGCGTCATTTCGAGATAATCTCGATTTAGACCGCCTTGAAGAAGAAATTGCGCTTCTTGACAATGATATGTCTGACCCTAGTTTTTGGGATGATAACATTGCTGCACAAAAAGTCGTTGAGCAATCTAACCAGCTCAAAGCTAAATATGACACTTTTATGACCATGCAAGCGATGCTTGATGATCAAGAAGTGATGTTGGAGATGTTAGAAGAAGATGCTGACGAGGAAATGCAAGCAGAGTTGACAGTGGAGCTTGATAAATTAGGTGCTAAAATGCAAGCCTATGAGCTTGAGATGCTCCTCAATCAGCCTTATGATCACATGAATGCCCTTCTAGAGATTCATCCAGGTTCAGGTGGTACCGAGTCTCAGGACTGGGGTAGCATGCTCATGCGGATGTATGAACGTTGGGGTAATGCCCACAATTTCAAGGTTGAAGTGGTCGACTACCAAGATGGTGATGTCGCTGGTCTTAAATCAGCAACTCTGAAATTTACTGGTAATAATGCTTACGGTTTCCTACGTTCTGAAAAAGGTGTTCACCGTTTGGTACGTGTTTCACCTTTTGATTCACAAAATCGACGTCACACTTCGTTTACTTCGGTTGATGTCATGCCTGAATTAGACGATTCGATTGAAGTTGATGTCCGCGATGCTGATATTAAAATGGATACTTTCCGTTCTGGTGGTGCTGGTGGACAAAATGTCAACAAGGTATCGACAGGTGTTCGCTTGACGCATATCCCGACTGGTATTGTCGTCTCATCTACTATGGATAGAACACAGTATGGTAATAGAGATTTGGCAATGAAGATGCTTAAGTCTAAACTCTACCAACTCGAAGTTGATAAAAAGCAAGCAGAAGTTGATGAATTGAAAGGTGATCAAGCCGATATTTCATGGGGGTCACAAATTCGTTCTTACGTTTTCATGCCTTATCAATTGGTCAAAGATACACGTTCAGGATACGAAACAAGTCAGATTGATAATGTTATGGATGGTGATTTAGATGGCTTTATTGATGCTTATCTCAAATGGAAAATGTTGTAAGGCTGTAATATTTTAGAGATAGTAATTTGTTATAATATGTATATGTTGACAAAAAACAGAAAGAAACTAAAAATATGAGTAGTATTATCAAATTAAGTAATGCAACCAAAAAATATAATAACGGAACGACCGCCTTACGAAATATTTCAGTTGATATTGAGGCCGGAGAATTTGCTTACGTCGTAGGACCTTCAGGCGCTGGTAAATCAACATTCATCAGGTTATTATATCGTGAAGTGAAGTTGGATAAAGGTCAGGGTGTCGTCGCTGGCTACAATCTTGAAAAAATTAAAAAGCGCGATGTGCCAATGCTGCGTCGATCTATCGGTGTCGTTTTCCAGGACTATAAATTACTACAAAATAAAACAGTCTATGAAAATATTGCTTATGCCATGGAAGTTATTGGTAAACGCCCACGAGAAATCAAGAAACGTGTCATGGAAGTACTAGACCTTGTTGGTCTTAAACACAAAGTTCGCTCATTCCCGAATGAATTATCAGGTGGTGAGCAGCAACGTGTGGCGATTGCGCGCTCAATTGCTAATGCACCCAAAGTACTAATCGCCGATGAACCGACAGGTAATTTAGACCCAGAAAATTCATGGGAAATTATGAATCTTCTGGAAAAAATTAATATCCAAGGGACAACAATTTTAATGGCGACCCACAATTCACAAATCGTTAACACCTTGCGTCATCGTGTTATTGCGATTGAGAATGGTCGAATTGTCCGAGATCAAATAGAAGGAGAATATGGCTACGATGATTAGAACATTTTTTAAGCACCTGTGGCAGTCTATTAAAAATCTCCGCAGAAATGGTTGGATGACAGTTGCTGCTGTTTCATCTGTTACCATCACCCTTGTATTAGTCGGCGTGTTCCTAGCCGTTATCCTCAATACAACGAAACTAGCATCTGATTTAGAAAATAATGTTCGGATTTCAACTTTTTTGAAACTAAATGTTCATGATGGTGAAAAAGAAATTGCAGACCCCAATGATAAATCAAAAATGGTTGCTAATCCAGACTATCATAAGATAGAAAAAGCGATTGAAAAAGTACCGCACGTGACCAAGGTGACTTATTCAAGCAAAGAAAATGAGTTAGAAAAACTCACAAAATCACTCGGTAATACTTGGAAAATGTTTAAAGGCGACAGTAATCCTCTTTATGATGTTTACATCGTTGAAGCGGATAAACCTGAAAATGTAACAGAAGTTGCTAAAAACATCAGTAAAATTGATGGCGTTGACCGTGCGGACTACGGTGGTACCAATACCAAGAAAATCTTTGGCCTATCAAAAGTTATCAGAACTTGGGGAGCTGGCGCAGCAATTCTACTTTTGTTTGTCGCAGTCTTTCTGATTTCTAATACGATTCGAATTACGATTTTGTCTCGTCAACGAGAAATTCAAATCATGCGTTTGGTTGGTGCTAAGAATGGTTATATCCGTTGGCCATTCTTCCTTGAAGGAGCTTGGGTTGGCTTACTTGGTGCTATTCTACCTAGTGTATTAATTAGTGTTGTTTACCGCATTGGTTATGTCGGCTTACAAAAACCATTATCGCAACAGGGCTTATACCTTTTAAATCCTAGTACATTTGTACCGCAGTTGATTATTTTAATGATCGTTGTCGGTGTGGCGATTGGTTCACTAGGTTCAATTATCTCAATGAGACGATTTCTTAAAATTTAAACGACAAACTTTAAAAGAGCGAACATTCGCTCTTTTTTTTTGCTCTTTTTTATTGTTTTATACTTCATCACACGAATTTTGTGGTAGAATAGTAGCAATATTGTTAGTTTGTTAGTTTGTTAATTTACAAACTTAAAGTTAATCGTATATGATTATTTTATAATTGAAAGAAGAAATGATGAAAAAAGTTGTGATTATTGGCTCGGGGATTGCAGGTGCAACAGTCGCCTTATATCTGGAGGGGCAAGCGGATGTCACGATAATCTGTAAGGGAAAGCAAGAAGAAAGTAATTCGATGTTGGCTCAGGGAGGTGTTGCGGCTGTCATGCCAGCTAAGAGTCTCAAAAAGGGGCAGGAGTTGGATAATGAAGCATCTCATGTCGCGGACACACTGTCTGCCGGTGTTTTCCATAATCAGAAAAAAGCAGTTGAGAAAATGGTGCATGAAGGTCCTCGAGTCATTCAAGATCTGATTGATTTAGGGATGGTTTTTGATCAAACGCTCGATGGGCAATTAGATATGGGGCTTGAGGGTGCACATTCGCATAAACGAATTTTACATGCGGGTGGGGATCAAACAGGTCATCAGTTGACGTGTTTTGTTCATGGACAATTGTCAGCAGTAAAATGGATGCCTAACACTTTTGCATTAGATTTTGTGGTAGAAGAAGGCAAAGTTCGTGGTGTAAGCTATCTTGATGCGGATAATCAAAGGCAAACGATACTTGCAGATGATGTTGTCTTAGCAAGTGGTGGCATTGGGCATTTGTTTCAGGATACGAGTAACGATAAGACGATTACTGGAGACGGTATCGCCATGGCTTTACGTGCGGGATGTGACTTGTCTGATATGGAATTTTTACAATTTCATCCTAGTCTTTTAGATGGTGGCGAAAAAGTACATTCGATTCTGATTTCAGAGGCTGTCAGAGGTGCCGGTGCAATTTTAGTTGATGAAAACGATTGTCCGATTATGGTTGGTCGCTCTAGTAAACTCGACCTAGCACCACGAGATGTTGTCAGTCGAGTTGTTAATGAACAGATACAAGCGGGACACCATATTTATTTGGATATCTCTCGTGTCACGAATTTTTCTCAACAATTCCCATCCATTGCAAGCTATTTGAAGCAGAATAATATTGATTTTGAAATTAGTCAGCGCATTCCTATTAAACCAGGCATGCATTTCCTGATGGGTGGTGTCAAAACAGACGCTTCAGGTCACACAAAGCTTGGCAACTTATATGCAGTAGGAGAAGTCGCTTTTACAGGCGTCCATGGTGCTAATCGTTTGGCGAGTAATTCTTTACTAGAAGGGCTTAGTTTTGCTAGAAGTGTGGCAGATGCCATTTTGTTAGACAAAGAGAATAGCTCTCCAAATGAGCAAATGCAGCAGGTCTCACAATCATCAACTCAGATGCACCTACCAAATCGGGCTGATTTAGTCAAACGAACATCAGATGCACTTGGCATTATTCGAAAACCAAAAAGCATACGTCAGTTTCAAGACTGGCTGTCAACCTTTGACTATCATACCATAGACCAGACTTGCACAAATCGTCACCAAATTGAGACAGCTAACCTATGTCTTGTCGCAGAAACGATTGCCAATGCAACGCTAGCTCGGACTAAAAGTCTTGGTGCACATTATCTATTACCGGAGGAATAACTGTCGCATGAATTTACAAGCAAAAGAACAACTTAATGCTTTCTTGATTGAAGATATCGGCACTGGCGATTTATCGTCGGATTTAATATTTGATGCGCACGAACAAGCAAGTGGCATCTTTATTGCCAAAGCAGACGGCATCATTGCTGGAATCGAAGTGGCACAGCAAGTTTATGATTTACTCAGTCAGGATGCGACGTTTATACCTGCTGTGGCTGATGGTGACAGCATTAAAAAAGGTGAAATTATTGGGCGATCAACGGGTAACATCAGAACACTGTTAGCCGGAGAGCGTGTGATTTTGAATCTCTTACAGCGCATGAGTGGTATTGCGACTTTTACCCATACAGCGATTCAAACATTAAATGATGCAACGATTAAAATTTGTGATACCCGAAAAACAGCCCCAGGTTTGCGCTATTTTGACAAACTAGCCGTAAAAATCGGTGGTGGCTTTAATCATCGGAGTGGTCTTTATGATGGTGTCATGCTAAAAGATAATCATATTGCTTATGCGGGGAGTATTTCAAAAGCAGTTGAAAAAGTTCGTCAGCAGATTGGTCAAATGGTTAAAATTGAAGTCGAAATCGAAACTGAGGCGCAATTACTTGAAGCAATTGATGCCAAAGCTGACATTATCATGTTTGACAATCGAACACCAGAACAAGTGGCTGCTTGGACAAAGCTAGTGCCTGAGACGATTTTGACTGAAATTTCTGGAGGCATTACACTCGATAATTTAGCAGACTACGCACATACAGGCGCTGATTATCTCTCGCTAGGTGCATTAACCCATTCAGTTATCGCTTTTGATATTAGTTTTAATAGCCAAAATGGTGAAAAAGGCGAAACAAATTTGCCTTATGTTGGGTGACAAAAAGTGAGTATAACTGACCTTAGACGAGATAAGATGAGGAGAAATCATGGCAGCTAGTGAGACAACTAACCCAATATTTGATAAGAAACATATCATTCCTGAACGTTATTTACACCTGTCAGACGGTGAAATGATTCGTAAAATCTATGAGAAAAAAAGACAATTTGGTGATGATTTATTGATTTTGGCACATCATTACCAAAAAAATGAAATTATTCCCTTTGCAGATTATGTTGGGGATTCCTTACAATTAGCAAAAGAAGCAGCAGCTAATGAGTCGGCTAAACACATTATTTTCTGTGGTGTTCATTTTATGGCTGAGACAGCTGATATGCTCACAACAGCTGATCAGAAGGTCTACTTACCAGATGCTTTAGCAGGCTGTTCAATGGCGGATATGGCTAATTTAGAGCAGTTGGAACAAGCTTGGCAATTCTTAGAAACAACCTATGCTGAACCAGTCATACCCGTTACTTATATCAACTCAACAGCAGCGGTTAAAGCATTCGTTGGTAACCATGATGGTGTCATCGTGACATCTAGTAATGCTGAGACTATTTTGAAACGTGTTTTTGACAAACATCAACGTGTCCTCTTTTTACCCGACCAGCATTTAGGGCGTAATACTGCTTATCAATTAGGAATTCCACTTGAGCAAATGGCTGTCTGGCATCCTAAACAAAATAGATTAGAAGCAGAGGGTGACCTTCAAAATCTTAAAGTGATTCTCTGGCAAGGCCGCTGTTGTGTGCATCAACAATATACCGTTGAACAAATTAAAACCTTACGCAGTCAAATTTCCAACTTGAAGGTCATTGTTCACCCTGAATGTCCGATTGAAGTCGTGCAAGCATCAGATAGTTACGGCTCAACTAAAAAAATTATTGATGAAGTCGCAGCTAGTCCCGAAGGCACAAAGTGGGCGATTGGCACGGACAACAATTTAGTGAATCGCTTGATTCAAAGCTTCCCTAATCATGACATCAGGTCCATTAATGCCTCTGCCTTTTCATGCATCACCATGAATCGCATTCGCCTAGCACATCTTTTATGGACACTAGAAGAGATAGAACAGGGCTCAACGATTCAGCAAATAACAGTAGATGAAGCCACACAAATATCTAGTCTCAAGGCACTTGAGCGGATGTTGGCAAAATAAATAGATAAAAACTCCCTCACACGAGCCAAAGCTGAAGTGAGGGAGTTTTTTGATTAGTCGTGTTCATTAGCGATTAAAACAGTTTCAAAAGCAAATTCACTTGGAATATGGCTAGCGATTGAAAATTCGAAGATTCGGCCGTCATCTAGGTAACCAATTTGTTCTGTTTGCATCAGAAAATCCGTATCTTTTAATTTTAGATAGGCTTTTTCAAGAATACTGGGTCGAACACCAGCAACTTTAATATGTGCACTTTTAATCGTTAGATTGAGTGTTTTATGGATATAACTATAAATTGATGTTTCTAACTCTTTGGTTGTCAGGCCAGGTATAATCTCAAGCGGCATCCAGGTATATTCGATGATGGAAGGGACATTTTTAATGGTCCGAAGTCGAATGATTTTGTAAACTAAACTTTCTTTGTCAATACTTAATTTATCAGCGATGTACTGGTTAGGTGCCTCAGTTGAAAAACCAATAATTGTAGAGGTGACTTCTCCTTCATGTAAAGCAGTGCTACCAGTTAAAGGTGAAAATTTAGTAATGGTAGAATTTCTAAAGTTTTTGACAAAACTACCTGAACCTCTACGTCGTACGATATAGCCTTCTTGAACTAATAAGTTGATGGCTTTTGTAATCGTTAGTTCACTGACATTAAACTGGTCTGCGAGGATGCGTCCTTGGGGCAATTTCTCATTGATTGGATATTTACCGGACTCAATATCGTATTTAATTTGCGTATATATATCAATATACTTGGTGTTGGTTCTCATGACTGCTCCTTGAATCTATTCTATATAGATATATTATACCATTTTTATTTAAGAATAAAGTATATAGTTTTAAATTAGTGTTTATATGTTTTAAAACCCTAAAATATAAGTTATTTTGCTTTTATTTAAAATTAATGAAACAAATATTAAAATACTCTTGACAAATAATTAACAAAACTATATACTTTTAATTATACAGAACGAATTAGTGCTGACATTAAATTAACACGTGCCTGGCAGGCATGCCTGTACCAACGACAATTTACAATGCTTCTATCGCCATTCGTGGTCGCCGACATACCTTTGTTCGCATGTCACGCAGTGCTAATCGTTAGGAAAAAGGATAGATGAAATCTGAATTCATCTGCTTTTTTGAAATTGTCGCTGATTTATAAGAAAGCAGTAATAGTCTAGCACAAGTAATTGCAACTCGATATCTAGAAAAACTTAAATAAATAAAATAAAAATTCCTAGTCTTTCAAAACTGAAAGACTAGGAATTTTTATTGGGTTTTACAAATTTAATTATTTAACAGCTGAGCTGAATTCTTCTTGAGAGAATGCTTCATCAATGATTGATTTCAATTCTTTAGCAGAAGCTTCCATTTTTTGTTGTTCAGCATCATTCAAAGGAATGTTTACTGGACGAACGATACCGTGAGCACCAACGATAGCTGGTTGACCGATAAAGACGTCATCAATGCCATATTGACCAGATTGGAAAACTGAGAGTGGCAATACAGCATTTTCATCATCCAAGATAGCTTTTGTGATACGTGCCAATGCAGCAGCGATACCATAGAAAGTTGCACCTTTTTTGTTGATGATTGAGTAAGCAGCATCACGAACGTTGATGAACAAGTCAACTAAACCTTGTTCGTCAATGTCACGGTTGTCTTGCAACCATTGTTCAAGTTTAACACCGGCAACGTTAGCGTGTGACCAAACTGCAAATTCAGAGTCACCGTGTTCACCCATGATATAAGCATGGACTGAACGTGCGTCAACACCGATTTTTTCAGCAAGCGCTTGACGGAAACGAGCTGAGTCAAGTGATGTACCTGAACCGATAACACGTTCTTTAGGGAAACCAGAGAATTTCCAAGTTGAGTAAGTCAAGATATCAACTGGGTTAGCGGCAACAAGGAAGATACCGTCGAAACCTGAAGCAACGATTTGAGTGACAACATCTTTGTTGATGCGGAGGTTCTTTTGAACCAAATCAAGACGAGTTTCACCTGGTTTTTGTGGCGCACCTGCTGTTAAAACAACAAGGTCAGCATCATGTGCATCAGCGTAAGTTGCTGAATAAATGTTTTTAGGTGAAGTAAATGCAAGCGCATGGCTCAAATCTTCTGCATCACCTTCAGTTTTCTCTTTGAAGATATCAACGATACCAAGTTCTTGCGCGATACCTTGGTTAACAAGGGCGAACGCGTATGAAGAACCTACAGCGCCATCGCCTACGAGGATTACTTTTTTGTGCAATTTTACATCAGTCATAATGTGATGAATTCCTTTCAAATTCTTGGTAGACCAAGTTTTTCAAACAGTTAAATTATAACATTTTAGAATGGCTTTGTCAGGTATTATGTTAAACTTTTTTCAAGAAAATTTCTGTAAGCGTTTTCGCGTCTGATAGATTAAAAAATAGAAATGCTATTTGTTCTTTATTTGATCAGATAGAAAGAAAACACAGTTTGACTAAATTGATTTTTCAAACTGTGACGAAATTTTTTTATGTCAATATTATCAAGGATAAACACTTTCTACATTACTAAAATGAAATAGTTTAGAAACTTTACTACCGTAAGAATCAGAAGTAAAAATATTTTTATTTTAATAATTTTCAAACTGTGACTAATATAATAAGTGTCGAAAAACAAGGTTTCTATTTTTTCATAGAGCGGAGGTATTAGCATTAATAATTATGAAAGAAGTTTGACATGGCTACAAAATTTCTCTACCTTATTTTAGACGCCTAAAGACATATTTAACTAACAGTGCTAACGGGACTGTTAATATTAATATAATAAAAAGATTGATATTAATAGAAAACATATAGGTGATAAGTGTCATAAACAAGAAAAGGACAATCATAAAAAGGTAATTATAGTTCATTATTTAGGTCCTTCTGCATATCCTTTTATGAATCCTGTAATGGCTCCTGCAAAAGCGCCTAGTGGATCTTCTGTAAAACCTCCAAGAGCTGCAAAGTTAGTTAATATTTTTTGGCTTGTCATAGTTTGTCTCCTAATAATTGAATTGATTTGAGATTATTTTTTAAATTATAGAAAGCTGATCTATTGCTGTCTTCGTGAATTTCTCTTCACTACGATAGGTGACTAAAATAAAGAAAAATATTTTGGTCACAAAACAAAAAGTATGCATCATTGGCCAATTTTTAAAACTTATTTATTTCTATATTCAGTATAGTGTAATCTCAAAAGAAAAGTTGTCACATACCACGAATGACATAGAATTTGTGAAAATAAAAAAAGTATCTGAATTGTGGCTACCGTCTATAATTCAGATACTTGAATGCGTATAAATTGATCTTTTGAGATATTAATCACATTTCATCTCACGAATTTTAGCCTCATCAGCAGTCACCCGCAATGTTTTTTGCCCAACATAAGTCACAAAACCAGGCGGTGTCCCAGTTGGTTTATGTAATTTTTTGACATCAATCATATCAACCTGTACCAGATTGGAGAGACGTGCTTTTGAAAAGTAGGCAGCAAGTTCAGCAGCCTCAGTAATCGTCTCATCAGAAGGCGTTGGATTGCCCGTGATAATGACGTGGGAACCAGGAATGTCTTTGGCGTGAAACCATAAATCACCTTTTCGAGAAAGTTTAAAACTAACCTGTTCATTTTGTAGATTATTTTTACCGACTAAGATAGTCGTGCCATCAGATGCTTGATATTTTTCAGGCGGCAATAATTTTTGTTTCTTATTATTACGGTGTTTCTGCTTGATAAAACCAGTCTGGATTAATTCTTCCTTAATATCTGTAATCTCAGTTACAGTAGCCTGCTCTAGCGCATTCTCAACGGACTCTAAATAGGTAATCGTCTGTTGCGTATTGGCAATTTGCTCGCCTAAAAATTTGACAGCTTGCTTGAGTTTAGAATATTTATGGAAATATTTTTGAGCATTTTGATTAGGCGTTAAAGCAGGATTGAGTGCAATCTCTAGTGGCTCATTCGTATAGTAGTTAGCCAGAGTAACAGACGGTTTATTGTTAGGTACTTCATGCAAGAAAGTTGTCAAAAGCTCACCTTTTTGTCGGAAAATTTCAGCATTATCCGTCGCTTTCAGCTCACGTTCTTGTTTTTTCAGTTTCTTACGATTTTTATCTAGTTCCCCTGTCACCTTGCGAATCACCTCGCTTGCAACTTGGCGTACCCTATCGCGTTCTGCCTTATTTTGGTAATAATGGTCTAGCATAGCAGATAAGGTATCAAAAGATTGGTAATCATCAGATAATCGAATCGCAGAAAAAGTATCATTCGTATAAATGGAGGGTGTCGCAGTCATTAAGATAGACTTGAAGTCAGCTAGACTCAAACCTTTTAAAGCCATTGCGCTATCACGCCCCAATCCTTGAAACACTTGCTGTAAATTATCACCAGTTTGCAAAACTTCAAATATTTTTTCATCAGATGCCGTGAAAGGATTGATTTTACCATCACTAGGTGGCGCGATATATGTCGAGCCAGGCAGAATTGTTCGATATTGATTTTGCGAAAAGCCAACATGCTTAATGGATTCAAGAATCTTATTAGATTCACGATCCATGAGGATAATATTACTATGTTTCCCCATAATTTCAGCAATCAAGGCAATTTTCATACGGTCGCCGATTTCATTTTTAGAGGAGATTTCAAAGATGATTTGACGGTCGTTGTCAATTTGATAAATCTTTTCAATAAAAGCACCACTGAGATATTTCCTTAAAATCATGGTAAATGTCGTAGGTAGCTTAGGACTCTCAAAAACAGTTTGGGTTAATTGGACACGCCCAAAAGTAGGATGTGCGGACAATAATAATTTATGTGAGGTTTGATGACTACGAACTTGCAGCACCAATTCATGGTCGAAAACTTGATTAATTTTCTGGATGCGACCACCTGTTAATTGCTCAGTTAATTCCTGAGTCATGTGGTGTAAAAAAATGCCATCAAAAGACATAATAACTCCCTTCTGTGATTCCATTTGAGTGAAATCTTGGTGAACCTTAAAACTTGCCCTATCTTGGCACAAAATAAATAGAGACTTTTGCTCTTTTCTCCTATTTTATCAGAATTTTTTGTAAAATGCCCATTTTTCAGTTATAATGATAACATGAATAAAAAATATAGAATTTGGGGAATATGCGCCGTCATCGCTTTGTTGTTGGTTATCATAACACCGAACATTCATCGGCACGTTCAACGTGAGGAAGGTCAAATTATTCCCAAGGTTACGGTAACAGACCAAATTCAAGCTGTACCAAATGATGACATCAAAGCGTTGCTTAAATCTCACCCCAAAGTAACCTTGATAATGCTGAATGTGCAAAATTCAAAACTAAATAAAAAATTTGATGCGTTTATCAATCAAAATCAAAATTTAGGTTTATCTCAGACAATCTATATTTTCCAAGAACTCTATCATGATAAAGTGATTGCGAAACTGAATCTCGACAAGACAGCCATCAATGTCGTGCAATTTGAAGGTGGAGAGCCACAAGCCATCTATCCGATAACATCAAAAACTGCTTTTGATCAAAGTTTAGTCGACCAACTTAAAAAACTTTCGGCCAATTAAGTCAGATTTTATTGCCCCCTATCTTTTATAAAGGAGTTATTACCCCATGAAAAACAAAAAAATGATATTCGTCGTTGCTATTATTGTCATCCTAGGTTTGGGTTCAATTCTCATTCCTAAGTTTATCAAGCAACAAAACAAGGTAAAATCAGCCGATGTTAAAATTGGTGTCTTACAGTTCGTGACCCATCCTGCTTTGGATGAGATTTACAGTGGTATCCAAGAGGGCTTAGCTGATGAGGGCTATGCAGATGCTAAGATTAATTTTTACAATGCCCAAGCTGACCAGTCAAAAGTAACGACAATGGCAGGTCAACTCGTCGATCAAAAAAATGATGTACTTATTGGTATCGCGACACCGACAGCTCAAGGATTGGCTAATGCGACATCAGACATACCAGTTATTATGGGTGCTGTATCAGATCCAGTAGGGGCTAAACTCGTTAAAAATGTCAAAAAACCAGAGGGTAATGTAACTGGAGTATCAGATAAGTTTCCGGTTGCCAAAGAAATCAGTCTGATTAAAGAAATGACACCCAACGTTAAAAAAATCGGTATTTTGTATAGCTCATCAGAAGATAACTCTAAATCACAAGTCGCTGATTTTAAAAAAGTTGCGAGTCAGCAAGGCTATGAAGTTTCTGAATATGCTGTATCATCCACTAATGATATTACAACAACAGTTAATGTTGCCCTTTCAAAAGTAGATGCCCTCTATGTACCCGTTGATAATACAATTGCGTCAGCATTTCCGACAGTTATCGAGCTATCAAACGCAGCCAAAATACCGGTTTTTCCATCAGTTGATACCATGGTCGAACAAGGAGGTTTAGCAGCAGTTACGATTAATCAACATGATTTAGGTGTGGCAACAGGAAAAATGGCAGCAGAAGTCTTAAAAGGCAAAAAAGTCTCAGAGCTACCAGTCGAATTTTACGATACAACAAAACCAGTGATTAATGAAACTGCAGCTAAAACTTTAGGCATTACCATTCCTGAAAGTGTTGCCAAGGCTGCAAAATCAGCAAAATAGAAGGGGACAAAATAAAGCATCAAATTAAAATAATGATGCTTTAGACTTACTATGATATTATCAACAATTAATCAAGGGTTATTATGGGCGATTTTGGGTTTGGGCATCTTCATGACTTTCCGAATACTTAATTTTCCAGATATGACGACAGAAGGGTCATTTCCTTTGGGTGGTGCCGTTGCCGTGACACTCATCACACAAGGTGTTAATCCTGTCATTGCAACGTTTGTCGCCTTTCTTGCAGGATGTGCAGCAGGTCTTGTGACCGGTTTACTTTACACCAAAGGTAAAATTCCGACGCTTTTAGCTGGGATTCTAGTCATGACATCGTGCAACTCTGTCATGCTTATGATTATGGGGCGTGCTAATCTAGGTCTACTCGGTGCTGATAAGCTCAAAAGTACTTGGATTAGTGTATCAGCTGTTCTCCTTGTCTTAATACTCATCTTCTATTTTCTCAACACCAACCTCGGTCAGGCCTTCATTGCGACAGGTGATAATGTCGAGATGGCGCAGTCATTTGGGATCAACACGGGAAGAATGGAAGTTTTAGGCTTAGTCGTGTCCAATGGTGTCATAGCGCTATCGGGTGCTTTAATTTCACAAAACGATGGGTATGCAGACATCTCTAAAGGAATTGGTGTCATCGTCATAGGACTTGCTAGTATCATTATTGGTGAGGTTTTCTTTGGTAATGTCTCACTTTTTGAACGTTTGTTTGCGATTATCATCGGCTCAATTTTTTATCAATTTTTGATTTTAGCTGTGATTAAACTTGGTTTCAATACCAATTATCTCAAACTTTTCAGTGCCATTGTCTTAGCCATTTGCTTGATGATTCCAACCTTTAAAGACAAATTTTTCAAGGGGGTGAAGCTCAATGCCAAATGATAAAAAACCAATTATTGAACTCAAGAATGCGACGAAAGTTATTGAGAATGGTGACGAGCGTAAAGTTATTTTAGATGATGTGTCTTTGAAAATATACGCTAAAGATTTTATTACCATTTTAGGTGGAAATGGAGCTGGAAAATCAACTTTATTTAATGCGATTTCAGGTACTTTAACACTAACTGCAGGTTCCGTGTACATCAAAGGCAACGATGTGACAAATCACAGTCCAGAAAAGCGTGCTGCTGCCATTTCACGCGTGTTTCAAGACCCAAAAATGGGAACGGCACCTCGGATGACGGTTGCGGAAAATATCGCAATTGCGGCGCTACGTGGGCAGAGAAGAAGTCTCAGATTACGTAATATCGCCAAGTATAAGGAGAGTTTTGCTAGTCTTGCAGAGCAAATCGGTAATGGCTTAGAGAAGCATCTGGATACGCCAACAGGTAATTTATCTGGTGGGCAAAGGCAGGCGCTGAGTTTGTTGATGGCGACGATTGTGCCACCAGATTTGCTTTTATTAGATGAGCATACGGCGGCATTGGATCCGAAAACGTCAGTAGCTTTGATGAAGTTGACAGATGATTTGGTTACTAGTAAAAATTTGACGGCGTTAATGATTACGCATCATATGGAGGATGCGCTCAAATATGGCAATCGTTTGATTGTCA
Organism: Pseudolactococcus chungangensis CAU 28 = DSM 22330; assembly: GCF_002441885.1. Lineage (GTDB taxonomy): Bacteria > Bacillota > Bacilli > Lactobacillales > Streptococcaceae > Pseudolactococcus > Pseudolactococcus chungangensis. The sequence continues at coordinate 65,755 of NZ_JXJT01000003.1, read as the reverse complement.
TGAAGGAAGGCCAAATTGTACAAGATTTGGCAACTTCGGAGAAGGAACAGATGAAGTTAGAAGATTTTTATAGGATATTTGATTAGATGAATGAGATACTACAAAGAATTTCACGAGTGGTTTTGGGATTTTTCGCTCTAATTCTGCTGTTTGTCGGGGGGATGAATTTTCAACGTTACTTGACGGAGCATAAAGAAGTCAAGACCTTGGTTATCGGTCAGGTAGTTAAAAATTCTGAGCATGGCAAAATGGTGGCTTATACTTTTGAGGGAAGGGACTATCAGGCTGTACCGGTAGCTAATTTTCTAAAAACTTTTGGTAAAGTGGGGACGCAGATTCCTGTCTATGTTAACCATAATCATCCGACAAAAATCTACATCAGAAAAGGTGCAACCAGCCTTTTAATTTTAGCACTGGCTTTGATTGGCTGGGCGATGTTGATTGTACTAGTCTTATTCTTCGAATATTGGTTTCTTCATAAGTTGAGGAAGATGGCTAGAAAAGAAAATAAGGCATTTTAAAAGGGAGAATTCAAATGGAAAACACTTTTTTTATCATCAAACCTGATGGAGTTCACAGATCTTTGGTGGGCTCAGTACTTTCTCGTATTGAGCGTCGTGGGTTTACGATTGAAAAATTGGAGATGCGTCAAGTCACAAAAGAAATCCTTGATCAGCACTACTCAGATTTAGTTGATCGGCCTTTTTATCCTGATATTGTGACTTACATGACGACTGGTACAGTAGTTATCGGCATTTTGAGGGGGTCAAATGTCATTAGCTCTTGGCGCAAAATGATGGGCGCGACAGATCCAGCAGATGCATTGCCAGGAACGATTCGTGGCGACTTTGCTCACTCTTCTGATAATGGTTGTGTCGAAAATATCGTCCATGGTTCAGATTGTCTTGAGTCAGCTGAACGTGAAATTGCCCTTTGGTTTGGTAAATAACGACTATAAATTAAGATAACTTGTCTTCGGACAGGTTTTTTATTTGGAGAAAATATGGTAAAATAAAGCTTATGACTATAGACTTAAATGAAATTAAAACACGGCAGAAGAATATCCGAAATTTTTCGATTATTGCCCATATTGACCACGGGAAGTCGACGCTGGCTGACCGTATTTTGGAGCAAACCAAAACGGTAACAGCGCGTGAAATGCAGGCGCAATTGCTAGATTCGATGGATTTGGAGCGTGAGCGTGGGATTACAATCAAACTGAATGCGATTGAGCTGAATTATGCGGCTAAGAATGGTGAAAACTATACCTTCCATTTGATTGACACACCAGGACACGTCGATTTTACTTATGAAGTGTCACGTTCTCTTGCGGCTTGTGAGGGTGCGATTTTAGTTGTGGATGCGGCGCAAGGAATCGAAGCCCAAACGCTTGCCAATGTTTATTTGGCCTTGGATAATGACCTTGAAATCTTGCCGGTTATCAATAAAATTGATTTGCCAGCAGCAGACCCTGAGCGTGTTCGCGCAGAAATTGAAGATGTCATTGGCTTAGATGCCTCTGAGGCAGTTTTGGCATCGGCTAAGGCTGGCATCGGGATTGAAGAAATTTTGGAGCAAATTGTTGAAAAGGTACCAGCACCGCAAGGCTCTGTCGACAATCCTCTGAAAGCTTTGATTTTCGACTCAGTTTATGATGCCTACCGTGGTGTTATCCTCCAAGTACGGGTCATGGATGGTATCGTCAAACCAGGCGATAAAATTCAGCTCATGAGCAATGGTAAAACCTTTGATGTCACAGAAGTCGGTATTTTTACACCCAAAACAGTTGGTCGCGACTTCTTAGCAACAGGTGACGTTGGCTATATCGCCGCTGCCATTAAGACAGTTGCCGATACGCGTGTTGGGGATACCATTACTTTGGCGGATAATCCTGCAGAAGAACCATTACATGGCTATAAACAATTGAACCCCATGGTTTTTGCAGGTATTTATCCGATTGAGTCCAATAAATATAATGATTTGCGTGAAGCCTTGGATAAGTTACAGCTCAACGACGCCAGCTTGCAGTTTGAGCCTGAGACATCACAGGCACTTGGTTTTGGTTTCCGTTGTGGTTTCCTTGGCTTGCTACACATGGACGTGATTCAAGAGCGTTTGGAGCGTGAATTCAATATTGATTTGATTATGACAGCCCCAAGTGTGGTCTATCATATCAATACGACAGATGGTGAAACTTTAGAAGTGGCCAATCCATCTGAATTTCCTGATCCGACCCGCGTTGATAATATTGAAGAACCCTTTGTCAAAGCACAAATTATGGTGCCTCAAGACTATGTTGGTGCCGTAATGGAGTTGGCGCAGCGTAAACGTGGTGATTTTGTGACCATGGATTATCTGGATGAAAATCGTGTGAACGTGATTTATCAAATGCCATTGTCAGAAATTGTGTTCGACTTTTTCGATAAATTGAAATCAAGTACTAAGGGCTATGCTAGCTTTGACTATGAAATTTCGGAATACCGTAAAAGTTCTCTTGTTAAGATGGATATCATGCTTAACGGTGAGCGTGTCGATGCCTTGAGTTTCATTGTCCATAAAGAATTTGCCTATGAACGCGGTAAAATTATCGTAGATAAACTCAAGAAAATCATTCCCCGCCAACAATTCGAAGTCCCAATTCAGGCAGCTATTGGTCAAAAAATTGTCGCCCGTAGCGATATCAAAGCCTTACGTAAAAACGTCCTCGCCAAATGTTACGGTGGCGATATTTCTCGGAAACGCAAGCTCCTCGAGAAACAGAAAAAAGGTAAGAAACGCATGAAGTCAATCGGTTCTGTCGAAGTCCCACAAGAAGCTTTCTTGAGCGTTTTGAGTATGGATGATGAGTAAATATAGAAAAAATGCGCAGAGATGCGTTTTTTTCGATTTATTGTATAATAGAAGATAGGAAAACCGCAAAATAGCAGTATTCTACGGATTTCAAATAGTGGAAAATTGTGTCTAGGAGATAAAATGACGATTCAAACAAATCAAGATTTATATGCCCGCCTTTGGGATGGAGCTGAACAGCTACGTGGCTCAATGGATGCTTCGAAATATAAAGACTATATGCTTGGGATTATGTTTTATAAATTTCTGAGTGATAAAACGCTAGCATCTTTTTCGGAATATGCAGAAATTCCTAGTGAAGAAGCTTATGAACAATATTTAGCAGCTGATGATATGCGTGTTCAGGTCAATGCAGCATTGATTTCAACACTTGGCTATTATGTTCAGCCGGAGGATTTGTATCAAACCTGGATCAAAAAAATCGAGAATAATACTTTTGAAGTCCAAAATATCAAAGATGCGATCAATAACTTCAATCGAAATATTCAAGGGTCAAGTAATCGACATGATTTTGATGGTTTATTTAGTTCCATGAATGTTGATAGTCCTGATTTGGGTGGCGATTTGAATGCACGTAATAAAAATTTACGCGCATTGATCAAATTATTTGCTGACTTAGACATGGCAGAGCTGCAAAAAACGGATGTTCTTGGTGATGCCTATGAGTACCTAGTCGGCCAATTTGGTATGGAGTCAGGGAAGAAAGCGGGAGAATTCTACACGCCTCGTCAAGTATCAGAAGTCATGGCGCAAGTCATCACGAGCACTACTGATAGTATCCAAACAATCTATGACCCAACTGTTGGTTCTGGCTCGCTTCTTTTAACAGTTGCGAAGCATCTAGATACTGAAAACAGAACACTGTTGCGTTATTATGGTCAAGAATATAATACAGCGACTTTTAACCTCACGCGAATGAATCTCTTGCTTCACGGCGTTCAGCCTGACCATATGACCATTAACAATGGTGACACTCTGAGAGAAGATTGGCCAGAAGATGAGCGGAATCCACAACAAAGTAAACAGTTTGATGCGGTAGTCATGAATCCACCTTATTCGCATAACTGGAGCAAGGGTGATGATAGTGCTTATGAGCAAGCTACTTTGACAGATCCACGTTACCAAGATTATGGTACGCTTGCGCCTAAGACAAAGGCTGACTTTGCATTTCTACTCCATGGGCTTTATCATCTCGATAACCAGGGAACAATGGCGATTGTCTTGCCACATGGTGTGCTTTTCCGAGGTGGCGATGAAGCGATGATTCGTCAAAACCTGCTCAAACGCAATCAGATTGATATCATCATCGGTATGCCTTCAACCTTATTTACGAATACAAGTATCCCGGTTATCGTCATGGTGCTAAAGAAAAATAGAAGCAATGGGGATAAGGTGCTGATTATTGATGCATCTGATGGGTTCGTCAAAGACGGCAAGCAAAACAAGTTGCGTGAGCGTGACATCGCTAAGATTGTTGATACAGTCAAAACTCGTGATGAGATTCCTGGCTTTAGTCATCTAGCTTCCTTAGATGAGATTCGCGAAAACGATTGGAACCTTAACATTCCGCGTTATGTCGAGTCTATTACACAGGAAGATGTTCAAGATGTAGACGGTCATTTAAAAGGTGGTGTCCCTGCTTATGCACTTGAAAATTTACATGTCATTAATAAACTAGCCAAAGCAGAATTGGATGCCTCATTTGATGTCATCAGACCAGGCTACCTGCAAGCTAACATTGATAAAGAAGTTTTGCGCAAGTCCATTTATCAGGCACATGGAGTGATTGCAAGTAAAAACGCTTATCAGACAAGTATTTCGGCCTTTGTTGAGAAATGGTTTGCGCGTTTGATTAAGCTAGCACCTGAGCTGTCACTTGAAGCCTTGAAATTTGAGATGTCCCGTGACGCTCAGCAAGCGCTGAAAATTGATGACGTTGTCGACCAGTATTCGGCTTACCAGGTTGTCGCAAATCTCTGGACAGCATTTTTAACACAAGATACTGAATTGATCCAAAAGTTCGGCTTGATCCAAACTGGTCAAGAAGTGGTAACTGAGACGAACAATAAAGGAAAAGTGATTGGTCGCAATGGACGCGTGATTCCCAAAACGCTGGTTCAAAAAGTCCTTTTTGTGGCTGAATTGCAAGAGGTGACGGTGTTGCAACAAGCTGCAGAGGAAGCAGAAGAAGCCTACAACACCTTGGTTGAGGAAGGGCAATCTAATGCTGACTTGGAAGCTTACTATGAAGATGGCAAAGTCCAAAAGAACAGCATCAAATCTGACCTGAAAGACTATGACAAGACTTCTGATGATGCTATCTTGACCTGGTTGAAAGCCTTTACCACAGCTGATAAGTTGAAAAGTGATAGCAGCCGTGCCGTGAAAAAAGCAGAAGACGCGTTAGATGAGTTGACCATTGCGCGCTATGCCAGCCTGACAGAAGATGAAGTCAAGACCTTATTGCGTGAAAAATGGTTTGGTGCATTTGATGCGGATATGTTGAAACTGTTGGATAATGCGATTGATTCAGAACTTGATCAACTCAGTACACTGGTTGACCGCTATAGCGATACACTCAGCGACATTCAAGCTCAGAAAAAGGCGCTTGAAGCAGAGCTACAAAGTATGATGGCAGAATTGGTAGAGGGGTGAGAGATGAGCGAACAAAATAAGCAAGTCCCTCGGTTGAGGTTCCCTGGGTTTACTGACGCTTGGGTGAAGTATGAGTTGTCTGAACTTGCTAAGTTTTCAAAAGGGAGGGGCTATTCGAAAAGTGACTTAGTTAAAGCTGGTTATCCAATTATTTTATATGGTCGACTATACACAAATTATGAAACAACAATTTCAACAGTTACAGATACATTTGTCTCTGCCGATTTAAATTCAATAAAAAGTGAAATTGGAGATGTTATTGTACCAGGTTCTGGTGAAACAGCAGAAGATATTTCAAGAGCATCAACTATTGATATATCAGGGATTATATTAGGTGGAGACTTGAATATTATTAAACCTGATAAACAAGTATTGGATAGTATATTTTTAGCAATTACTATTTCAAATGGATCGCAACAAAGGGAATTGACGAAGCGAGCACAAGGTAAATCAGTGGTCCATCTCCATAACTCAGATTTAGAAAGAATTCTTGTTTATTTGCCTTCAAAAAATGAACAAACTAAAATCGGGAATTTTTTTACTAAATTAGATAAGGTTATTACTGTTAATGAGCGTGAGTTAAATAAGCTCAAAAATCTGAAGAAATCTTATCTTGAAAAAATGTTTCCAAAAAATGGGTCAAATATTCCAGAATTAAGATTTTCTGGTTACACTGACGCTTGGGTGAAGTGTGAGTTGGGTGATGTTGCTGAAATTGTTGGAGGAGGCACACCAAGTACTTCTATTTTAGAATATTGGAATGGTGAAATTAATTGGTATTCTCCAGTAGAAATAGGCAATCAAATATATGTTTCATCTAGTCAGAATAAAATCACAAAATTAGGATTGGAAAAAAGTTCCGCAAAAATTTTACCAGCTTATAAAACAATATTATTTACTTCACGTGCGGGGATTGGTAATACAGCGATTATGACTACTAATGGTGCCACAAACCAAGGTTTTCAATCGCTAGTTATTAAAGAAAAAACTGACTTATATTTTTTATACTCTATCAGTTCTAAAATAAAAGAGATGGCTCTTCAAATTGCCTCAGGTTCTACCTTTCTTGAAATATCAGGTAAGTCACTTAGTAGGCTTGAAATTTTAGTACCAAATTTTGAAGAACAAACTAAAATTGGCAAGTTCTTCCAACACCTAGACAACCTGATTACTGTTAATGAGCGTGAGCTAAAAAAGCTAAAAGAACTAAAAAAATCGTATTTAAATGACATGTTTGTGTAGATTTTGAATAATTTTTATCATAAAAGATTGAAAGAGGATGACATTTGGACTCAAGAGCGTATGCAAAAGAACATCAAGATGATTTTTATGCGCAAGTGATAAGCGGTAAGCACATCGGGCAAACCAAAGATGCCATCTTTATGGCTGGAAGCCCTGGAGCAGGAAAGACCGAGGTCGCGACAGAGCTACTATCTTTCTATCAAAATATGGTTGTCATTGATGCTGACCTTTTTCGTGAAGGGTTTCCAGCTTATAACGCCGCTAATTCTAGTGAAATTCAGTCAGGTGCATCTTGGTTGGTAGGTGAGATTTTCAATCGTGTTTCTGATGCAGGTTATTCCTTGCTTTTAGACGGCACATTTGCGCTTGCCTCTGCTAGTAAAAATATTGACAGAGTACTAAAGCGGAGCTATAACGTTTCGATTTACTATGTTTATCAAGACCCGGTGATAGCCTGGGAATTTGTGAAGCAACGTGAGAAAGTAGAGGGGAGAAACGTTCCCAAGGAGCGTTTTATCAATGCTTATTTCATGGCAAGACACAATCTGATAAAAGTAAAAGAAAAATTCGGAGAACGTGTAGAAATCAACATTTTGTTCAAAGATTATCAAAATAAGATTTCTGAAACGCATGCGGATACAGAGAACATTCAGATGATACTACCAGAACTTTATACAAAAGATTTTTTGGAGGAAAATTTACATGACTGATAGAGAAAAAGTACAACAAATCGTTGATAAATATGGTGACAGCTACTCACAACTATCCCAAAATGCAACGAATAAAGAACTAAAGACATTTATGAAGTTTTTGGCAGATGAAGCCAATAAAAAACAAAGCAAACTTTTTGAAATGGATAGCCATTCCACGGCTAAATAAGTCGAAAATGTTTTGAATTCCTAAAATTAGCAAAAAATACCCAGATTATCTTGATTTAACCCCGTGAAAGGCTTATGCTCATTAACAGTAATCAGGTTGTCTAGGTGCTGGAAGAACTTGCCGATTTTGATTTGTTCTTCAAGACTAATTGGAATTATTATATTCTTTGTTAGAATATCATTCTTTGTAATTCCCTTAATTGAAGTTCCTTGAATACTGCTCAACTCTTTCTTCAATATTTGATAAATTGAATACACCCCGAAGGTAGGATTAATTTTTAAGTTACTCAAAGAAAGAAAATCTTGTGAAGTCGTAAAGGGTTCATTAATCAAGGCTAATTTTCCAACACCAACACGAATAACTATAGCAATTGACTTCTCGGATATAAGTTTAGTAGCAGAATTTTTCAAACCTAAATTGCTAACAAATTTTTCAAATTTTACATTAGTAACATCGTCATTTTTTAAATTTGAGCTCTGTAACCATGGAATATTACCATTCCAATATTCATCAACATCTGATTTCGGTGTACCACCCCCAAAACTATTTTCAGAGATATCATTCAACGTACACTTCACCCAAGCGTAAATGTGCTAAGTATTGAAGTTTTTCCCTTTACGCTTGGGTGAAGTGTACGTTTGAAGATTTAGGCATCATCACTGCAGGAGGAGATGTGAATAAAAAAGATTTACTTCTTTCGGGCAACTACCCAGTTTTAGCAAATTCACTAAATAACGATGGAATTATTGGTTATTACGATGATTATAAAGTTTCTGCTCCAGCTGTTACAATAACTGGGCGAGGCAATATTGGACATGCAAAGGCAAGAAAAATCAGTTATACACCTACTGTTCGATTGATTTCTTTAGAACCTTTCAATTCAGATGTAGACTTTCTAGAGAATTTAATAAACACAAATAATTTTTTTGTTGAATCAACGGGCGTTCCACAATTGACCGGTCCACAGTTCGGACATTTTGAAGTGATATTACCAAAAAGAGAAGAACAGACCAAAATAGGAGAGTTCTTCAACCACCTAGACAACCTGATTACTGTTAATGAGCATAAGCAAAATAAGCGATTTTCCCCTGCATTTACAAGGATTTCCCATATAATCAAAAATATTTTAAGAAAGATAAGTGATATGATTCAGAATAAAAATTTAGCCGAGGAAGCTTTTCAAGAGGCGACAGTACGCGGTTTGACTGGTAAATATGATAATGTTAAGTCTTGGACTGCACCAGATTTTTTAGATGGCACGAAGCATAAAGTCACTTATCAGACTTTGATTGATAATTGGCGCCATATTTTAAATCAACAAAACACCAAGGAATTAGAGGGGCATGACTTGACGGATGCTGAATTTCAGCAAGTTTTGTCAAAAGTTAATACCCTTGAAAATTCTTATCAAGCAGCTAAACTGCTAGCTTCTGAAAATGGTGTGGGTAAAATAGATGGGATTATTCGAGACAATAACTTAGTAGGTGTCACCCATGATAGCATCACCTTACGTATTTTTGAAAAGGCGAAAGTCAATGGTGGAGATACCGTTTATCAGCTCGCGCGTGAAGTTTGGACTGAAAATGACCGCAATCGCTTTGATATTCTACTCTTAATCAACGGATTGCCGCTCATTAATATTGAGCAAAAACGCGTGGATAAAAATGCGGATGAGGCGTTTGGACAATTTAGACGTTATTATCAAGATGGTGAATATACCAATAACTTTTTTGCTTTTTCACAGATGATGGTCATCATGACTGATATTGACACGCGTTATTTTGCGACACCTAAAACCTTGGAAGCCTTTAATCCAGCCTTCCAATTTCATTGGGCAGATTCAAAAAATCAAAGTATCAACAGCATGACAGATATTGTCAAGACGCTATTGCGTATCCCGATGGCTCATCAAATGGTAGGGGATTATCTGATTATCAATGAAGATACACGTGATTCGAAAAATCAGTACCATATGCTGATGCGACCTTATCAGGTTGAAGCCTTAAGAGCAATTGAGTACGCTGCTGCTGGTAAAGATATCGCGACGCACGTTCCGCATGGTGGTTTTGTTTGGCATACGACTGGTTCTGGAAAAACAATCACCTCTTTTAAGGCAGCCTTATCCCTGTCTAAGACATTTGACAAAGTCATCTTTTTGCTTGATAGAAAAGATTTGGATGCCCAAACTTCTAAGAATTTTAAAGCCTATTCCCAGTATGAGACGATCGAAGTCAGCGATTCACCGCATACGCATGATTTGCGTGAAAGTCTCAGTACGTCTTTAAAAGGTGTGGTTGTTGCGACGACCTTCAAACTCAATAACGTCATTAAAGAGCTTCAGGAAAATGGTGATGATAAATCTATCCTGAAAAAAAGAATGGCGGTGATTGTGGATGAAGCACACCGCACGACAATGGGCGAGATGATGCAAACAATCAAGTCTGCCTTGAGAAATACCTTATTCTTCGGCTTTACAGGCACCCCTTTGTTTGATGAAAGTAACACTGTTGGCTTTGTCAATGAATATTCTGAGCGTATGAAAACAACTGAGGATATGTTTGGTAAAGAATTGCATCGTTATACAATTGATGAAGCCATTAAAGATAAAAATGTACTTGGATTTCACGTAGATTATATTGATACAGGTGAAATCGGTAGCTACAGTCTGTTAAAAGAAAAATGGCTTGCGCATGAAAAAGCGGATCCTTTAAATAAACGATCTGATGATGAACTTGCCTGTTATGCTTTGCAGCTGGAAAATGATAGAAAAACGGATAAAGATGGCATTAATATTGGCCGTGCTGAGTTAGAAAATGTCCTAGAATACCATGATGAACTGCATATCCCTCAAGTGGTCAAGAGTATCATTGATAACTGGGAAAAACATTCAAAAGGCAGTGTTAACGGAAAAAAAGTCAGTCATAAGTTTAATGGGCTTTTAACTGTTGCACGTAAGCAACGTGTGATCGCCTATTATGATGAATTTAAAAAACAGTTAGCAGAGAGTAGTCTTAAGCTCAATATAACTGCGACATTCTCAACGGGTAATGAAAATACTGATTTAGGTCAAAAAGATAAAGACAACCTCGCCACTATTTTTCAAGATTGGCATGAGATGGGACATCCTCTATATCAAGTTGATGCTGCTAAGCCTGATAATGGTGAGAGTGGTTTCTTTAGCGATATTACAGCGGTATTTAAAAATGGTGGACATGCCAACAATGAAAAAAATATTGACCTCCTAATTGTTGCTGATCGCCTGTTAACAGGATATGATTCAAAACTATTAAACACTTTATATGTTGATCGGTATTTAAAACTACAAGGCTTGATTCAGGCTTATTCTCGGACCAACCGGATTTATGAGGAGGATAAAGAATTTGGGACGATTGTGAATTTTCAATATCCGGCTAAATCGAGATATGCTCTTGAAAGAGCGCTAAAATTATACGGTTCAGGTGGAAAAAGTTCACATGTCGTTGTTGATGAATATGTCGTTGTTGTCAAACAAATGGTACCACTTTTTGAGGCATTGCATGAAACGCTAGCTCAACCTGAGAGATGGCTAGATATCAAGGATCTCGAACCAAACCAAAGCGACTTTATCACAGCCTTTAAGAAAGTCGCCAAGAAACTCAACTTACTCCAACAGTATTATGAATTTGATTGGTTAGGCACGGGTGAAAAAGCCTTGGCATTCTCAGAAGAAACCTGGCTGAAATATTTTGGCGCCTACCAGAATTTGAAACCTAAAATAGAGGGTGGTCCAGAAGACGAAATTGCGGATCTTGTCGGTAGTACACAGCTGATTGATACGCAGGATATTACTTTCTCTGAGATTATCAGATTGATTGGTAAATTGACAACACCCTCTGGGCAGTTAGATACATCAGATGCTAATAATGCTGAAAATGAACGTTTAATCACTGAAGCAATCCAAAAATTGCGTACCTTTGGTGATAATGATAATGCCGAATTACTCGAGAAATTTATGGCTGACGTGGTAACAGTAGATAAACTTGATAATCATCTCAGTGTTGCGGATAATTATCAGGCCTTTAGAGTCAAAACTGGTCAAGATTCATTAGGTGCCTATGCAAAAACTTGGGCCGTTGATCAGAAAATTTTACTGAAAGTCTATCAAAATTATCATGTTGGCGACAAGGTAATCAACTATTTGGATGAATTAAAGAGCAGTAATGATTATTTGAAATCTGACTGGTATCAAAATCCGGAAAATGCTATGGGGGGTCTTCCAGCTTTGCGCTATAAAAATGACCTGGAAAATGATTTATTGAATTATTTGTTTGTCACAAAATCCATTTATGGTGAATTTTAAGTATGGAAACTTGCTCTTATTTTGAGCAGGTTTTTTATTTTGAGTCTCTGTATAATGATGTTGTATAGTGAGAGTGGCTTTGCCTAGTTATTATACTTCAAATAAAAATGGAGGTGTTGAGATGACACAAATTAAGTTACATGCTTATTTTAAGCAATGGATGGAGTTATACAAGAAAGATGCAGTGCGTGAGGTGACCTATGCCAAATATAAGTTGACGTATAGAAATTTACGTCGGCTGGTGCCTGACTTGACCTTGGATAACCTTTCGCGTTTGGCTTATCAGCAATTATTAAATGATTATGCTAGAACACATGAACGTCAAACTGTGTTAGATTTTCATCGACATATTCGCAGTTCACTCATTGATGCCCTAGAAGAACAATTGATTCATCGAGATCCTACTCGAAAAGCGATTATCAAAGGGACGCAGCATCGCAAGCATAAGACAAAATTTTTAAATCAATTTGAGCTACAAGCAGTTTTGAATAATTTGGTACTTGATGAAGGCTTGAATTGGGATTACTTTATTTTGTTAATCGCGAAAACAGGCTTAAGATTTTCAGAAGCTTTAGGTTTAACACCTGGTGATTTTGATTTTGCACATCAGTATGTGACGATTAATAAAACTTGGGATTATAAAAGTGTCGAATCAGGCTTTGCACCAACCAAGAATAAATCCTCTGTGAGAAAAGTCCCCTTGGATTGGCAGACTGTGATTCAATTTTCCCAATTGACTAAAAAAATGGCAGCAGATGAACCTATATTTGTTAAAGATAAAAAAGTCTACAACGATACTTTGAATCACTACTTGGAACGTCTATGCAGGCGTTCAGGTGTCTCGATTATCTCCATTCATGGATTGCGGCATACACATGCCTCACTGTTATTATATGCAGGCGTCAGTGTTGCTTCAGTGGCTCGGAGATTAGGCCACGCTAACATGACAACAACACAATCCACCTACTTACATGTGATTCAAGAACTAGAAAATCAAGATAATGATAAAGTTATGAAACATTTAGCAAGTTTAGTTTAAACAAAATCTTGCATAAATTTGCAAAATAACCCACATCATACTTGACAAATGCAAAAATATACATTATTATTGTATATATATTCAATTAAAGGATAACGCTTATGAAAAAAATAGCCATCATCGGTATCTCGGGATACTCAGGTTTGGAATTGCTAAGGCTGCTCCATAGCCATCCAGACGCTGAAATTGTTAGTGTTTACGGCACGTCTAACATCGGGACCAAACTCACAGAACTTTTTCCAAAACTGATTAATTTTCCAAAATATGCAGATTTGACCATCAAGACATTTTCTTCTAAGGAAATCATAGCAAAGGCAGATTTGGTATTCTTTGCGACACCAGCTGGGATTGCGGCAGAGTTAGCAGCAGATTTCATTGCTGCAGATTTTCCAGTCGTCGATTTGTCAGGTGATTTCCGTTTGCAAAATCCAGCGCAATACGAAAAATGGTACAAAAAAACCGCCATCCATAAAAATTTATTATCAAAAGCGGATTATGTCTTAGCTGATTTTGACCGACCGACGCAACCTTACATCTCTAATCCCGGCTGTTATGCGACTGCAACGCTATTAAGCCTAGCACCGCTATATCAAGCCAACCTGATTCAGCTAGACAGTGTCATCATTGATGCCAAATCGGGCTTGTCAGGTGCAGGTAAGAAATTGACCGACAGCAGTCACTATGTCAATGCTAACGAAAATGTCAGTCTCTACAAACTCAATCAGCACCAGCACATTCCAGAAATATTTAACAAATTAGTCTCTTGGAATGTCGATGCAAAACCAATCCAATTTTCAACGTCACTTATTCCAGTCAATCGTGGGATTTTCGTTTCAACCTATGCGAAATTAGCAGAGGGAATCACCTTCTCAGATGTGGTGGCGGCTTATCACCAGACTTATGACGATAAATACTTCGTCAGAGTCTTAAATGATGGTCTCTTGCCTGATTTGCACAGTGTCGTGGGCACCAATTTCACCGACATTGGCTTGGGTTATAATGAATTGACGCATACCTTGACGGTTGTGACCGTTATCGATAATTTAGTGAAGGGAGCGGCAGGGCAAGCAATTCAAAATATGAACCACTTTTTCGATTTTGACGAAAAAGCTGGGCTTGACCTCGTGCCGATTTTATAACATGACAAAATTTAAAGCAATTAAAGGAAATATCGCCTCACCTAAGGGGTTCATGGCTGATGCTATACACGCGGAGCTCAAATTCCAAAAGCTAGATTTAGGGCTCATTCTATCAGAAGTGCCCGCAGCAGTGGCAGGCGTTTTCACAACAAATAAGGTCGCAGCCGCACCGATTGATCTGGATAAAGCAGTGGTCGCAGGTGGTGTAGCGCAAGCTATCATCGTCAACTCGGCCATTGCCAATGCCGTGACAGGAGACGAGGGTAACACAAACGCCAAAAAAACGCAGCGTTTGTTGGCAGAAAAATTTGACCTCAATCCAAATCATGTGGCAGTTTGCTCGACGGGGGTTATCGGCAAACAGCTTCCTATGGATAAAATCGCGCTAGGCATTTCAAAGCTATCAGCTGAGAATGGTCATGCCAATGGTTTCGCTGAAGCTATTTTGACAACTGATCTGGTTACAAAAGAAGTGACTTATGAAGTTGAGATTGCAGGCAAAACAGTCACGGTCGCAGGTGTCTGCAAAGGTTCAGGTATGATCCATCCTAATATGGCAACCATGCTTGGGTTCATCACAACCGATGCCAAAATCGCCCAGCCTTTGCTGCAAAACATGCTGTCAGAAATAATTGAAACGACTTTTAATCAAATTACGGTAGACGGCGATACTTCTACCAATGATACAGTGCTAGTCATGGCGAATGGTCAAGCTGACAATTCTGAGATCCTAGTTGATACAGCAGATTATGATACTTTTAAAGCTGTTTTAGCCATTGTCTGTCAAGATTTAGCTAAGAAAATTGCAGCAGATGGCGAAGGGGCAACCAAGCTTATTGAAGTTAATGTTACTGGTGCACCAGATGAGTTGTCTGCGCGTCTGATTGCTAAACAGATTGTGGGGTCTAGCCTTGTAAAGACAGCTATTTTTGGTGCTGATCCTAACTGGGGGCGCGTAATTTCAGCGATTGGACAAGTTGCACCCTTTGAGGTACCAGATATTGAGTTAGAGATTCAAGGCGATCTAGTCTTGCTCCATTCAACACCTGTTGATTTTGACCAAGCAGAACTCTCTGAAAAACTCAAAGAAAAAGTCGTTGTTATTGATGCTGATCTTAACAACGGCACACAAACCGGAACAGCTTGGGGCTGTGATTTAACCTATAAATACGTTGAAATCAATGCTCTCTATCATTCTTAAGAAAGAAAAAGCTTATGACACATTTACTCCAAAACTATGGAACAAGAATTCCCATGACCTTTACGCATGGCGAAGGCGTTTATTTATTTGATGAAACTGGCAAAAAATACTTAGATTTCACGAGTGGCATTGGTGTGATGAACCTGGGCTATTCTTTCGAAGCGGGTAAATCTGCTGTCAAATCACAAGTGGATGCCCTCGCTCATCTCTCTAACCTCTACAACAATCCTTTGCAGGAAGAAGTGGCAGATTTATTAGACCAAGCAAATCACTACAAGGCATTTTTTGCTAACTCAGGCGCAGAAGCCAATGAAGCGGCACTAAAACTGGCGCGTTTAATCAAACCAGGCAAAGAAATATTAGCATTTGAAGACGGCTTTCACGGCCGAACATTCGGCGCCATGTCAGCCACTATGCAAGACAAAATCCAAAACGGATTTTTTCCAATGGTATCAGGCTTCTCTAAAGCCATCTATAACGACGTTGATAGTCTTAAAGCCTCTGTCACCCCTCATACGGGTGCCATTATTTTTGAAATCGTCCAAGGTGAAGGTGGCGTGACCCCACTTACAACAGAATTTGCGGCAGCACTCAAAAGCTGTCAAGAACAGGGCATTCTGCTCATCGTTGACGAAGTCCAAACTGGTAATGGTCGGACGGGTAAACTATTTGCCTTTGAAAATTTCGGATTTGAACCTGATATCTTCACGACGGCTAAAGGTTTGGGCAATGGTTTACCAGTTGGTGCGATGT
This sequence comes from Pseudolactococcus chungangensis CAU 28 = DSM 22330, assembly GCF_002441885.1. Classification (GTDB taxonomy): domain Bacteria; phylum Bacillota; class Bacilli; order Lactobacillales; family Streptococcaceae; genus Pseudolactococcus; species Pseudolactococcus chungangensis. The sequence continues at coordinate 49,658 of NZ_JXJT01000003.1, read as the reverse complement.
TGGCTAAAAATTGCTATGCAGATTGTTTTAGTGCTGGTAAACACGGCTCAACTTTTGGTGGTAATCCCTTAGCGATGGCAAGCGCTAAGGCTGTCTTGACTGAACTGACTTCTGTCGATTTTTTATCTGAAGTGGCAGATAAAGCAGATTTTCTAAAAAGACAACTTGAGGAAAGATTGGCAATCAAACCGTCAGTTAAAGCCATCCGAAATCTAGGTCTCATGGTTGGTATCCAACTCACTGATGGTAATCAGTTGCAACAAGTCTTGTCAGAGGCCAGAGCGCAAGGTCTATTAGTCTTATCTGCAGGTAAAGACGTTGTTAGACTTCTGCCACCATTAGTCATGACGAAAGCGCAGTTGGCAGACGGTGTGGCGATATTGGAGGAGGTTTTATGAATGTACCAGAAACGCTGACGGCGGCGCTGCCTTTCATGCTCAAGTATCAGGGGCAGACAGTCGTCATCAAATATGGCGGTAACGCTATGACGGATGATGCGATTAAAAAATCAGTCCTGAGTGATATTTTACTGCTGAAAACATTGGGCATCAATGTCGTCCTCGTGCATGGTGGTGGTCCTGCTATCAATGAGTTGCTAGAGAAATATGGTAAAGAGTCCAAATTCATCAATGGCTTGCGCTACACCGATGAGGAGACTGCTGAGCTTGCGTTGACAGCTTTATCAGGTATGGTCAATAAAAGTCTAGTTCGGGATATTCAACGGCTAGGGGGTGAAGCGATTGGCATCTCTGGCATTGATGGCCGAATGATTGAAGTTGAGCAACTGTCTGAAGATTTGGGGTTCGTGGGGAATATCACGAAAATTAATACTGAAATTATTGAGCGGATTGCAAAAACCGCGGCTATTCCTGTGATCGCAACAGCGGGTGTTGATGCAGCAGGCGAGATTTACAATGTCAATGCGGATACTGCGGCTAGTCGGATTGCGGGAGAATTGCAGGCTGAACGCTTTATTTTATTATCAGATGTCCGTGGTTTATATTCAAATTTTCCAGATGAAGCATCTTTTCTATCGGAAACAACCTTGTCAGAAATTGATCAATTGGTTGCAGCAGGTAAGATTTCAGGTGGTATGATTCCAAAATTGGAGGCGATTAAATACGCCATGCAAAACGGTTTAAATGAGGCGGTTTTGCTAGATGGTCGTATGAAAAATTCGCTGATTTTTGAATTGTTTACTAGTGAGGGTTTTGGAACGCTAATCAAAAAAGATAATCTTGATTTGACGAAATATAAGCAGTTCATGTCTTAAAACAAGAATATGTCACAAGTTATGATAAACTTGTCTATCATTGTTATTTACATGACTAATGAGATAGCTGTAGAGCTAGGACATTCCTAGCTTTTTTCCTATTTTTTTGGTACAATGGAAACAATACGTGATTAGTATTTGAAAGGCTGTAAATCAATGCAAGACAAAAATTTGGTCAGTGTCAATCTGGCTAGTGAAATGAAGACAAGTTTCATCGACTATGCTATGAGTGTCATTGTCGCGCGGGCGCTACCCGATGTACGGGACGGTCTGAAACCAGTGCATCGCCGTATTCTTTACGGGATGAACGAGCTGGGTGTGACCCCTGATAAACCACATAAAAAATCTGCTCGTATTACCGGAGATGTCATGGGTAAATATCATCCACATGGTGATTCGGCAATTTATGAATCAATGGTTCGGATGGCGCAATGGTGGAGTTACCGCCATATGCTCGTCGACGGTCATGGTAACTTCGGTTCCATGGACGGTGATGGTGCCGCTGCCATGCGTTATACCGAGGCACGGATGAGCAAGATTGCGCTTGAAATGTTGCGCGATATTAATAAAAAAACAGTCGATTTTATTGATAACTATGATGGGACTGAACGTGAACCAGTTGTACTTCCTGCGCGTTTCCCTAACCTGTTGGTTAATGGGACGACTGGGATTGCTGTTGGGATGGCGACCAATATTCCACCCCATAATTTAGGTGAAACGATTGATGCCGTGAAACTCCTTATGGCAAACCCTGAGGCGACAACCCGCGATATTATGGAAGTCATGCCTGGTCCTGACTTCCCAACGGGTGCCCTTGTTATGGGACGCAGTGGCATCCATCGTGCCTATGAAACTGGTAAAGGTAGTATCACGCTACGTGCCAAGTCAGAGATTGAGATGACAAAATCTGGTAAGGAACGCATCGTTATTACTGAATTTCCATATATGGTTAATAAGGCTAAATTACATGAGCACATCGTGCGTTTGGCACAGGAAAAACGGATTGAGGGGATTACCGCAGTTCGTGATGAATCTAACCGAGATGGCGTTCGATTTATTATTGAAGTACGACGTGATGCCTCTGCCAATGTTATCCTGAATAATTTATATAAATTAACCAGTGTTCAGACGAATTTCAGCTTTAATATGCTGGCAATCGTTGATGGTGCGCCAAAAATCCTATCAGTTAAAGAAATTCTGACACATTATATTGTGCATCAAAAAGAAGTGGTCACTCGCAGAACCCAGTTTGATAAAGAAAAAGCTGAAGCACGTGCCCATATTTTAGAGGGCTTGTTGATTGCCTTGGATAATATTGATGAGGTCATCAACATTATCCGTGGGTCAGAAACTGATGCTATTGCTCAAGCTGAATTGATGTCTCGTTTTGACTTATCAGAACGTCAATCACAAGCCATTTTAGATATGCGTTTTCGTAGTCTGACAGGTTTGCAACGTGATAAGATTCAGAAAGAATATGATGAGTTATTGGCGTTAATTGCTGATTTGATTGATATTTTGGCAAAACCTGAGCGCGTGGTTGCCATTATCACCGAAGAAATGGAAGAAATCAAGCGTAAATTCGCAGATGCTCGCCGGACAGAGCTACTCGTCGGTGAAGTCCTTAGCGTTGAAGACGAAGATTTAATCGAAGAAGAAGATGTCTTGATTACCTTGTCAAATAAAGGTTATATCAAACGTCTTAACCAAGATGAATTCCGAGCGCAAAATCGTGGTGGTCGTGGTGTCCAAGGCTCTGGTGTGTCCGATGAAGATTTCATCAAACACATGGTGTCAACCTCAACGCATGATCATCTCTTGTTCTTTACCAATCGTGGTCGTGTTTATCGGATGAAAGCCTATGAAATTCCAGAGTACGGTCGTCAAGCGAAAGGATTGCCAATTGTCAACCTCCTCAAACTGGACGATGGTGAGACAATCCAAACAGTCATTAATGTTGAGAAATCTGACCAAGAGCGTTTCCTACTCTTTACCACCTTGCGTGGTGTCGTCAAACGGACTAACGCCAATCATTTTAGTAATATCAGAACTAATGGCTTAAAAGCTCTCAATCTTCGTGAAGATGACGAGTTAGTTAATGTTTTACTCACTACTGGTCAGGAAGAACTCATCATCGGGACGCATAACGGATATTCTGTACGCTTCAAAGAAAACATTCTCCGTGATATGGGTCGTTCAGCAACAGGTGTTAAAGGAGTTAATCTCCGTGACGGTGACTTTGTCGTTGGTTCAAGTACCATTAACAACAACCAGGAAGTCCTCGTTGTCAGTGAAAACGGTCTCGGTAAACGGACAAGCGCTGAACAGTATCCAACCAAAGGACGTGGTGGTAAAGGGATTAAAGTCATGAACGTGACCGAGCGAACTGGTAAATTAGCAGGCCTTGTGACTGTTAACGGTGACGAAGACCTCATGCTGATTACAGATACAGGTGTTATCATCCGGACCAACGTCGACAATATCTCGCAAACTGGCCGTAGCGCCCAAGGCGTGAAAGTCATGCGTTTGGATAAAGAAGCTCACATTGTGACTTTTGCCTTAGTTGAGAAAGAACCCGAGCAGACTGATGCTGAAACCGCTGAAAATGGTCCTGAGGAAGTGACAAGTGAAGAAGTTTAAAAAAGGGCTAGGCATATTTGCCATGCTTTTAGGACTTAGTCTAACTTTGATAGCCTGTAGTGCACACAAGCGTGATTTACGATCAAAACCCTATGTCAAAGAAGTCTTTACAATGGGCACCTATATCAAAATCACCTCCTATGATAAAGGGCATGAAAAAGACATCGCTGCAGCACTTGCAATTGCGAAAGATTATGATAAGAAAACCTCGGTTAATCAATCTGGTAGCGAGCTAGACGAAGTAAATGACCAAGCCGGTATCAAACCAGTCAAAGTTTCAAAATCAGTTTATAAACTGTTGAAAGAAGCATATGACTATTCTGATGAACAAACTGGTTTTGACATGATGATTGGGGCTATTAGTAGTCTCTGGCATATCGGATTTGACGACGCTAGAAAACCAAGTCAAAGCGAAATTGATCAAGCTCTACCATTGGTATCTCATCGTTTAATTAAATTCGATGACAAAAAACAAACAGTCTATATCACCCAAAAAGGTGCCCAAATTGATTTGGGTGCCATTACCAAAGGTTATGTATCAGATAGGATGACTGATTATCTAAAAGAACATGGTGTGACAACAGCGATTGTGGATTTGGGCTCATCAAGTCTCTCTCTGATTGGGCATTCATATCGAGGAGATGATCAGCCTTGGACGATTGGTATCAAAGATCCCAATAAAGAGGTCTCTACCCAAGTTGGTCTCTTAGAGGCACAAGATGAATCTGTCTCAACCTCTGGTATCTATGAGCGCTTTTTAAAAGTAGATGGTAAAATCTATCCACATTTACTAAATCCCAAAACAGGCTATCCTTTTGATAACGATATTCAAAGTGTCACGATTGTCAGTAAAAAAGGGGTAGATGGTGATGCGCTTTCAACCACAATCTTTTCTTTGGGCACCAAAAAAGGTTATGAGTTTGTTGAGCAGCATAAAAACATTGAAGCAATTTTTGTTGATAAAGATAATAAAGTCTATGTTAGTAAAAATCTGAAAGAACGATTTGAAATTGATAAAAAATCAGAGTATCAACTTGGTGATATCGCTGATTTGAAATAATGCAGTAAGTCACAAGTGTAGCAAGGGAGAGACCTAATGAAAAAATTGAGACGTTGGTTAGTGAATATCTTTCTGATATTGTTATTAATGCTAGGCTTATTACTCATTTTTAACAAAGGTTTTCGAAATATGATTATGGCATGGAATGCCAATAAGTATCAGGTGACGAAGATTGATAAAAAAACATTGAAAGATAATGATAAAGATGGCGTCGGTGATTTTGATTTTTCAAAAGTGAATCCAATTTCCTTTGAAGATGTCATGAAGAATCAATTAAATGTCCAGAAATTACCAGTGATTGGAGGTATTGCCATCCCTGATTTGGGTATCAACCTACCGATTTTCCGTGGGATTGGCAATGTTGAGCTGACATACGGTGCTGGTACGATGAAACCTGATGCTGTGATGGGGAAAGGAAATTATGCCTTGGCAAGTCACCATATCAGCGGTGTGGCTGGTGCACCTCAGCTACTATTTACACCACTTGAGCGTGCTAAAAATGGTATGGTGATTTATATCACGGATAAAGAAAAAATTTATCAATATAAAATTCGTGATGTCCAAGTCATGACACCCGACCATGTCGAAGTGATTGATGATCATCCAGGTAAGAAAGAGCTGACACTGATTACTTGTGACGATATCGAGGCTGTTAATCGGATTATTGTCTTTGCAGATTACGTCAAGGAATTTCCTTTCGATACCGCTAAAAAAGATGTTAAAAAAGCTTTTGAAATGCGTTATAATCAATTTACTAATTTTTAAAGTGACTAAGAAAAGCCCTGAGTGTCTACTGAAAGATGCTAGGGCTTTTTAGTATAAGGTAAAATTATAAAAAGTGTGTTACTGTCAGAGTAAAGGAGATGAAATGCTTAAATTTGAAGAGAAGTTTCAGTATCTCAAATTGGTGCACTTGACTGTCATACCTGTTTTAGCTCTATCATTTTGACAAGTATGGTAACTTTTTATCGGTATCATTATCTATTTGTCATGCTTAAAAGTATCCCAATAACACTCTTTTAGTTATGGAGTCCAGTAATAGTTTACCCACTTATTATTCTAATGATAAAAAAGTTGAGACATCAATCAAACAAGAAATTTCTAAAAAATAGACTAGAAAATTGTGGATTCTGACCTACTTTTTTATTTTAGGGATTAATTTTTCTACTACTTGAGCGGCAATATCACCATACTTATGATGCCAAAATGAGGGTTGTTTTCAAATATTACTGTTTCTACACCTTCAGTCATTTATGTTATAATAATAGAGATGTCAAACAGGAAAAGAGAGTAAAATGAATCCATTATTACAAGGTATGAACGATCGCCAAGCTGAGGCGGTACAGACAACAGAAGGCCCACTTTTAATCATGGCGGGAGCAGGTTCTGGTAAGACACGTGTCTTGACTCACAGAATCGCCTATCTCATAGAAGAAAAAATGGTCAATCCTTGGAATATCCTTGCGATTACCTTTACCAATAAAGCTGCACGAGAAATGCGCGAACGGGCGTTTGACCTTAACTCTCGCACACAAGATACGCTTATCGCAACTTTTCATAGTATGTGTGTCCGTATTCTCCGTCGTGATGCAGACCATATCGGTTATAACCGCAATTTCACGATTGTTGACCCAGGTGAACAGCGTACCTTGATGAAACGTATTTTAAAAGAGCTCAATGTTGACCCGAAAAAGTTTACAGAGCGTACGATTTTAGGCACAATTTCTAACAGTAAAAATGATTTAGTTACTGCAGAAAGCTACGCTAAAAACGCCAACGATTTGTATTCAGAAATCGTCGCCAAAGCTTATAAACGCTATGAAACAGAACTCAAGCGCAGCGAATCTATGGACTTCGATGACCTTATTATGAACACGATTCTCCTTTTCGATAAAAATCCAGATGTTCTCGCTTATTATCAAGGGAAATTTCAGTACATCCACGTTGATGAGTATCAAGATACCAACCATGCCCAGTATCAATTGGTGCAGCTGTTAGCTAAACGATTTAAAAACTTATGTGTCGTAGGGGATGCAGACCAATCTATTTATGGCTGGCGTGGCGCTGATATGCAAAATATTTTGGATTTTGAGCAGGACTATCCCGAGGCTAAAGTCGTTTTGTTAGAAGAAAATTATCGCTCAACTAAAACAATCCTGCAAGCTGCCAACGAAGTTATCAATAACAACCAAAAACGTCGCCCTAAAAAACTCTGGACGCAAAATGCGGACGGAGAAAACATCATTTATCACCGGTCTGGTGATGAACGTGAAGAAGCCAATTTTGTTGCGGGGCAAATTAACCATGAACTGCAAGAAAACAAGCGGCAGTACTCAGACTTCGCTGTTTTGTATCGCACTAACGCCCAGTCTCGTGCCATCGAGGAAGCACTTCTTAAATCTAACATTCCTTACACCATGGTCGGTGGCACTAAATTCTACTCTCGTAAAGAGATTCGTGATATTGTAGCGTATCTCAATGTCATTGCCAATGTTCGTGATAATATCTCTTTTGAACGAATTGTCAATGAACCTAAACGTGGTGTCGGTCCTAAGGCGCTTGAAACACTTCGTGATTTTGCGACCCAGCAAGATGTTTCTTTGTTGGAAGCAGCGCGCGATGTGACGCTCAGCTCGCTTAAAGGCAAGGCAGCATCAGAACTCTTTAATCTAGCGCATATTTTACTTAATCTTGCTGATGATGTCGATCAGTTTACCATTACTGAGTTAGTCGAAAAAGTCCTAGATAAAACCACCTATAAAAAAGCGCTAGAAATTCAAACAACTAGTCTTGAAGCACAAAATCGTCTGGAAAATATCGAAGAATTCTTGACCGTTACCAAAAACTTTGATGACAAGGAAGCTGAAAACGCTGTTGAAGGCGAGACAGGTTTAGATAAACTTAGCCGATTCCTAAACGACCTCAGTTTGGTCGCAGATACCGACAGCTACGATGAAACGTCGCAAGTGACCCTCATGACCTTGCACGCAGCTAAAGGATTAGAGTTTCCAGTCGTATTTCTCGTTGGCATGGAGGAAGGCATTTTTCCACTCAGTCGGCAAGCCGAAGATGAAGACGAATTAGAAGAAGAACGCAGACTAGCATACGTCGGCATTACACGAGCAGAGGAAGTTTTGTATATGACAAATGCGAGTTCCCGCATGCTCTTTGGTCGCTCGAGCTATAATCAACCATCTCGTTTCTTGCGTGAAATTGACGACGATTTATTGACCTATACCGGTCAAGCGAGAAAAGCTAATACAGCCTTTAATACAACTTATAAAACAGCAAACTCAGGTACGACAAGACAATTTGGTTCAGGTGTCAGCTTAGCAGACGCTATTAAGGGTCGGAAATCTGCAGTATCATCGACTGCCTCAGTTTCAGCAAGACAAGGTGTTGTTGCTAAACCAGTCGGAGAGTGGCACATCGGCGACACCGCCCACCATAAAAAATGGGGGGATGGCATGGTCTTAGATGTTTCAGGCACAGGCTCTAACATGGAACTAAAAATCGCCTTCCCAGAAGTCGGCTTGAAACGATTGTTGGCGCAGATGGCACCGATTGAAAAGGTTGAAAAGTGACTAGGTATGAATGATCTTAGGAGAATAAATGAATCAAATCAAATGCCCACATTGTGGGGAAGTATTTACGGTTGATGCATCTGGTTTTGCGGACATTTTAGCCCAGGTTCGGACACATGAGTTTGAACAAGAAATTCATACGCAATTGGCAAAAGAAAAGGAATTGTTAGCTGTTCAAGCTGAGGTCAAGTTATCTGAACTTCAAAATCAATTGGAAAAAGCTAAATTGGAAAATAAAAATTTGGCAGCATCAAAGTCAGCTGAAGTGAAATTGGTTGAAGAACAAACCAAAGCAGCTTTTCAAAACGAATTTTCAGAGTTAAAAGCTCAGTTGGCAACTCTGGAATCGCAAAAAGAATTAGTCTTGCAACAAACGATTTCTGAGAAAGAAAAAGAATTAGCCGAGGTTGCTCGCCAGCGTGATGCGGTCAAAACGAAGCTCATTTTGGCAGAGAAAGAACAGGAAATCGTACAAAATGCGGTCAAAACAGAATATGAAGTCTTACTCAAAGCTAAAACTGATGAAGTCGAGTTTTACAAAAATTTCAAGGCACAACAATCCACTAAAGCCATTGGCGAAAGTCTCGAGAATTTTGCTGAAAATGAATTCAATAAAGTGCGCGCCACCATGTTTCCAAAAGCTTATTTTGAAAAGGATAATGATGCTAGAACAGGCAGTAAGGGCGATTTTATTTACCGTGAACATGATGAATATGGCAATGAAATCATCTCCATCATGTTTGAAATGAAAAATGAAGGAGATGAAACTGCAACCAAGCATAAAAACCGAGATTTCTATAAGGAATTGGACAAAGACCGCAACGAAAAAAATTGTGAGTATGCTGTCTTAGTGACCATGCTAGAATCCGATAATGATTATTTTAATACTGGGATTGTGGATGTTTCGCATGAATATGCTAAAATGTATGTTGTACGCCCTAATTTTTTTATTCAATTAATCGGCTTATTGCGTAATGCTGCTATGAATTCACTGGATTATAAGCAAGAGCTTTCCTTAATTCTTGAGCAAAATATTGATATTACGACATTTGAGTCGGACTTAGATATCTTTAAAACAGGCTTTACTAAAAATTACAATTCAGCAAGCAAAAATTTCGCCAAGGCAATTGATGAGATAGACAAGTCAATCAAACGAATGGAAGAAGTTAAAAAAGCACTTTTAACCAGTGAAAATCAGCTGCGTTTAGCGAATAATAAATTAGAAGATGTATCGGTCAAAAAATTAACTAAGAAAAATCCAACCATGGCTGAGAAATTTGCCAATCTAAACAAGGACTCAAAATGATAGTTAACGGAATTTTAAATATCTATAAAGAAGCGGGCATGACGAGTCATGATGTCGTTTTCAAGCTACGTAAGATTTTACAGACGAAAAAAATTGGGCATGGTGGGACTTTGGATCCTGACGTGACTGGCGTTTTGCCGATTGCTGTCGGCAAAGCGACGCGCGTGATTGAGTACATGACTGAGGCCGGAAAAGTCTATGAGGGGCAAGTTACCCTAGGCTATTCGACGGAAACAGAGGATGCAAGTGGTGCAGTGGTCGCATCTACTCCCGTTCTAAACATGCCAACGACGACAGAGATTGATGCTGCCATGGCCGACTTTGTCGGCGAAATTAAACAAATTCCACCAATGTACTCAGCTGTTAAAGTCAATGGTCGAAAGCTCTATGAGTATGCGCGTGCTGGTGAAACAGTTGACCGACCGGAGCGACAGGTTGTAATCTCAGAGTTTGTCAGAACCTCTGAGCCCACTTTTGATGCGGCAAATGGACTGGTTAGATTTGATTTCCGTGTTGTTTGTAGCAAGGGGACATATGTCAGAACTCTGGCTGTTGATTTGGGTGAAAAACTTGGCTTTGCCAGTCATATGTCTTACTTACAGCGGACAGCATCAGCTGGCTTGACGATTGACAAGGCATTTAAATTATCAGAAATTGAGCAACTTAAAGCCGAAAATCGGATAGATGAGGCTTTCTTACCTATTGAATACGGTATCTCTGATTTAGAAAAAGTTGAATTGACTGAGGCGCAAGTTTCAGAGATTGGTTTTGGGCGTTTCGTCAAGGTTACTGCTGAGAACAAAATTGTCGCAGGTATTCAAAACGGTCAGCTTATCGCAATATTAGAACAAAGAGATGGTCAACTTTACAAACCTAAGAAAGTAATCAAATGAAAGTGATTAAATTTAACGAAAAAAATCTCGATTCAGCCCCAACAATACTTGTTTTAGGGTATTTTGATGGTCTGCATCGCGGACATCAGACCTTGTTTGATAAGGCACGTGATTTGGCAGCTGAAAAAAATGCCAGTATTTCAGTGCTGACGTTTCCTGAGAGTCCGGTACTTGTTTTTAAAAAATTTAATAAAGATTTATTTAAACATCTGACATCACCAGATAAACGCCTAGCACTTTTTGAAGAAATGGGTGTTGATTTCCTTTATTTGACAGATTTTACCAGTCATTTTGCTAAGTTAACCAGCCATGATTTTATTCAAAAGTATGTGAGTCATTTGACTATCGCTGCGATAGTTGTTGGCTTTGACTACCAATTTGGTTCAGACCATGGCGACATCGGTCAGTTTTCTGATTATGAGTCTTACCAGATTGCGCAAGTGTCAGATGCAGGTGAAAAGATATCATCAACTAGAATTCGTCAAGCGATTCTTGATGGTGATGTCAGCCTTGCCAATCAACTTTTAGGCTACGATTATGAGGTATCTGGGATAGTCGTTCATGGTGAGGCAAGAGGGCGCACCATTGGTTATCCGACTGCTAATATCGAATCTAAACATTACCAATATTTACCAGCTATTGGTGTTTATATTGTCGATATTGAGGTTTCTGGTGTACGTTACCGTGGCATGGCCTCTATTGGCTATAATGATACCTTTGGTGGTAAGAATAAGACACTTGAAGTCAATATTTTTGATTTCCATGATGAAATTTATGGTGAAACAGTAACAGTGTATTTCTTAAAACTGATTCGTGGTATGATTAAGTTTGATGGTGTTGATGCTTTGATTACACAAATGAATAGTGATGAAAAATTATCTCGTGAGTTTTAAAATTGGGTTATTTTGGCTATCAAGCAAGCTGATAAAACATATCTCAAGTCTGAGGACTTGAGTTTTTTATTGCCTACAATAAAGACAAGGCGATTAAACTTGACATGATAAGCTAAAAACAGCATAATGAACCATGAGACTTGTTCAAAATCAAGAAGAAATGAAAGAATATTAATGAAAAAAGTTAGTTACAAACCGAGCTCAGCCTATGTCCATATACCATTTTGTACGCAAATTTGTTATTATTGTGACTTTGCTAAGGTTTATATCAAAAATCAACCAGTAGATGCTTATATTACGGCACTTTTGGAAGAAGTTGCTACAGAAAAAATCTCTGAACTTAAGACCCTTTATATTGGTGGTGGCACACCAACGGCTTTAACTGCTGACCAACTTGACAGATTATTAGCGGGTTTGACTCAAAATTTAGACCTGACGACGTTACAAGAATTCACAGTGGAGGCTAATCCGGGTGATTTGTCAGATGATAAAATTGCGGTTCTGAAAAAAAATCATGTCAACCGAGTTTCGCTTGGGGTGCAGACTTTTAATGACAAACTTCTCAAGAAAATTGGACGTAGTCATAACTCGCAAGATGTCTTTGATAATGTGGCAAAACTTCGAGCAGCAGGCTTTGATAATATCACAATTGATTTGATTTATGCGCTGCCTGGTCAGACCATGGCTGATGTCAAAAAAGACATTGAAAATATTCTGAGTTTAAATTTACCACACGTTGCTCTATATTCACTGATTCTTGAAAACCACACCATTTTCATGAATAAAATGCGTCGTGGTCGACTTGATTTACCAAGTGAAGATACCGATTTTGAGATGTATAATTATATTATTGATAGCTTGCAAGCTGCGGGGTATGCGCATTATGAGATCTCGAATTTTGGGAAAACTGGTTATGAGAGTGCGCATAACCTCATGTACTGGGATAATGCAGAATATTATGGATTTGGTGCAGGGGCTAGCGGATATGTTGATGGTGTGCGCTATAAGAACCATGTGCCAATTCACCATTATCTGCAACATACGGATAAGCAAGCTGTCAAAGAAAAACTCACGCAGAAAGAACAGATGGAGGAGGAGCTCTTTTTAGGCTTACGGAAAAAATCCGGTGTGAATACGCAACATTTTTCTGAAAAATTTTACCAAGATTTTGACTCAATTTATGGACAAATAGTTGCTAATCTGATAGAAAAGCAATTGCTTGAAAAATCAGGAGAACAAATTTTTATGACACGTCAGGGCTTAATGCTTGGTAATGATGTATTTGAGGCGTTTATACTAGACGATGACTAGATTTTTTTGATATAATGTAATAATGAATATGATGCGAAAACATTTGAAGCCGCCAGGGATTTTGCTGGCTCTATTTTTCTCACTAGCCTTTGTTGCGCTTTTTCTTAAGTTAAATATTACAAAAAATAACAATACTGGAGATGATACGGTTACGATGGTATCTCTGAATCATGATGTCGACCTTAAAAAGCCGATTATCGATATTTCTGGTTGGCAATTACCGTCAGAAATGGACTATGATACTTTGTCACAACAGGTCAATGGTGTTATTGTTCGTGTGCAGCATGGCATTAGTATGAAGAAGAAAAATAATGCTGCTTTTGAGAATGGTAAAGATAAGGCGATGGATACACATATAGAAGAATTTCAAAAACGTAATGTGCCAGTTGCTGTCTATGCCTTTGTCAATGGTAATTCTGAATCTGAGATGCGCAAGGAAGCCCAGAAATTTTATGAGCGTGCTGAAAAATATAAGCCAACTTATTGGTGGTTAGATGTTGAAGAAGTGACGATGCCAACAAATTTTAATCGAGGCATCGAGGCTTTTCGAGATGAATTAGCTAAACTTGGTGCTAAAAATATTGGTATCTATACACAAGATTGGTTTATCACAGCCAATCAATTAGATGTTACGCCTTTTAGCAGTGTTTGGTTGGCACATTACGGTGGTGATACGGGGTATTGGGATACATCACCTAATACAACTATTCCCTATGATTTGCATCAATATACCAGTCGAGGTCGTCTTAATGGTTTTGCGGGGGATCTAGACTTTAATCGCGTCACAAATATTGAAGACTATAATAAACTCTTTAATCATGGACAACCTATCAAATAACTAAAACGCCAATTTCGGCGTTTTTTTGGTAAAATAAGAGTATGTTAACTTACACGAAAAAATATACAGTTCCTTACTATGAAACTGATGCTAATGGCAACATGAAATTACCCAGTCTTTTCAATATTGCCTTGCAACTATCTGGTGAACAATCTCATAATCTCGGCATTAGCGATGATTGGTTAAAAGAAACCTACAATTACGCTTGGGTTGTGGTCGAATATGATGTGACCATTCAGCGTTTGCCTAGGTTTAGTGAAATTATTACAATGGCAACATTCGCTAAATCCTACAATAAATTTTTCTGCTACCGAGATTTTGTTTTTTATGCTGAAAATGGTGACACGCTCCTAACGATTAATTCGACCTTTGTGTTAATTGATACCACGAGTCGAAAAGTGGCGCATGTCGAGGATGATATTGTCACCCCTTATCAGTCTGAGAAAATCTCGAAGATTGTTCGTGGTCACAAATATACGGACTTGTCAGATACGACACTTGAAAAAAGTTATCACGTGAGGTTCAACGACATTGACCAAAATGGGCATGTCAATAATAGTAAGTATTTTGACTGGATGACAGATGTCTTGGGCTATGACTTTTTGAGTAGCCATGTACCGTCAAGAATTCATTTGAAATACAGTAAGGAAGTACTTTACGGCACTACCGTGACATCACGTGTGGACTTGGTGGGACTGCAATCGTTTCACGACATTACATCGGAAGGTAAGCATGCTCAGGCTGAGATGACTTGGAGAAAAAAATAAGATGACGACATACAAAGGCTATTTGATTGACTTGGACGGTACGATTTATCTTGGAGAAGACCGGATTGAAGCGGGAACACGATTTGTCAAACGTCTGCAAGAAAAAAATATCCCATATTTATTTGTGACCAATAATACAACAAAAACACCGGCACAAGTTCAGGCAAGACTGCAAGAGAAGTTCGATATTACAACTTCTGAAGACACAATCTATACTGCGACTCTAGCAACATTAGAATATATGGATGACATGGCAAAAGGAAAGACAGCATATGTCATTGGTGAATCGGGTCTCAAATCTGCGATTTATGGTAACTACCAACGGGATACTGAAAATCCTGCTTATGTGGTCGTAGGGCTAGATAATGACTTGACCTATGAAAAATTGACGCTAGCAACGCTTGCGATTGCCAAAGGTGCCATGTTTATTGGGACTAACCCTGACTTAAATATTCCAACAGAGCGTGGTTTATTACCTGGTGCGGGCAGTATCAATAAATTATTGGAAGTTGCCACACGGGTCAAACCGATTTTCATCGGCAAACCAAATGCAATTATTATGAATAAAGCCGTTGAGCGAATCGGGATTGCTCGACGTGACCTCTTGATGGTTGGTGATAATTATTTGACAGATATTCGAGCTGGTATTGATAATGATATTGATACTTTGCTTGTCACGACAGGGTTTACCGGAGCAGAAGAAGTACCAGATTTACCGATTGCACCAACGCATGTTGTCGCAACATTGGATGATTGGGTAATGTGAGTAGCGATTTATGAAAACTAAAGCTCAATTTTTGCTGACGATAATTTGGTCAATTTCGGCTAGTGCTACTCTCACGATTTTAGCGGCGATTCCTTTATTTCATAGTCTTGTCAATATTTTTCAGTTACCAGAACTGACCTATCTGAGTGAAAAAACGATTAGCTATAATTTTGATAAATTGATGCGTTACTTGCTTAACCCGGTTATCTCAAAGCTAGACATGCCAGATTTTACGAGTTCACAGGCAGGATTGAAACATTTTGCTGATGTAAAGCAACTCTTTCTATTAGCCATTTTGCTAACCGTGATTTTACTGGTTCCGACATTTTTGTTTATCAAGAAAAAACGCTATATCCAGTTCTATCAAGGTATAAAAATTTGCCTAGTCATTCCAGTTTTTATCGGAGTTATGGCTTTATTCGGTGGCTTTGACTCGATTTTTATTAGTTTTCATCGTATTTTTTTTCGAGATGCCACCTGGCTTTTTGATCCTGCCACAGATCCAATCATTAACATCCTACCCGAAAACTATTTTATGCTATGTTTCATGATTTTTGGTGTGATTTACATGGTATTTTGGTCTTACTTATTGCTCAAAACGAAAAGGAGTTTTTCAAATGAAAAAAATTAATTTAGTGATTATCACTGGGATGAGCGGTGCTGGTAAAACGGTCGCCATTCAATCTTTTGAGGACATGGGCTACTTTACAATTGATAATATGCCTGCGAACCTAATTGAAAAATTTATTAGTTTATTGACAACTTCTGAAAGTTCAGATATTGATAAAGTCGCAATGGTAGTGGATATGCGGAGCCGTAGCTTTTTTGATGCCTTATCTGACATAGTCAATGACCTTTCAGATAATCCACAAGTTGATTTTAGATTGCTCTTTTTGGATAGTTCTGATGGAGAATTGGTTGCGCGCTATAAAGAAACGCGCCGTAGTCATCCTCTTGCTGAAGATGGTCGTGTTTTGGATGGTATCATGCGAGAACGAGAATTATTATCACCTTTAAAATCATTTTCACAAAATGTGATTGATACGACAGAGTTAACACCTAGAAATCTGCGCTCACAAATTATTCAACAATTTGCGACTGAAAATACTAAAGCTGCCTTTAGAATTGAAGTCATGAGTTTTGGATTTAAGTATGGTCTGCCTTTAGATGCTGATTTAGTGTTTGACGTCAGATTCTTGCCTAATCCGCATTATGTACCAGAATTACGTAATCAAACAGGACTTGATGATGCCGTTTATCATTATGTCATGGATGCACCAGAATCAGAGGCTTTTTATCAAAATTTGATGACCATGCTCAATCCGATTATTCCGGGTTATGAAAAAGAAGGAAAATCAGTGCTTATGATTGCTGTTGGCTGTACTGGCGGACAGCATCGAAGTGTCGCTTTTGCTAAACGTATCTCAGAAGAACTAGCTACTAATGGCTGGCTAGTTAATCTCAGTCATCGTGATAAAGATAGAAGAAAGGAAACGGTAAACCGCTCATGAGAAAGAAAAAAATTGTTGTCATTGGCGGTGGTACAGGTATTCCAGTTATTCTAGCTTCTTTGCGAAAAGAAGATGTCGAGTTAACAGCGATTGTGACGGTTGCTGATGATGGTGGGAGTTCAGGCAAATTAAGAGGCAAACTTGATATTGCACCACCCGGTGATTTACGTAATGTGCTAGTTGCCATGAGTGATATGCCTAGCGTGTATGGGCAGATTTTCCAATATCGTTTTAGAGCTGAGGATGGTCCACTTAGTGGTCATCCTATTGGCAATTTAGTTATCGCAGGCGTTTCTGAAATGCAGGGTTCGACTTACAATGCCCTTAAAATTTTATCTAAATTTTTCCATGTGCAAGGTCGTATTTTGCCTTCAAGTGAATCAGCTCTGACTTTACATGCCGTGTTTAAGGATAAAACAGAAATCGTTGGTGAAAGTCGGATTGCGGATTATTCAGGCACAATTGATCATGTTTATGTGACTAATACCTGTAATGAAGAACAGCCAACTGCGTCTCGCCATGTTGTTAATGCGATTATGACAGCAGATATGATTGTTATGGGGCCAGGTAGTCTTTTCACGTCAATTTTACCAAATGTCGTCATTCCAGAAATTCGAGAGGCACTTGTGAGAACCTTAGCTCAAGTTGTCTATGTCTGCAACATTATGACGCAACGTGGTGAAACTGAAAATTTCACAGATGCTGACCATGTTAGAATCTTGCATGAACATGTCGGTGTACCTTTTATTGACACAGTTTTGGTTAATGTTGAGCCAGTTCCAGATGCCTACATGAATTCCAATGAATTCGACGAATATCTCGTCCAAGTGACGCATGATTTTAAAGGATTACAGACTCAGAATGTCCGCGTGATTTCCGCAAATTTCTTGAAATTAGTAGACGGAGGTGCCTTCCATAATGGTGACGCAGTCACTGAAGAAATCATGAGAATTAGTGAGCGTCGCAGTCAATGAGTTTTTCAGCTGATGTGAAGAAAGAATTGACCCAGTTAAAAGGGACAGACGGAGTTATCATCGCACTCATTCGAATGAATGGTGTCCTCGGACTTTCAAACGGTTTGACACTCTCTGTGACGACGGAAAATGCCACAACCGCACGCTATATCTATGCGACCTTATCAGAAGAATACGGCATCAAATCTGTCATTCAAACACACCAAAAGACCACCCTGTCTAAAAATCGCGTTTACACCTTAATGGTGACAGACAATGTGTCAGAAGTCCTCGACCGTTTTGAGTTGGCGGATAGTCTTTTACTTGATCATGGGGTCCCTGATACTGTTAAATTCGACGAAAGAAAAGCGATTGGCTACTTACGTGGCGCTTTTTTGAGTAGTGGAAGTGTGACAAATCCTGAAAATGGCAAGTATCATCTAGAGATTGCCTCATATTATGAGGAACATGCGTCTGACTTGCAGTATTTACTTGAAAATTTTGATATCGCAAGTAAAATAATTGCTCGTAAAACGCGAGTTATCACCTACCTATCAAATTCCGAGATGATTATAGATTTCCTCAGCCTCATTGGGGCCAATGCCGCGAGATTTAAGTATGAAGATGCTAAAATCGTCCGCGAAATGCGCAACACAGCTAACCGTCAGACCAACTTTGAAGCAGCAAATATTGGAAAAACAGTCAACGCAGCCCAGTCTGCGATTGAAGATATCAAATTCTTACAAAGTCATGGCAAGTTACCAGATAATTTGCGTGAACTAGCAGTCACAAGAATGGCAAATCCTGATGCGACAATTGTCGAGTTAGGACAAAAATTAGCGATACCGTTAGGCAAATCAGGTGTCAATCATCGTTTAAGGAAAATTAAAGAATTAGCCAGTCAACTTCGTCAGACCCTCTGATGAAGTTTTTTTGATAGGAAAAAACTCATCATATCATAATTACTTGCAAAAATACGAACTATTAAAGTAAAAGTGATAACAGAATATATATAAAAACTTGTAAATTTCTTTAAAATAAATTATAATAAGGCAATATCAAAATTTTCAGAAGATTCATTCGAAAGGTTGACGCATTTCATGAATAAGTATACAGAAAAGATTAAAAAAAATTCGATTATTCCACTTGATTTTTACCAACAATATGATGTTAAAAAGGGGCTCCGTGATGTCAATGGTAAAGGGGTATTAGCAGGGTTGACTAACATTTCAGCCATCCATTCCTTTGATGATAATGGAGATCCGATGGCTGGTATCTTAGAATATCGTGCGATTAATATTAAAGATATATCTGAGCATCTTAAAGCGGAAAATCGTTTTGGTTTTGAAGAGATTACCTATCTGCTCCTTTTTGGTGAGTTACCGACGCTTGAAGAACTCACAACATTTACCCAGGAACTTGCGGCAAAACGGCAGTTACCAAAAGATTTTGTTCGAGATATTATTTTGGAAGCGACATCTTGTGATATCATGAATTCTATCAGCCGAAGTATTTTGAGTTTGGCGACTTTTGATTCTAAGGCGAGTGAAATGACACTTGAAAATGTATTAGACCAATCGCTCTGTTTGATTGCTAATTTTCCATTGCTTGCGATTTATGCCTATCAGGCTTATAATCACTATGAAAATGGCAAGAGTCTCTATATTCACTATCCAGATGAAAATTTGACGACAGCACAGAATATTTTGCGTCTTTTGAGACCGGACAAGCAATTTTCGGATATAGAGGCAAAAGTTTTAGATTTAGCTTTGATTCTGCATATGGAACATGGTGGTGGTAACAACTCAACTTTTACGACGCACGTTGTGACAAGTTCTGGAACGGATACTTACGCCTCTGTTGTCGCTTCTCTATCTAGTCTTAAAGGGTCTAAACATGGTGGCGCTAATATCCAAGTTGCAAAAATGTTAGATAATATTTGGGAAAATATTTCTGATCCTAGTGATGAAGCAGAAATCTCTGAGTATTTACGAAGGATTTTGAACAAGGAAGCTTTTGACAGACAAGGCTTGATTTATGGTATGGGACATGCTATTTATTCTGTTTCTGACCCTCGTGCGGAAGTGCTTAAATCATATGTGAAAGAACTTGCTGAAGAAAAAGGCTTGCATGATGAGTACAATTTTTATAAAAAAATTGAACGCCTCGCACCGCAAGTTATTGCTCAAGAGAGAAATATGTATAAGGGCGTTTCTGCTAACGTCGACTTTTACAGTGGCTTTGTTTACCAAATGTTGGGACTACCTGAGGAGCTTTACACACCCTTATTTGCGATTGCCCGGATTGTTGGTTGGAGTGCTCACCGTATGGAAGAAATGTTGAATATGAATAAAATTATTCGTCCGGCTTATGAAAGCGTGCTGACGACTAAAAAATATAAAAAAATAGAGGATAGGAACGCATGACATCGAAAAATTACAAGAAAATGTTGACGGTTAATGGGATTGATTATGCTTATTTTGACATTCAATCTGCTATTTCAAATATTGAGAAACTGCCTTATTCATTACGGATTTTAGCGGAAGGAATTCTTCGTCATTTTGATGGTGTCAAATTTACCTCAGAACATCTTGAGAAATTACAGCATTATGATGGCAAAACACTAGATTCGGGAGAAATTCCTTTTAAACCTAGCCGTGTCATCTTGCAAGATTTTACAGGTGTCCCTGCAGTTGTCGATCTTGCAGCTATGCGTGATTCAGTTAAAGCATTAGGTGGTCAGCCTGAGTTAATTAATCCTGAAGTATCAGTTGATTTGGTTATTGACCACTCATTACAAGTCGATTATTCAGGTTCTGAGCAAGCACTCCAGTTTAATGCCAAACGTGAATTTGAGCGTAACGGTGAGCGGTATGAATTTCTCAAATGGGCGACTGAGTCTTTTGAGAACTTCCGAGTTGTTCCACCAGCGACAGGTATTATTCACCAAGTCAATATCGAATATTTGTCAGATGTTGTCAGCGTGAAAGATGGTGTTTTACTCCCAGATACTGTTTTTGGTACAGATAGCCACACGACCATGATTAATGGACTAGGCGTCCTTGGTTGGGGTGTTGGTGGAATTGAGGCTGAAGCTGCTATTTTAGGAGAGGCCTCTTATTTCCCAATGCCTGAAGTGATTGGCGTTCGCTTTGTCGGTAAGCTCAATCCACTTGCAACAGCAACTGATTTAGCTTTAACCATGACAAAAATTCTCCGTGACCAAAATGTTGTGGGTAAATTTGTCGAGTATTTTGGTCCAGGTCTTGCGAGTTTGACACTTGCAGACCGTGCTACGGTTGCCAACATGGCACCTGAATATGGTGCAACTTGTGGATTCTTCCCGATTGATGATGAAACACTTAATTATTTGACTAATACCAACCGAGACGAAAAACTAGTATCATTAGTTGAAACCTATGCCAAAACCAATCATTTGTTTTACGATGCAACAAAAGAAGCAGCTTATAATCAAATCATCGAAGTTGATTTGGCAACAGTTGAAACCTATCTGTCAGGACCTAAACGTCCACAAGATTTGATTGCTTTAGGGCAAATGGCATCTGAATTTGAGACTTTTTCAAAAGACTTTGCGACTAACCAACCCAAAGCTGACAGTCTCATGCAAGAGGGTGACATCGCGATTGCTGCCATCACCTCTTGTACCAATACCAGTAATCCGTATGTCATGATGATGGCAGGACTCTTAGCAAAAAACGCAGTAGCTAAAGGTTTGACAGTGCCTAAAACAGTTAAAACGTCATTGGCACCTGGTTCAAAAGTCGTTACCGCCTACTTAGAAGATGCCGGCTTGATGGCGCCACTTGCAAGCCTTGGTTTTGATGTTGTTGGCTATGGCTGTACGACTTGTATCGGGAACTCAGGTCCTCTCGCTGATGATGTGTCTGAGGCTATTCTTGATCAAGACGTGCTCGTGACCTCAGTTCTTTCAGGTAACCGAAACTTTGAAGGTCGCATTCATCCACTTGTTAAAGCCAATTATTTGGCGAGCCCACCGCTTGTCGTTGCTTACGCCATTGCAGGCAATGTCAAAAAAGACTTAACAACGGTGCCACTTGGCGTGGACCAAGAAGGACAGGCTGTTTATCTCAAAGATATCATGCCTGATTATGAAACTGTAAAAGCAGAAGTGGATAAATATGTTACACGTGAGCTCTATGAGACTTACTATGCACATATATTTGATGCTAATGAAGCTTGGAATGACATCAAATCATCAAAATCTGAAACTTATCATTGGGATGAAAGTTCAACATATGTTGCCAATCCACCATATTTTGAAACGTTGAGTTTGGCTGACAATGCTAGTCATGCACCACTTATGAACTTACGTGTCTTGGCAAAATTTGGCGATTCTGTCACAACAGACCATATCAGCCCAGCCGGTAACATTGCCATGAAATCACCAGCAGGTGAATTTCTATCAGCGGCAGGCGTTGAGCCACGTGATTTCAATTCCTATGGTAGCCGACGTGGGAATGATAAAGTCATGACGCGTGGTACATTTGCCAATATTCGCATTAAAAATCAATTGACACCTGGTATTGAAGGTGGTGTGACTAAATATGGTGAAGATGTGCTACCGATTTACGATGCGGCCATGAAATACAAGGCTGACGGTACGTCGCTTGTCGTATTAGCAGGTAAAGACTATGGTATGGGCTCATCACGTGACTGGGCAGCCAAGGGGACTAATCTTCTAGGTGTTAAAGTCGTCATTGCTGAAAGTTTTGAGCGGATTCACCGCAGTAATCTTGCCATGATGGGCTTGATTCCACTACAATTTTTACCAGGTGAAACAGCAGACAGTCTTGGTTTGACAGGATTTGAAAGTTTCAGTTTTGATTTCCCTGAAAAACCAGAAATTGGTCAGTTGATTACAGTTCATGCAGACGACAAAACGTTCCAAGCTAAACTACGTTTTGATTCACAAGCTGATTTAGAGTACTACGAAAATGGCGGTATCTTGCAAATGGTGATTAAGAAAAAGGTGTTGAAACGCGTTTAGCACCGTAGGAAAATAGGAAATCATAAGGTTCTGTGCGCCAGCACAGGTTCTATGATTTATCTTTTTCCCTATGGCATTGTAGTTGCCATTTTAGTGGCTTACGGAAAAGCTAGTGGCAACGTGCCTTAGCGATTTATAGCTTAGGCGTTGACTAGGTGTTGTGTTTCATAAACTGGATTAGAAAAGGTGTTAGATGGCAAAGATTGAAATGATTGACGGGAAGTTAAGTGTTCCTAATAACCCTGAAATTCCTTATATTAATGGAGATGGTGTGGGGATTGATATTTCTCCGGCCATGATTGAAGTGGTGAATGCAGCAGTTGCTAAAAGCTATGCGGGCGAGAAAAAAATTGTTTGGCAGGAATTGCTCGCGGGTGAAAAAGCTTTTGAGACAACGGGTGATTATTTACCAGAAGCGACTTTGACGAGCTTGACGGAAAATCTCATTGCTATCAAAGGACCATTGATGACGCCAATTGGTGGTGGTTTCCGCAGTTTGAATGTGACTTTGCGTCAAAATTTTGACTTATTTGCGAATGTTCGGCCAGTTGCTTATTTCACGGGTGTTGCCTCACCAGTTAAACATCCTGAAAATGTTAATATGACGATTTTTCGTGAGAATACCGAGGATATCTATGCGGGTATTGAATTCGAAAGTGAAAGTGCAGATGCCCTGCGTTTAATTGAGATTTTAAAGTCTGACTTCGGCATCAATAAAATCCGTTTTGACAAAACCTCTGCCATTGGCATTAAACCTGTTTCACCGGATGGTACGAAACGTTTGGTTAGAGCAGCATTCGACCATGCGGTTGCGAATGGCAATACGCGGGTGACACTTGTTCATAAAGGTAATATCATGAAATTTACTGAGGGTGGCTTTAAGAAATGGGGCTATGAGGTCGCAAGTGAGTATCCTACTTTTACGGTGAATGAATTTAATGATATTAAAGCATTAGAGGGAATTGACGCTGCAAATGTCGCTAAAGCTGAGGCACTTGCATCAGGTAAAATTTATGTGGATGATGCGATTGCGGATAATTTTCTGCAACAAATCTTGCTCAATCCGTCAGACTATCAGGTGGTCGCAACGCTTAATCTTAATGGTGATTATATTTCTGATGCTTTAGCTGCACAGGTCGGTGGCATTGGGATTTCGCCAGGTGCTAATATCAATTTCATTACAGGGCACGCGATTTTTGAAGCGACACATGGTACTGCACCAGATATCGCTGGTTTAGGCCTTGCCAATCCGTCAAGCTTGATTTTATCAAGTGTGATGATGCTTGACTTTATGGGTTGGGGAGAGGCTGCATTACTTGTTAAATCAGCACTGGCTAAAGCTATCGCAAGTGGTCAAACAACGCGCGATTTAGGCGGTCAATTAACGACAGCAGAATTTACGCAAGCCATTATCGCAAACATTTAAAGTCTTTCAAATGTCCTACTAAAAATACAGCATTTAGTGCTGTATTTTTAGATTTTATAAACAATTAATATATTGATTGTGTTATAATGTTGCTGTATAAGTGTTTATAACAGGATAAGCCCAGTATGTAAGATATCTTGTGTGCACGACTGATTAATGAGAGTGAAAAGTAAAGGTATATATTGGGGATACCAGGGGTGATGATTGACTACTAGGCATGATAAAAAACAAAGTTCTGAGAAATACCCAAAGCGTCTGTTTGCGATATTACTATTTTTAGGTATATTATTAGTTATTTTATTTGTTGGGGAATATGTTTTAAATCCAGCAAAAACAGCACAAGAACAATCTGAAACAAGTCAGGTCAAGTCTAAATCTGGAACGAAACAGTCCGAAAAGTCAAAAGAATCTATGCAAATTCAGAAAGCAACAATTATGGCGAGTGGTGATATGTTGTATCACGATATTGTCTATGGCAGTGCTTTTGATGGTGAAAAATATGATTTTTCAAACGATTATGAGCAGATTACGTCATTGATTTCTTCTGCTGATCTAGCTTTAGGAGATTTCGAAGGAACGATTAATCCAGATTACGAATTGGCGGGATATCCTATTTTTAATGCGCCAGAATCTGTGATAACATCAATAAAAAATGCAGGTTATGACGCTTTGGATTTGGCACACAATCATATTTTAGATACTGGACTTAGTGGCCTGAAATATACGGCGAATGCGTTTCAAAAAGCAGGACTTGATACTTTTGGTGTCAATGTACCAGATGATAAAATACTTGTTAAAAATGTGAATGGTATCAAAATTGCCATTCTAGGCTTTAGCTATGGCTTTAATGGTATAGAAGCAAGTATTAGTCAGGAAGATTACGACAAGTACTTAAATGACCTAAATACGGCCAAGGTTGAGAAGAAAATTAAGGCAGCAAAAGAAATGGCTGATTTAGTGGTTGTCATGCCTCAATCAGGTGTTGAATACAGTTTAGAGGCAACACCTGAGCAAGAAACGACCTACCGTCAAATGGTTGATTTTGGTGCAGATATTATCTTTGGTGGGCATCCTCATGTGGCTGAGCCAACTGAAATCATTGAAAAAGATGGTGAAAAGAAATTTATTATCTACTCTATGGGAAATCTTTTGTCAAATCAGCGTTTCGAGACTCTAGAAAATTATTGGACTGAACGTGGCGTGATCATAGAAGTTCAAGTCGCTAAAAAAGCCGGAAAAACAAGTTTGACAGCCATTAAAGCTCATCCAACATGGGTATCAAGAGAGCCAATTAATCGAACATTTTTGGAGTATCCTGCCTATGATTACCAAGTCTATTTAGCAGAAGATTATATTAAGGGTGGCAAATATTTCAATCAGGTTTCTGAGGATAAACAGCAGAGAATTGAAACGGCTTATCATGAAATGATGGCCTTGTTGAATATTAAGTTTTAGTCAATCAATATCATGAAAAATCTGTTAAACGATAGATTTTTTATTTGTTAGAAATTCGTTTTTTCCTGTAATTTTCAGAAAAAAGCGCTATAATAAGCTTATCTACCAGAAAGGTCACAATGTTGCAATGAAAATTTATTTTCAGTTTATGTATATCCTCTTATTCTCTATCATTGGAGAGACTTTATCCACAGTACTCAAACTTCCAGTACCAGGCTCGATTATTGGCATGGTTTTATTATTTTTTGCTCTCAAATTTCGATTGATCAGATTACGCCAGATTTATGATGCAGGTCAATTTATGATTGAAAATATGACCATTCTTTTTCTTCCAGCTGGTGTTGGGATTATGAGCCATTGGGATGCTATTTCCAAGTATTGGTGGCAAATCATTGTGATTGTATTGCTTGCGATTGTTGTCAATATCGCAGTGATTGGTTTTGTCACACAGTTTGTCAAACATCGCTTTGAGGGGGATTACAGAAAATGAAAGAAGTTGTAGCAAATCCATTATTTGGGCTTACCCTGTCTATTTTGGCCTATTTTATTGCGGCACAAATCCATCGAAAATGGACAAATCCAGCGACAACGCCATTATTATTAGCTGTCTTGATGGTGATTATCTTTTTGAAAGTAACAGGTATTTCTTATGGCGATTATTACATCGGTGGTTCTTATCTCAATACCTTGATTGTCCCATCAACAGTTGCCCTTGGCATACCGCTATTTCAAGCTTTTAAACTCATGAAATTTCATGCGCGCAGCATCATCTCAGGTGTTATGATTGGTGCTATCGTGAATACGACTTTAACAGCTCTCCTCGCCAAGACTTTTGGGATGAATTTTTTCCTTGCGATTAGCCTTTTTCCTAAATCTGTCACTACCGCCATGGCCATCGGCATTACCAGTAAAATGGGGGGGATGGCGACGATTACCTTGGTTGTCGTTGTGGCGACTGGTATTTTGACCTCAGTCATCGGACCTGTGCTGCTTGATTTATTTGGCATTAAGGACAAGGTGGCGAAAGGTGTGGCGCTGGGTGGCACGGGTCACGCGATTGGCACAGGTGCAGCCATGCAATTGGGACAAATTGAAGGTGCGATGGCAGGTCTATCTATTGGGGTGACAGGCATTGTTTACGTTATTGTTAGTCCAATGATTGCTGCTATTATTTTAAAATAAACAATTGGACTTGAGGCAATAGCTATCTTATTTTGAGATAGCTATTTTTTTGTTATGCTTTAGTTTGTTCAAGGAAATCTTTACTTATTTTCTTGACAAATATAAGGGTTTCCTTTAGACTAAATTTATAGAAAAGATAGCGTTTTCATTCTTTAAACGACTTAGTGACCTAAGATATTGTTTGATAAAAATGTTTGAAGAATGTCTAAAACTCTATAGAAAGTAGAGCAGTATGACAACTTTTAATTTTCCAAAAAACTTTTGGTGGGGCGCTGCGACATCTGGTCCTCAAACGGAAGGGCGTTTCTACAAACCTCACGCTAATATTTTTGACTATGATTTTGAAAAATATCCCGACCATTTTTGGCATGGCATTGGCCCAGATACGGCATCTAATTTTTACAATGACTACAAAAATGATATTGCCTTGATGAAAGCAGCAGGGCTGAATTCTGTCAGAACATCTATCCAATGGACACGCTTGATTGATGATTTGGAGACTGGCTCGCTCAATCCAGATGCGGTTAGATTTTACAATGCGGTCATTGACGAGTTCATCAAACAAGGCATTCGCCCAATCATGAACCTGCACCATTTTGATATACCAGTTGAGCTTTTGCACAAATATGGGGGGTGGGAATCTAAACATGTGGTTGCCTTATTTGTCAAATTCACTGAAAAATGTTTTGAGCTGTTCAGCGACCGTGTGACAGACTGGTTTACCTACAATGAACCAATGGTCGTTGTCGAAGGTGGTTATCTCTACCAATTCCACTACCCAGACCTTGTTGACGGTAAAAAAGCGGTGCAGGTTGCCTATAACTTGCAACTGGCATCTTCAAAAGCTATCGCAGCCTTCCGCAAGCTTAACAAAAATCCTGAGGGCAAAATCGGTATCATTCTGAATTTGACGCCCAACTATCCTGCTAGCGAGAGCGAGGCAGACAAGGCAGCGGCTCACTTTGCTGATTTATGGCAAAATGGTCTCTTCATGGATGCGTCCGTCAAGGGAGCATTTCCGGCTGAACTCGTTGATATTCTGACCAAAGATGACGTGATTTGGGATGCCACGCCTGAGGAGCTTGAGATTATCCGTCAAAATACGATTGATTACCTCGGCGTGAATTTCTACCACCCTAATCGTGCTCAGGCTCCCAAATATTCATCAGATTCGCTTGCCGTGGATTGGATTCCGAATAAATATTTTGAAGAATACGAAAAACGCGGTGTCCGCATGAATGTCGATAAGGGTTGGGAAATCTATCCACGAGCGCTCTATGACATTGCCAAAAATATCCAAGAAAATTATGACAATATCGCTTGGTTCGTGTCTGAAAATGGCATGGGCGTGAGTCGTGAGGACCGTTATTTTGACGCTGAGAGCGGACAAATCAACGATGATTATCGGATTCAATTTATCAAAGAACACCTTTACTATGTCCATAAAGGGATTGAAGAAGGCAGCAACTGCTTTGGTTACCATCTATGGACGCCAATCGACTGTTTCAGCTGGCGTAACTCTTACCGCAATCGCTATGGCTTGATTTCAGTCAACATTCATACCCAAGAAAAGACCTTGAAAAAATCAGCCTATTTCTTTAAAGAACTGGCTGACAAATCAAGTGTCGACTTAAAAGCATCAGAAAAGGAGAAGTAGGCTATGGCACTTTTAACCATTGATGTCGGTGGCACAACGATTAAGTATGCGAGCTTTGACAATGGTCAACTCGCCCACAAGGGTGTTAAAGATACACCTAAAACCTTAGCCGCATTTTATCAGACTTTTGAAGCCATTAAAGCTGAGGTCGCTGGACAGGTTGAACTGACAGGCGTTGCCATTAGTTGCCCAGGCGCTGTAAGCAAGGCTGACGGTGTGATTTACGGCGCATCAGCCATTCCCTATATCCACAATTTTCCGATCAAAGCAGCATTTGAAGAACTTTTTAGACTGCCTGTTTCGCTGGAAAATGATGCCAATTGTGCGGCGCTCGCGGAAGTGTCTTATGGTGCAGGAAAAGACTACCAAGATTTACTTTTCTTTGTCATCGGGACAGGGATTGGTGGGGCAGTCGTCCTTGACAAGAAAATCCGTCACGGTGCGCACCTCATGGGTGGCGAATTTGGCTTTATGCTCATGAAAGACCGCACTTTATCGACAGATGCTAGCCCAGTTCGCATGGCAAAAGACTACAATGAAGCCCACGGCACAGACTTCACTGGTCAAGAACTTTTTGCCTTGGCGGAAAATGGTGATGATGACGCGAAAGAAGCAGTTGATACTTTATTTGACAGCCTCGCTCGTGCTATCTTCAATTTGCAATATGCATTAGACCCAGAAATTATCCTGCTTGGTGGCGGGATTTCTCAGGCTGATTTTCTAATTCCAAAACTTCAAGCAGCCCTGCAAGTCGTCTATGACAAGGTTGAAATTGCGACCATCATGCCCAAAATTGCGGTTTGCCAGTTTCAAAATGATGCCAATTTGATTGGTGCAGCAGCAGATTTCTTGTCTGAAAATTGATGATAAGCAATTCTGATAGGTCAGGATTGCTTTTTTGCTAAAATTGGCACAGAAAAAACGTGTTTCTCCTATAAGAAAACATATTTGCCTTGACAATCAGAAAAAAAGCCGTTATCATAGGTTGAGTAATCTGATAGAAAGTTGGCTAACCTCATGGTAACAGCGACAACGAAGAAAGCAACCGTTAAAAAAACGGCTGCTAAAAAAACGACAACGAAGCAAACAACTAAGAAAAAAGCAGCAACAAAAATTAAGAAAAATTTGGTCATTGTCGAATCACCAGCTAAGGCAAAGACAATTGAAAAATATCTCGGTCGCAATTATAAAGTCGTTGCGTCTGTTGGACATATCCGTGATTTGAAAAAGTCAACTATGTCTGTCGATATTGAACACAACTATGAGCCTCAATACATTAACATTAGGGGCAAAGGACCATTAATTAACACCCTTAAAAAAGAGGCTAAGAATGCTAAAGCCGTCTATCTCGCAAGTGACCCGGATAGGGAGGGAGAAGCCATCGCTTGGCATTTGGCGCATATTTTAGGTCTCGATGTTCATGATAAGAATCGTGTCGTCTTTAATGAGATTACCAAAGATGCTGTCAAAGATGCTTTTAAAGAACCACGTTCGATTGATTTAGACTTGGTAGATGCACAACAAGCACGACGTATTTTAGACCGCTTAGTCGGCTATTCAATCTCACCAATTCTTTGGAAGAAGATTAAAAAAGGCTTGTCAGCAGGTCGTGTTCAGTCTATTGCGCTAAAACTAATTATTGACCGTGAAAATGAAATCAATGCCTTTATTCCAGAAGAATACTGGTCAATTGAAGGTAATTTCAAAAAAGGTGCTAAGAAGTTTGCAGGTAGTTTTTATGGTCTTGACGGCAAGAAGAAGAAACTACACAAAAATTCGGATGTGCTAGAAGTCATGGAACGTTTGACAACTGATGAATTCACAGTCGATAAGGTTGATAAAAAAGAACGTCGTCGCAATGCGCCCTTACCTTATACAACCTCATCTTTGCAGCAAGATTCAGCGAATAAAATCAATTTTAGAGCACGTAAGACCATGTCTGTGGCGCAACAATTATATGAAGGGATCACGTTAGGGCCAAATGGTCATCAAGGGTTGATTACCTATATGCGTACCGACTCAACACGTATCTCACCAGTTGCTCAAGCGGCAGCGGCCAGCTATATTGTCGATACCTTTGGCGAAAAATATAGCAAACATGGCAGTAAGGTTAAAAATGTTGCGAGCGCTCAGGATGCCCATGAGGCCATCCGACCGTCCAACGTTTTCAACACGCCAGAAAGCATTGCCAAATATCTTGACAAAGACCAGCTCAAACTCTATCGTCTGATTTGGAATCGTTTTGTGGCGAGCCAAATGACGCCTGCGATCTTTGATACGGTCAAGGTCAATCTTTCGCAAAATGGTGTCATGTTTACGGCAAATGGTTCACAAGTCAAATTTGACGGTTATATGGCTGTATATAATGACGCAGATAAGAACAAGATGCTGCCGGAAATGGCTGAGGGTGATGTTGTTAAGAAAGACAATATCAAGCCAGAGCAACACTTCACGCAACCACCGGCACGTTTCAGTGAAGCCACGCTAATCAAGACACTAGAAGAAATCGGTGTTGGTCGTCCCTCAACCTATGCGCCAACCCTTGAAACGATTCAGCGTCGTTACTATGTCAAGCTCTCAGCTAAGCGATTTGAGCCGACAGAACTCGGTGAAATCGTCAATAACATGGTTGTCGAGTTTTTCCCAAATATCGTCAATACAGAGTTTACAGTTGATATGGAGCAGTCACTGGACGATGTCGAGCACGGCATGCGCAAATGGGTGGAGGTCGTTGATGAGTTCTATAAACCTTTCGCCGTTGAGCTTGAAAAAGCTGAAACCGAGATTGAAAAGATCCAGATAAAAGATGAGCCTGCCGGTTTCGACTGTGATGTCTGTGGGCACCCTATGGTGATTAAACTTGGTAAATATGGCAAGTTTTACGCCTGCAGTAATTTCCCAGATTGTCGCAATACAATGGCGATTGTCAAGGAAATTGGTGTCGTCTGCCCGACTTGTCATGAAGGTCAAGTCATTGAACGCAAGTCTAAACGCAATCGGATTTTCTATGGCTGTGCTCGCTATCCAGACTGTGAATTCACCTCATGGGATAAACCAATCGGTCGAGATTGTCCAAAATGTGGACAGTTCTTGGTTGAGAAGAAAGTTCGTGGCGGAGGCAAACAGGTTGTTTGTAGCAATGGTGATTATGAGGAAGAGAAAATTAAGTAAATTAAAATCAGGTTATATTCAAAAGTCTGTCAGTTGATAGCGTTTTGATTTGATACAAAAGAGATGTCTAAATTTGTATCATTAATAGACTCAAATAAAGAATCAAAAAGCAACTCATGAATCCCTTTTCATAATGGTATACTCAAAAAATTCTAAGTCTCAATCATTGAAGAAACATCTCAAAAGAGGTGTCAGGTTGTAGACAAACCCCATTTTTAAACCAAAATGGGGTTTGTTTTGATATTTTCTAATTTAGAAATAGCTTAACCGTCGGTTTTCTAAATAAAAATTTCCGTATTTCGTAAAAATCTTAACTAGATTTTTACTTTGTCTACAGTCTGACATCTCAAAAGAGGTGTTTTTTTGCCAAAATGACTTGTTGTGTATGCTTAAATCAGAAGATTTTTGCCAAAATCAAAAAAATAAGGTATTCTAGAGTATGGAGCTTTTTAAAAATTATATCAGAAGAAAGCCTAGAGGGGTTTAAACTCTGGTTTGATTTAAAAAATCTAGACTGTATGTCCAAAGGAAAAGTAAATTGACAATAGATATTAATAATTACAATGATGATGCCATTCAGGTCTTGGAAGGCCTAGACGCAGTTCGTAAGCGTCCAGGGATGTATATTGGCTCAACAGATGGGATTGGTCTCCATCATTTGGTTTGGGAAATTGTTGACAATGCTGTTGATGAGGCTTTGTCAGGTTTCGGCGACCAAATCAAGGTGACCATTCATCAAGATGGCTCACTAACTGTTTCTGATAGTGGTCGTGGGATGCCAGTTGGGACACACGCAACAGGTATTCCAACAGTTGAAGTTATCTTCACAGTACTTCACGCGGGTGGTAAGTTTGGCCAAGGTGGCTATAAGACCTCAGGTGGTCTTCATGGTGTTGGTTCATCTGTCGTGAACGCTCTCTCAAGTTATCTTGAAGTTGAGATCACGCGTGATGGTGTTGTCTATCGCCAACGTTTTGAAAATGGTGGCAAACCAGTGACAACGCTGGAAAAAGTCGGCAAGGCACCTAAGTCTAAAACAGGGACTAAAGTCCACTTTATGCCAGATGCAACGATTTTCTCAACGACAGATTTTAAATATGCCACGATTTTTGATCGCCTTAACGAATCTGCCTTCCTCCTACCAAATGTTACATTGACCTTGACAGATGAGCGCAATGAGATTGACGGCGCACCTGAAACAGCTAGTTTCCACTATGAAAATGGTGTACAGGACTTTGTCGCTTATCTGAATGAAGATAAGGATACCTTAACACCTGTCATGTATTTTGCAGGTGAGGCTGAGGCTTTCCAAGTTGAAGTCGCCATTCAGTACAATGATGGCTATTCGGACAACATTCTCAGCTTTGTCAATAACGTCAAAACCAAGGACGGCGGCACGCATGAGGCAGGACTGAAACAAGCCATTACCAAGTCCATGAATGAGTATGCTAGAAAAGCAGGCTTGCTTAAAGAAAAGGATAAGAACTTAGAAGGCTCTGACTACCGTGAAGGTCTGACAGCGATTCTGTCCGTCCTTGTACCAGAAGAGCATCTCCAGTTTGAAGGTCAAACCAAGGATAAATTGGGCAGTCCAAAAGCACGACCAATCGTTGATAATATTGTTAGCGATAAATTAGCTTTCTTCTTGATGGAGAATGCGGAATTATCGCAAAACCTAATTCGTAAAGCGATTAAAGCGCGTGATGCGCGTGAGGCAGCGCGAAAAGCACGTGATGATGCCAGAACAGGCAAAAAAGGCAAGAAAGACAAGGGCTTGCTCTCAGGAAAATTGACACCAGCCCAAGGTAAAAATCCTGCTAAAAATGAAATCTACCTCGTCGAAGGAGATTCAGCCGGCGGTTCTGCCAAACAAGGGCGTGACCGTAAGTTTCAGGCGATTTTACCACTTCGAGGTAAGGTCATCAACACTGAGAAAGCCAAAATGGCAGATATTCTCAAAAATGAAGAAATCAATACCATGATTTACACCATTGGTGCGGGAGTTGGCGCAGATTTTGACATTTCGGATATTAACTACGATAAAGTCATCATCATGACCGATGCCGATACCGATGGTGCGCATATTCAAACCTTGTTACTGACATTCTTTTATCGCTATATGAAACCTCTAGTTGAAAATGGTCATGTCTACATTGCCCTGCCACCGCTTTATAAAATGAGTCAAGGTAAGGGGAAAAATGAGAAGATTGCCTATGCTTGGACTGACGGTGAATTAAACGAGATTCGCAAGCACTTTAGCAAGGGTGCCATTCTCCAGCGTTATAAAGGACTGGGTGAGATGAATGCTGACCAGCTTTGGGAAACGACTATGAATCCTGAGTCGAGAACTTTGATTCAAGTGACCCTAGATGATGTGGCACAAGCTGAAAAGCGTGTATCTGTTCTCATGGGGGATAAGGTTGAGCCGCGTCGTAAATGGATTGAAAATAATGTTGAATTTACGCTTGAAGAGAAAAGTGAAGTGATGCCATAAGATGCGTGCTCCCGAATTGATAAAAAATATGAAACCGCCACAGATGATTATTTTCGGATTTTTATTTGTAATTATGATTGGCTCAATTTTTTTAGCCTTACCAATGTCGGACCAAAATGGGCAAGCGACTTCTTACTTGGACAGTCTTTTTATGGCTGTTTCAGCAACTTGTGTGACGGGTTTAGCTGTTGTGAATACTGCCGACCACTGGAATACTTTTGGTCAGGTGATTATTCTCATTATGGTTGAAGTGGGTGGTCTGGGGTTTATGAGTTTCTTAGTGCTCTTGTTGAACATGACAGGGCAACATCCGTCTTTCAAATCAAAAATGCTAATTCGTGATGCCTATAACTTTACAAGTTTCAATAACGGTGATAAATTGGTCAAGTCCATTGTCAAATTATCCTTGGTGACACAACTTATTGGTGCGGTGATGCTGAGTGTAGATTTTATCCCTAAATTTGGTTGGGGAAAAGGTATTTGGTTTAGTGTATTCCATTCGGTTTCAGCTCATTCTAATGCTGGTTTTGATTTATTTGAGACATCACTGTTTCAATTTAAGGATAGTCCTTATGTCTTGATGATTATGAGTTTACTGATTCTGTCAGGTTCTTTTGGTTTTATTGTCTGGTTTGACTTGATTAATTTTCGCGAAGTTAAAAAAATCACCTTGCATTCTCGTTTGGCATTGACGATGACAGCTATTTTAGTTGTCGCTGGTACGATTTTATATAGTTTACTTAATATAAAAAGCTTTGACGGTCGTCCAGTTACTTACTTGGCTCAAAACTTTTTCCTGAGTATCACACCGCGTTCTGGTGGCTTTACCTTTAGTAATTATAATGCGACGAGCTATGCCAGTCTTGTTTTGACTATGGTGCTAATGTTTATCGGTGGCACATCAGGTTCGACTGCTGGAGGAGTTAAGACGACGACTTTTGTTGTTCTGGTGATGAATATTCGTTACATTTTTAGTAATCGATTCAAAACAATTTATCATGAAAGACAAATTCCGCGTCGAATTATTCGACGTGTTTATGAAATCATCTTTATTTATTTAGCGATTATCTTTACCTTCTCTTTTGTATTATTGATAACGGAGGACTTACCACTAAATAATGGGATTGAATATGTCTTTTTCGAAGTCATTTCAGCACTAGCGACGGTTGGTCTATCATTGGGGTTGACTCCAGATTTGACTGCAATTGGTAAACTCTTAATTATGGTACTAATGTTTATTGGGCGAATTGGGATTATGACAGTCATTTATGCCCTTGGTAGCCATGCTAAGATAGATGAAGAATTGATTCAATATCCAGAAGAAGAAATTGTTGTGGGTTAGGGATTGACTTAATCTACCTGGGACTTTAAAGAAAGAATATGAGATGAAAAGTTTTTGTGTGATTGGCTTGGGGCGATTTGGCTCTAGTGTGGTGCTAAGTTTAGTCAAAAACGGTCATGAAGTGGTGGCGATTGATACTGATGCCAAAAAAATTGATGACTACAAGGACATTGCGACACACGTCATGATTGCGGATGCGACGGATGAACGTGTGCTTAAAAATGTCGAAATTGATAAATTTGACGGTGTGGTTGTCGCCATTGGCAAAAATGTACAGGCGAGTATTTTGACGACGATGATTGTGATTGAGGCTGGCGCTAAAAACGTTGTGGCTAAAGCAACGACCGATGTACAAATTAAAGTTTTGACAAAAATTGGTGCGGACAAAATCATTCAGCCAGAAAAAGATGCTGGTGAACGTGTTGCTGATAATTTAGCACACCCAGATATCTCCGAATACCTAGATTTATCAGATGATTATTCATTTGCTAAAATTATCGTTAAGAACAGTAAGTTTAACGGCCTGACCTTATTTCAAGCAAACCTAACACAAGACTATCATGTTAATGTCGCTTTTGTTAAGAAAGCAGATGGTTCTGCCAGTATCGGAAGACATAATACCAAAATCGTTTTGGACGA
The DNA here is from genome assembly GCF_002441885.1 of Pseudolactococcus chungangensis CAU 28 = DSM 22330. Classification (GTDB taxonomy): domain Bacteria; phylum Bacillota; class Bacilli; order Lactobacillales; family Streptococcaceae; genus Pseudolactococcus; species Pseudolactococcus chungangensis. Next base: position 13,468 of record NZ_JXJT01000003.1, on the reverse strand, counting down.
TGTCCTTTATGTTGTTGGTACCAAAGCAGATATCGAAAAATTCTCTGAAATCATTTAAAAAGAAAAAGAAGAAATTATGAGCAATGTACAAAAACTTTCTCTCGAAGAGATTATGGGCGACCGATTTGGTCGCTACTCTAAATATATCATCCAGGAGCGAGCGCTACCTGATATTCGGGATGGGCTAAAACCCGTTCAACGGCGAATTCTTTATTCGATGAATAAAGATGGCAACACCTTTGACAAGGGCTACCGAAAATCCGCCAAGTCAGTCGGCAATATCATGGGTAACTACCACCCACATGGTGATAGTTCGATTTACGATGCCATGGTCCGCCTCTCTCAGGACTGGAAAATGGGTCAAGTCCTCGTGGAAATGCACGGTAACAACGGTTCAATGGACGGTGATCCACCCGCTGCTATGCGTTATACAGAGGCACGCCTATCTGAAATTTCTGCCTACCTCTTGCAAGATATTGACAAAAATACCGTGCCCTTTGCATGGAATTTTGATGATACCGAAAAAGAACCAACTGTTTTACCTGCCAGCTTTCCCAATCTCTTGGTCAATGGTTCAACAGGGATTTCAGCAGGGTATGCGACGGACATACCGACGCATAATTTGAGTGAAGTTATTGATGCCACAGTTTATATGATTGACCATCCGAACGCGGGTGTTGATAAACTGATGGCCTTCCTACCTGGCCCAGACTTTCCAACGGGTGCGATTATTCAAGGCAAGTCTGAAATTAAAAAAGCCTATGAAACCGGTAAAGGTAAAGTAGTCGTTCGTTCTCAAACTAAAATTGAAGAACTTAAGGGTGGCAAAAAAGAAATTGTTGTCACTGAAATTCCTTACGAGCTTAACAAAGCTAGCTTAGTTAAAAAAATTGATGATGTTCGTGTTAACGCTAAAGTAGCTGGCATTGCTGAAGTTCGCGATGAATCTGACCGCGACGGCTTACGGATTGCCATAGAGCTGAGAAAAGATGCAGATGCTGAATTAATTCTGAATTATTTACTCAAATATACAGATTTACAGGTCAATTATAACTTTAATATGGTTGCAATCGACAATGCGACACCACGTCAAGTCGGGATTCTCCCGATTTTATCAAGCTATATCAGCCATAAACGTGATATTATTCGTTCTCGCTCAATCTTTGACCGCGATAAGGCTGAAAAACGTCTGCATATTGTTGAAGGTCTGATTCGTGTCCTGAGTATTTTGGATGAAGTCATTGCCCTCATCCGTGCCAGCGATAATAAAGCAGATGCTAGAGAGAATTTGATGGCATCTTACAACTTTAGCGAGCCACAAGCCGAAGCTATTGTGACGTTACAACTGTATCGTTTGACAAATACGGATGTGGTTACTTTGCAAAGTGAAGAAGCGGAGCTCAAAGAGCGTATCACAACATTGTCAGCTATCATCAATGACGAGAAAACAATGTTTAATGTGATGAAACGTGAACTTCGAGAAGTTAAGAAGAAATTCGGTCAACCTCGTAAAAGTATTCTGGTGGATGAAGTAGTCGCAGTTGAAGTTGAAGCTGCCTCACTCATCGTTAAAGAAGAAACGATTGTCAGTGTGACACGTTCTGGTTATGTCAAACGCACAACGCCACGTAGTTTTTCAGCCTCTAAACTGGATGAGATTGGCAAACGTGAAGACGATCGTCTCATTTTCCATCAACCGGCTTTAACAACACAGCATCTGCTGATGTTCACGACCTTTGGCAATGTCATCTATCGACCAATACATGAACTGGATGACATTAAATGGAAAGATATTGGCACGCACAGCTCTTCTTTGGTCAATAACTTTTCTCAAGAGGAAGAGATATTATTCGTCCAAATATTAGACGATTTTGATGGAGAGACGCGCGAGCTGATAGTTGCAACTAAATTTGGGTTAATCAAAAAAGTAGCGCTTGCTGACTTCAAGCCTTGGCGGACTTACCGCTCTAAATCTGCGCAATATGCGAAATTTAAACAAGCTGATGATCGCGTTGTTTCAGTTGCCTTCGATAAAAATGCCGACATGATGCTAGTGACACACAATGGTTATGCCTTGAGATTTCCATCTCAGGATGTGCCAGTTGTGGGTGCAAAAGCAGCAGGTGTTAAATCTATTAACTTAAAAGACGATGATTTTGTCGTTGCAAGTTATTTTGCTGATACCGATTCATTCTATATTTTGACGCAGCGTGGGTCTCTGAAACGTGTGAATTTCACTGAAATTCCAGCTAAAAACCGTGCTGGTCGTGGCTTACAAATACTTCGTGATCTCAAAAAAGCACCACATAAAGTCTTTGCTTCAGGCACCGTGAAAAACGTTTATGGTGGTGACTTGTTCTCTGAAACTGATCAAGAATTACAAATGCTACAAGTGCTATCACAAACGGATAAATTATTTGAAATCAATTTACCAGACTTAAATCTACTTGACCGGACATCAAACGGTTCCTTTATCTTTGATGAGGCGATTGAAGGTGGTGTTAAATTTGCTAATATCAAATAGAGATTTCGTAAAATATAAGATGATATTATTTACGAATTTAAAAATAAAAAGGCCTTCAATTCGAAGACTCTTTTTTTTAATTTATAAACTGATTCTCTGGAAAAAAGTAAAAAAATGTCTATTTTTCTTAGAATAATCAATTCTAAGAAAAATAGATAATTATAAGAAAAATAACTTATGTTTCAAATACATTATACTAAATTTTAAAAAGTTTTGCAAGCCTGTTTTTTGCACCAATTTTTTTATGAAATAAGACCTAGTAAATGGTGAATTAGACGGTAGAGAAATGAATCACTTGTTTAGAAAAGAATTCATTTGTAAAAAATGCTAGGGAACAAAAAACTATCTACTAGAAGTAGCTATAAATAGGGTTGCGCTAACAAAAAAGATAATCAGTTAGTATAGACGATAGAAAATTTTAAAATGTGAAGATTCTAGTTGTAAAATAATCAATTTGAGTTTAATCTTCTCTGTCAAGATATCTATGCCTGATACTGAACTTTACGTATCATATATAAAGTTCAATTTAAAATTATGTAGGAAGTGTTAAGTTGTTAATGAAAAGGAAACTTATCTATTCAGAGATAAGTTAAAATAGTGAGGTGACTGGTAAAATACATTGAAATTAAAAAAAACTAACTTATTCGAATCATAAAGGAAGAAAATTAAAAGTATTAATTTAGAGGAAAGGGAAAGGAAAGAGGGTGAAAAATAGTATCATTGGGGGATATGTTCTATTTTTCTAGTTCACTATTTTTGTCATATGTTTTATTTGACGAAAATATATTTTCGAATTTTTTATTTTCTAGTATGAGACATTTTGGTGCATTAGCATGAGGTAAAAATAAAGAAGTTATAAACCGTCAAAATAGCCGTCAAAAATAAATATGAAAAGGGGTTAATAAAATGAGTAAACGTGGAGAGAATATTTATAAGCGTAAAGATGGGCGATGGGAAGGGCGATATATTAAGGGAAGGAAACAAGATGGAAAAATCCAGTATGGCTATGTTTATAGTAAAAGTTATAAAACAGTTCAGGATAAGTTAATAAAAATGAAGTACTTGTTTCGGAGAGATAATCAGGACAGACAATCCTATTCAGGTACAGTCAAACAGTGGTTAATGTACTGGCTTGAAACTGAGACCAAAAATAGAGTTAAGCTCTCATCTTATGCAAGTTATCAATATAAAATTGAACACTACATTTTCCCGAGTTTAGGTGATTGTCAGCTTTGTCATTTAAATTCAGAGCAGATTCAGAAACTAATTTCTGAACTGAGGCGTCAACAATTATCGGTCAATACCATTAAAACTATACTGGCAATCTTTAAACAAGGAATTAATTCGGCTATACAAGCGGAGTATCTTATCAGAAATCCATTTGATGGTATTCAAATACCAACTGAACAGAAGACAAAAGTGAAAGCTTTATCTTTAGAAGTGCAAAGAAAAATTGAGACCATTGCTGAAAAAAATCCAAATGGTTTTCCGACATTTCTTGCACTTTACACGGGTATGAGAATTGGTGAAATTTCAGGTCTACAATGGTCAGATATTGATTTTGAAAGGGATGCTATCTTAGTTAAACATACGTACCAGCGAATGCCTTTAAGTCAAGGTAAGCATAAAACACAACTATCCCTTAGCAGAGCAAAATCAAGTAGCTAAGAACGAATGATTCCATTAGGAAAAGTTATCAAAAAGATGCTTTTAAATTGGAGAAGTCAAGTACCAGATTCTCGATTTGTTTTTGAAAATAACGGTCATCCAATAGAACCAAGACTGTTAACCTATCATTTTAAAAAGATAACGAAGGAGATTGGTATACCTGATATTCACTTCCATCAATTAAGGCACACTTTTGCAACTCGTTGTTTAGAGGCGCAGGAAAATATTGCTGTCATTTCGGCTATACTTGGGCATAACTCAGTAAAAACAACTTTAGATATTTACACAGATGCCTTAACTTTTCAAAAAAGAACCATGATTGAAAAAATGGAAAATAATAGATTGTTAACTGAATAAAAATAGTACCTATAATATATCTTTGCGAAAACATATGCGAGACACTGATTTTCTTAAAAGCGAGTAACTGTTGAGTGATTCGCTTTTTTTATTTACCTAAAAAGATTATTTAATAAAATAAATTGTATTTATTCATTCTTGTAAAAGTTACTTACTTAGAAAATAGTTAAGTATTTTTTGTTATTTTTCATTTGTATTGTTTAGAAGATCATACTCATAGAATAGAATAATTTTTAAGAACCTATTGCAGTGTTGTTAAAAGTCGTCAATCAGCCGTCAGATATTTTTTTAATGTTTTTTTGTGATGTCTATCCTTGTACTTTTCTTAGAATTGATTATTCTAAGAAAAATACAAGATTAAGTCGGGCATTTATGGTGTTATTGCTTGTCATACAGAACTGAGGTAAATCATTCAGAGGATTAGATAGTATATCTATCAAAAGAGATTTTGGCGTCAAATTGAATGTTTAATGTTGTTTTACGATCAATTCTATCGTGTTACTACCTATTTTAATTAATAATTTTGTATTTAAAAAAAGGAGGTGAGATATAAAGAAGAGATGATCTGTGTGACTAAGTATTAAAGAAAGGAGTTGAGATATGAAGAAGAGATGGTCTGTATGGCTAAGTATTTTTGTATTAATTATAAATTTAATACCAAATATTTGGCAAGGATACACAGTCTTGGCTGATTCATTTGAAACTAAAGAAACAAAATTAATCAACCAGGAAGATTTAGGCGTGACTTCAAATGTCACTGCATCTCAAGAAAACAATGTTTGGGAAATTCATTATCGTTATCAAGCGACTAAAGATAATGAAGAAAGACGATTGAAGTTTAAAATTTTTGATAATCAAGATAACCCAATTTTAGTTAATCCAGAAAAAGGATGGACATTAACTGAAACTAAAGAATTAGTTAGTCCTTTTAGCGCTAGTGATACTGGTTCTATTCAATTCACAACAGAGCGTTCGATTTCAAATGTCAAAATTAAAATTCAAGCTGATGCGCAATTTGATGATAAAACCATCGAGGAAGATATTTTGCCAGAAGATATCGGAAAGCTTTATGAGTTGACAGTGTCAGAAGATAGTCAAACCCCTATTATATCAGAAAACAACAATGATTATTCAACTGAATCTAGTTCAGTGATAAACTCATCTACAGAGAATCCAACTGTGTCGGATTCTAAATCTACAGTAATAGCTGAAAGTAATGATTCCCCAGCCTTATTAGCTAGTCAATCAAATGTTAGTGAACAAGTAGCACCTTTTGCTGTAACTAACTATACAAATATTATGCCACAATATACGACTAATTCTGATGGTACTTATCCAACTAACAGTTGGATGCCAACTGGTAATCAAACGGTCATTAATCATCAAGGAAAAATAGATGGTTCGGTAAATTGGGATGGTAATACTGGATGGAGCGGTGATCCAGATGACGTTAAAAATTCTTATATTGAATATGGTGGTGAGGGTAGCGATGCAGAGTTCGCAATTCGTAAATATGCTAAGGAAACTAATACACCTGGATTATATGATGTCTATTTAAATGTTCGAGGTAATAATCAAAAAGATATTAAACCAATTGATATTGTGTTAGTGGTGGATATGTCTGGTTCAATGGAGCCATCAGAGAGTAATAATTATAGTGATCGAGCTGGTGCGATAAGAACTGGTGTTAGTCAATTTTTGAATTCTATTAAAGAAGCAGGTATTGAAAATTATGTAAATGTTGGTTTAGTAGGTTATTCAAGTCCAGGACAATATGTGACTGGTGCAAATGGTTATATCGAAGTGCCCATGCAAAGTATTGGTAAAGATGGACATATTGATGATATTAATAAAATGTTATCACCCACATTTTCTGGTGGGACATTCACGCAACTCGGCATTCGTCAAGGTAGTAAAATGCTTCAATCTGATACAAGTGGCAACCGAAAAATGATGATCCTTCTTACGGATGGCGTGCCAACTTTTAGCTATGTTGTTACTTCAGCAACTAATGTAGGAGGTACTTTGTATGGTACTTCATTTTCCAATAACTTAGATCAACCAGGTTTTACATCTCAGTTGCAAACTTCATACAACGTTGGAGGTAATATCATACGTGATACATGGCCTGCAACGCTTGGAGAAGCGAAAATGATTAAGGATAGTGGTATTGAACTCCATGCCTTAGGGATTCAACTTGGTAAAGACTCAGGTTATACCAATATTAGTACGAATACCTACCTTACAATACAAGAAATTCGTGCCCGAATGGGGTTACTGGCATCACCTGGCCTATATCAAGATGCGAATACAGCACAAGATGTGCAAAATTATCTTGAATCACAGGCTAAAAATGTTGTGAGTGAGTTTAATTCAATAAATAACGGTAGTATCATAGATCCTATTGGTTCGCAGTTTATTTATAATAGCACGGAGGCTGAAGTAAGAAGTGTCGGTTCAACATCGGTTACTACCCTACCGACTGCGACAATTACTAATAATCAATTGAATGTATCGGGATTAAATCTTGGCAAAGATCAAGAAATTCAGTTGCATTATCAAGTGAGGCTAAACACCGAAACAAGTGATTTTGTACCTAATAAGTGGTATCAAATGAATGGTGAAACGACATTAATGCCTAATGATAAAAATCCGGATAATAAAGTTAATTTTGGGGTGCCTTCTGCAAAAGGCGAAGGTATACAGCTAGATTTTAAGAAAATTTGGGAAGAGTATGATAATGATAAGTCACATAGACCAACAAGTGTAACTTATGAGGTAACGAGAAGTCAGACAACTATTGCCAATGCTTGGAAAACTGGTTTTGTCAAAGTCGAAGGCAGTCAAGATCAAGATATCTGGACTAAAACAACTAATCAACTGGCTTCCGTACAAAACGGTGTTGATAATTTATGGTTACCAAAATACAATACACAAGGGGACAACTTTAATTACAAAATTTCAAATGAAATTAAAGTAGATGGTTATGATGGTACGCAAGTAGATGATACCACTTTTAAAAATATAAAACAGTTTATACCATTACGATTGGATGTCACGAAGGAAGATGGGTTAGGTAAAAAAATATCTGGCGCAATCTTTAAATTGGTCGACGAAAGTGGAATGGAAATATCAGATGTTGCTGACTCAGAAGGATCAACCTTTACTTTTAATAATTTGAAAGCTGGAAAATACACGTTAACAGAAGTTAAAGCACCAGATGGTTATGTTATTTTAAAACATTCAATACAAATAGAAGTTTTGCAGGATGGTAGTGTCAAAGTTGATGATAAATCCGTCAAGGTAGAAAATCATACAATTAAGTTAACTGTTGATAATCAGATAAAAGGTCTATTACCCTCTACTGGTGGTTCAGGTAGAACGGGGTATTGGATAATGAGTTCTATTTTCATTCTATTTATGGCTATTCTTGGTGGTTACTACTGGTATCGAAATAGAAAAGCAAGTAAAAAAAGAAATCTAGAAAAATCTAATCGTGTGTTGCTACATCTATCAGCTGTTTTAATTATTTTCTCAACGGGTGCTAGTTTATTGAGACCAGTAAATGCAGTAGCAGATACAAGCCCAGTTACGTTTATTTTGCATAAGCGAGTCTTTAAAGATAGTGAACAACTGAAATCTGTTCAAAACAATGGTTTAGTGGTTGATGATAATGATGCGGGCGAGAAAGATTTAATGGATGAAGATTCTACTTATGGTTTAAATGATGTGACATTTAGCGTGTATGATGCGACACAATATGTCACAGATAATCTCGGAAAGATGTCACAAGAAGATTTGTTAAAAAAGGTGACAAATACAGATAAAACAACACTTTTATCTGAAATAGCACCTTACAATGCATTGATTCAAGAAGTTGTCACAAAAAATGTTAACGGAGAAGATGGTGTTGCAGAGTTAACTGTTAATCCAAGTTCTGAAAGTAGCGCTTATTTGTTGATTGAAACAAAATTAAGCCCAGCTATTAAAGATCAAGTTGAGATGACCGCGACACCGATGTTGGTTATTTTACCAATTGAAAATCCAACAAAAAAAGGCACTTATCTTAATATAGTCAATTTGTATCCTAAAAATACATCGATCAAGCCAGTGACCCCCCCTAGTCCCCCTTCCCAAGCGATTAAGTCTGACTTACCACAAACGGGAGAGGCAAAAACAATCATGGGCGTGTTTGGTTTAGTTGTTATTTTAACTACCTTGTTACTTTGGCAAAAAAATATAGGAGAAAAAGATGAAAAAGAAGAATTTATTTCAGGTTGTGATTTCAATTTTAACATTGTTAGTTGTTTTCATTGGACCAGTTAGAACTGTCTTTGCAGCTGACGACATTGATCCAAAAGTTGTTGATGTAACAATTAACAAGCGAATTTGGGATGAAGGTCAAACACCTAAAGATATTCAAAATACCGGTGAAATAATGGATTTTGGTGGTAGAGCGCTAAATGGTTCTGAGTTTACTGTTTATGATGTAACAGAAAAGTACTATGAATTAATTAAAAACAGCGACCAAAAAACGGCAATTGCAGCAATTCAAAGTGATGCAGAATCAGTTGCTCCAACTTATGCAAATAAAGTTGATGCAAAAGTAACAGCTGGTGATGGTCAAGCAACATTTAGCAATTTAACAATTAAAAATGAAGCTAATCAATATAATGTTTATTTATTTGTTGAAACAAAGACGCCAAATGACATCACAGTCACTAAACGCGCAGTGCCAATTGTTTTGGCAATGCCAATTTATAAATTAGATGCAACTCAAAAACCAACAGATGTGATTAATACCAACATCCAATTATATCCTAAAAATGAAACAGCTAAAGATACTAAAGAATTTAGCAATGCTGGTAATTTTTCAAATGTGACGATTAACGGTCAAGATTTTGCTAACGTTACAACTGGCGATATTTTAAATTATAAATTAACCGTCAACATTCCAGCAAATATCGGTGATCCAAATGCCGTTCAAAGTTTTAAAATTCACGATAAGCCTTCTGATGGTTTAGCCCTAGTCACTAACACGATAACAGTTGGTGCGTTAACTTCAGGTACTGACTACACTGTTTCATATGCAAATGGTGGGTTCACGGTTGATTTAAACCTAACAAGTGAAAATGTTAAAGCTTTAGCTGGTAAAAAATTGCAATTAACTTATGATATGAAATTAACTGCTGAGGTTAATCCAGATCAACTACAAAGCAATAAAGCAAGTGTTGAAATCAATAACTCAGCTGAACAAGAAATTGAACCACCAAAACCTGTAGGTACTGGTGGCTATCAATTTGTTAAGAAGGATGCTCAAACTGGTAAAACTTTAAAAGGTGCTGAATTTGTTGTTACAAATGAAGACCAAACAAAATTTGCTGAATTCACAACGAACTCAAAAAATGAGTATGTCTTCTCTAAATGGGTAGATTCAAAAACTCTAGCAACTAAGATTGTTTCAGATGATAATGGTTCAATTAAAGTCATTGGTTTAACAAATGGTAACTATGTTCTGAATGAAACAAAAACACCTTCTAGCGACTATGTTATTTTGAAAGATGGCACAATTAAATTTACAGTTGAACATGGTAAATACGCAACATCAGAATTAGATGTCGCTAATACACCAAAAGGTTTACTACCTTCAACAGGTGGATCAGGGATTTATGCATTCTTAATTCTTGGTGCAAGCATGATGATTGGTGCTTATATCTGGTTTAAAAAATTTAGGGGACAAGCAGAAGTTTAGTTATTTCAGATGTGATTAGTTCTTTGTGATTTCAAAAATTACTCATAACAAGGCTGGGATATTATTCCTAGCCTTGTTATTTATCCTGTGGTTTAAAAAGGAGGTATGATGCGTGTTAAGAAACTAAATTCACATCAAGATAGGTTAAAAGATGAAAAAGTGAATCTGCTTTTAAAAAGTTTAATGGCCTTTTTATTCGTACTAGGTGCAATCGTTTTTTCATATCCCTTTATTGCTGACTCAGTTAATAATTTCTATGACCAACTCTCAATTAATAATTATCAAAAAGAAATGCAGACACAGTATAAAGCACAGGAAAAAAGACGTCTAAGTGAGATGGAAATTAGCAATAAAGCGTTAGTAAAGAATAATAAAATGACCAATATTCCAGGCTTGGGATTGGTTGCCGATCCATTTGAAGCAGCGGTGAAAAATACTAAATCACCAGATAAATCCTATTTTCAAAAACATATGATTGGCGCTATTTTTATTCCTTCAATCCATGTTAGTCTTCCTATTTTTGATGAAACAAACAATGATTTACTAGAAAAAGGGGCTACGGTACTTCAAGGTACGTCGTTTCCGATTGGTGGAAAAGGCACTCATTCTGTTATAACAGGCCACACTGGATTACCTGAAAAAAAGTTGTTTACTGACTTAGAAAAACTTAAAAAAGGAGATCTTTTTTATATTGAAGTCTCAGGAAAAAAATTGGCCTATCGTGTTGAACGTTTTAAAACCATTTTACCAACGGAATTAGACAGTCTGAAAATAGAAGACTCGAGCGACCTTGTAACGTTATTGACCTGCACGCCCTATATGATTAACACACACCGTTTATTAGTAACAGGTGTCCGAGTCGGATTTGAAACAAAAAAAATGACACAGCAGATTAAGTTGACAAAAGATTATCATCTGTATAGAATGTTCATTTTTGCAAGTATTATACCAATTCTCTGCTTCCTATTTGCTTATTGGATTTGGCGCAAATATGTGAGTTACCAATGCATGAAACATAACTATAATTTTGTATTTTATGCATTGGTTGATCAAAAACCATTAGTCAACATTTCTTTCATTTTAATCGAGGAAAGAGGACATGAAATTGTTAAAAAAGATGGTATGCCGATTTCAGCGATTAGTGATCAGTTCGGGTGTATCAGTTTTAAAGCTATTCCTGGTGGGAAATATGTCGCTTATCCAAAGGATAAGACTGAATTTCCTAAGGTTTATGGTTTTGTTGCTAGATTGAATGATCAAATATTTACGATCAGAAGTAAACGTGGAAAGATACAGCGTATTGGTAATAAAAATGCTAGAAAATATTTGATTAGTAAGAGGTAATCATGCGAAAAAAAAATAAAAAACACTCCAAATCAGACAGGGTGTCAAGCCCCAAACAAAACAGACAGTTCAAAAAAAACACATTTCCACTCAAAGGTATGTCTGCCTATATTCAATAGGAGTCATGCCTTTTAGTTTGAGTTGTGGTCTATCAAAGTTATACCATGTAATGAAATCGTCAATCTGCTGCATCAATTCCGTCTCATTTTCAGGTACAAATAATTCCAAAGATTCACTTTTAAGATGAGAAAAAAAGTTTTCACAACAAGCGTTGTCATAACAGTTTCCCTTACGAGAATGAGAAACGGTCACATTAAAAGTTTCAAGTTTTTTGTGATACTGCTTGTTCGTATACTGAAATCCTTGATCTGAATGCAAAAGACAAGATTTTGATTTGTCCCAATCTTTTCTGAAAACAAGGTCTAAATTCTCAAAGACTAACTGATTATCATTGAATTTTGATAGATTGTAAGCTAAAATAGAGTTATCATACAGGTCTTTGATAATACTTAAGTACAGTCTACCCTGTTTATGATACACATAAGAAACGTCTGTCACTAACTTTTGCGGATGGCAAGTTTCAAGATTTCATGAAGTGAAATCGCAGAAAGGGAAAAAATATGAGTGTAAGAGTCGAAAAAGTTAGCATGGGTGAGGGAAAAACAACCCAGTTGGTCAGATTGGAGAATGCCAGTCTGACAGTTGAATTAGTCGCCTATGGGGCACATTTGTATCGTGTCTTGGCTAAAGATAGGCAGGGTATTGCTGAAAATGTCGTTCTAAATGTGACACCAATATCCGCATTAGCCACTGATTTACAGTATTTTGGGGCCACTGTAGGACCAGTCGCGGGCCGGATTAAACAAGCACAAATTGGTGACCTAAGCTTAGAAGTTAACGACAATACAAATTCGCTTCATAGTGGCTCTCAAGGCTGGTCATTCCAAGAGTGGGATTTAGATTGGCAAGAAAGCGATGACGAGATCACTGTTACTTTCAGTTATATCGATCACAAATCTGGTTTCCCTGGTCCGATTGCTGCCCAGGTTATTTATCACCTAATCGACAATCAGCTCAGCATTACCTTCACAGGAGAGTCGCCAGTTGCTACCTTCTTTAATCCAACCAATCATGGCTACTTTAACCTTAGTGGTGAGTTGAAAACAGATATTCGACAACAAATCCTTGAAATTTCAGCTGATCACATTCTGGACACAGATGCCGAGTTAATTCCGACAGGACTATTTTTACCAGTAGCAGAGACGCCCTACGACTTCACGACAGCTAAACCAGTAGAAAATGCGCTAAATGCGCTTCCGAGTGGCTTAGATACAGCTTTTGTTTTCGATGACCATGCGGGTGACCACCATGTTACCCTGTACGATAAAGCAAGTGGTAGACGACTAGACGTGACGAGCGAGGCTAGGAGTGTGATCATTTATAGCGTCAGTGCGTGGGATCGGGATACTCAAGTGAATGATCATCCGATGGCAAAAGAACTGGGGTTAGCGATTGAATTTCAGGAGTTGCCGGATTTACCGCATCATCCAGAATGGGGCAGCATCGCACTTCTACCAGATGAGAAAGTGTCAAAGACAATTCACTATAGATTTGGAGTCAGCTAAAATGGTCAAAACAATCATCAGTATAAAACGCAGCAACTGAAGAAAGCAAATAAAAAGGCTAGTGATAGCCTTTTTATTTGGGAGTTTTTATGAAAAAATATTTTAGGAATGACTTTATTATAGTATGGTAAGCTTAAATCAAAATTAATTGCTTGCGGATATTATGGTATAATATCACTTGTAGAAAAGTTAAGACGG
>NZ_JXJT01000029.1 GCF_002441885.1 Pseudolactococcus chungangensis CAU 28 = DSM 22330 | reverse complement strand
GGCTTGTCCTCCTTTTCTGTCAAGTTTTTATCTCTGTTTTTTATTCAACATTAAATATTTTATCACTTAATTATTATATATGGTCATTTCGTACTATTATTTTACCATAATTCACTTATTTTTTAAATCGATATGATAAAATAAACCCACAGCATTTGCCGTGGGTTTATGAATAGTTTGAAATGCTTGTGCATCGTGATTAGTCTCTCAATTAAAGGTCTCACACCAACTTCTTCAACTCAAACAGCTGATTCATCGCTTCCATCGGTGTCAAATTCATGATATCAATATTTCGGATGGCATCTGCTAGCTCATCTGATCCTGCAAACAAATCAAGTTGCTGGGTGTCTGTTGGTGATTCTTGAGCAATCGTTTCGACTGGTAATTTAGGTGTATCTGCCTCTAATTCTGACAAAATCACCTTAGCACGTTTCAACAGTGGACTAGGTAGCCCAGCAATCTTTGCCACATGAATCCCATAAGATTTATCGGCTGGCCCCGACTCTATTTTATGGAGGAAGGTCACCTCACCATTAGCTTCGAGCGTCGCGACATGCACGTTTTTCAAGTGCTGCAGGCTATTTTCCAGCGTGACAAGCTCATGATAATGCGTCGCAAACAAGGTTTTAGCGCCAACCTGCTCATGAATGTGCTCAACAATCGCCTGCGCAAGGGCAATCCCGTCATAAGTCGCCGTCCCACGACCGAGTTCGTCAAATAAAATCAGTGAGTTTTTCGTCGCCCGACGAATGGCGTGATTGGCCTCCATCATCTCGACCATGAAGGTCGACTGACCACTGATCAAGTCATCCGCCGCACCGATTCGGGTGAAAATGGCATCAAAAATCGGTAATTGAACCTGTTCTGCTGGCACAAAACTACCAATCTGCGTCATGACAACGGTCAATGCTAGCTCCCGCATATAGGTCGATTTCCCCGACATATTAGGACCAGTAATCAGCTGAATCATCGTCTCCGCATCAAATTCAATCGAATTTGGCACATATTCCTGAGCACCCATGACCTTTTCAACAACCGCATGGCGACCATTGATAATCTGAATTTCTTGCCCATTTTTAATGATGTCAGGCTGGATATAATGGTTGTTTTCAGCGACGACGGCTAGGGATTGTAGCACATCTATTTCAGCAATCGTTTTGGCTAATTTTTGGATGCGAGCGATAAAGGTTTCTGTCTGGCTACGCACTTGTAAAAATAGGTCATACTCTAGACTCGCAGAGTTCTCTCGTGCATCTAGCATCTGACTTTCCAGACGGGCTAATGCTTCAGTCCCATAGCGCTCAGAATTTTTCAAGGTTGCCTTGCGATAGAAATGTTCTGGCACTTGTTCCCGGTTTGAATTGGTCACATGGAAATAATAGCCATCTTTTTTATTGTAGTCAATTTTAAGATTATTAATCCCAGAGTTTTCACGCTCCTTGGCCTCAAGTTCCGCAATCCAAGTCGTGCCATCTCGTAAAATGACACGATAGTCATCTAAAGTCGCATTAAAGCCATTTTTGATGATATTACCCTCAGTAATGGTAGCTGAGGCGTTAGGGTCAATCGCAGACGTAATCAGGTCAAGCAAGTCAGGCATCGGGTCCAATTGCGCAATGAGCTGAGTCAAAACATCAGCGGTCATCTCTGTCAACACACCCTTAATCGCTGGCACATTCGACAATGTCTGAGCCAATTGTAACAAATCTTTCGGATTGGCTTTACCAAAGGAAACACGCGAGGCTAAGCGTTCAATATCATAAACCCCTTTGAGTGTTTCCGTCAAGTCAGAGCGTTCAAAAAAGTGATCCAAAAAGGTCTGAATAATGGCTTGACGCTTTTGAATGGCTGAGGCACTCACCAAGGGTCTATCAATCCAGAACCGTAACATCCGAGTCCCCATGGCAGTCTTGGTCTCATCCAATAACCAGTAAAGACTACCGTGTTTTTTTCCCGTCCGCGCATTTTGAAGTAAATCTAGACTTTTCTTGCTAGCCGCATCCATGAGCAAGAAGTCTTTGATTTCATAATGCTGAACCGCCTGCAAATGCGTCAGGTGACGTTTCTGCGTTGTCATGACATAGTTCAAAAGTTTTGACGCCACTGCAATTTCTAAATCAGCTAAACTATAATCTATCAAGTCGGCATTGTCAAAGCCTATCAGCTCCTGTGAAACAAGGACATTGAGCTGAGTCTCAAAGATTTGGCGCTGCACATCATCTGATGGCAAATCATAGCCAACAACCACTTCCCGCGCTTTAAGCGCAGAGATTTCATCCACTACAGCATCAAAATCAGATAGCGATGTGACAAAAAACTCTCCCGTTGCCAAGTCCAAGTAACTGAGGGCGTAACTCGTTTGCGTTCTATCAATGGCAACGAGGAAATTATTTTCCTTGCCGATGTTAAGGGCATCGACGGCAGTTCCTGGTGTCACAATCTGCACGACATCGCGTTTGACCACACCGACAGCTTTTTTAGGGTCTTCCATCTGCTCAGCAATGGCAACTTTGTAGCCCAAATCAATCAGAATATCAATATACTGCTGGACACTATGGTGTGGTACACCTGCCATTGGTATTGGATTGACAGAGTTTTTATTGCGAGAGGTTAAGGTAAGCTCTAAAATTTGCGCTGCTTTAACAGCGTCGTCATAAAAGAGTTCATAGAAATCTCCCATCCGAAATAGCAAAAAAGCATCTGGATAATCTTGCTTAATATCCAGATACTGCTGCATGCCCGGTGAAATTTTTTCAGGTTTTTGTGATGCTTTAGTTGTCACGATAAAGTTCCTCGTTAATTTGTGATTCTAATCTTTGTAACAGATGTTGTAAGAGGTCATTTGCGGCAACCAACTTTCGCCGATAGTCTATAATCAAAGGCGCATCATTGAGCTGTGACTCAATCACTTTTGATCGCGCCATGGTCTCTTGATAGGCCTTGACTTTGTCGATTTTTTTAAACAAGACAGCTTGTTTAGCTAGGTCTTTCATCTCAACTTCAAGCGCATATAACGCTTTAGCTGCTTTCAAGCGTTTTTCAGCCGCTTGAAAGGCAAGAATTGTCGGGTGCTGCGAAACTTGTGATAGTAACGCCGCAAGCGCTTGTTCATAATCGGCGGATGGGTCATCAGTGTGGTTGGATAGCATTTTGGATGTCTCTTTCAAACTTTGCGGCACTTGCCTCATCTTGACAGGTGATAAGCAAGGTATCTGCACCAGCAATCGTGCCCAGCACATCTGAACGATTTGATGTGTCAATGGCATCAGCGACCAAGTCCGCCTCTCCTAAACCAGTGCGAACGACAATGATGAACATGGCGCGACTCACACTGATGACATAAGCTGACATGGTATCCATTAAGCTCATCGCCGTGCGAATCAAGCCAGTATTTTCAAGCTCACCTTCATAGTCAAAAACCGTATAAAAACTACCTTCTTCATAGCGATTTTTAATGATGCCAAGCTCACGAATATCTCGCGATAAAGTCGCCTGAGTCGTTGTAATCCCTTTTTCTGAAAGACGTTGCGAGAGTTCTTCTTGCGTTTCTATTTTATGATTTTGGATTAACTGTCGAATAATTTTTTGACGTTCTAATTTCTTCATAATCTTATTATAGCATAAGCGAAATCATTATGCTTTTACCTTTTCTATCGTAAAGCATTTACATTTCTTCAGGCGCCTCAACCCCTAAAAGTCTGAGACTTTCTTTCAAGACGATACCAGTGGCGTAAGCCAAAGCGAGACGTGCGTCTTTCTCTACATTCTCATCCAGAATCCGCGTGTGGGCATAGTACTTGTTGAAGGCCTGCGCAAGGTTAATGGCGTATTTAGCAATGGCTGATGGCTCGAAAGTCCGTGCTGCTCTTGCGATAACGTCAGGGAATGCTTGCAATAGCTTAATGATTTCCCAGCTTTCATCATCTGTTAAGGCATGGGTTTTGCCTACCACTGCATCCGGTTGGAAGTCTGCCTTGCGCAAAATAGATTGAATCCGCGCATGCGCATATTGGACGTAAGGACCTGTTTCGCCCTCAAATGACACCATTTCCTCTAAGTTGAAGTCGTAACCATTGAGACGTTCGTTTTTCAGGTCATAGAATTTAATGGCACCAACCCCAACGGCGTGGGCGACTGCAGTTTTGTTTGGCAAATCAGGGTTTTTCGCATCAATCTGTGCTTGCGCCCGTTTGACTGCCTCATGTAGCGTTGGTTCAAGTAAAATCACATTACCTTTACGCGTTGACAATTTTTTACCTGCTTTTGTCACCAAGCCAAATGGCACGTGGTAGATGTCGTCCGACCAGTCATAGTCCATTTTTTTAAGGACGGCTTTGAGCTGTTTGAAATGACCTGACTGCTCATTACCCACAACATATAGCGATTTAGCGAATTTATACGTCCGTTTGCGGTAGAGTGCCGCCGCCAAATCACGGGTGATATAGAGCGTTGCACCATCTGATTTTTTGATTAAAGCTGGGTTTTCAAATCCTTCAAGCTCAACAACAGTTGCGCCTTCAGATTCTGTTAGCAAGCCTTTTTCAGACAAGATGTCAATGATTTCAGCCATCTTGTCGTTATAGAATGCCTCACCGTTCATGCTGTCAAATTCAACACCCAATTCCGTATAGATGCGATCGAACTCAACCAGAGATTCATCGCGGAACCATTGCCACAGGGTCAAAGCCTCTTCGTCACCATTTTCAAGTTTAAGGAACCAATCACGCGCCTCACTATCAACAGTCGGATCATCCGCTGCCTCAGCATTGATTTGTACGTAGAGTTTGAGCAATTCTGAAATCGGATTTTGACGAATGGCTGCCTCATCGCCATATTTTTTATAAGCCACGATGAGCATGCCAAACTGTTTGCCCCAGTCGCCTAAATGGTTGATCTTGACTGGATTATAGCCTATTTTTTGATAAATCTTAGCCAAGGCATCCCCAATCACAGTCGAGCGTAAATGCCCGATTGAGAAAGGTTTGGCGATGTTGGGTGACGACATATCAATGGCAACATTCTCGCCAGTTTGTGCTAAAGTCGCGTAAGCTGTGCCATCTGATAGAATGTTTGACAAAACTGCTGTCGCTGTCGCTGATTTATCAAGGAAAAAATTGACATAAGGACCAGTTGCCACGATTTTCTCAAAACCGTCTGACGAGATTTTTTCTGCAATATCAGCCGCAATCATCTGAGGTGCTTGGCGTAAAGTTTTCGCTAGTGAAAAAGCAGGGAAGGCTAGGTCTCCCATTTCAGATTTTTTAGGCGTTTCAAGCAAGTTGCTAATAGCATCAATACTTAAAGCATTATCCAAAACAGCAGCAAGCGCTTGGGAGACTAATTGTTTATCATTCATCATTATCATCAAGTCCTTAAAATAGAGTATTTATCTATATTTTACCATATTTTTGCATATCTTGCCTGAGTTTTTCAGTGTCTTTATCGCTACAAAATTGATGACTAACATCGTATGATACTCAGGTACCAAAAGACAAAACACAATTTTTAAGCTGATTTTGTCAGTTAGTCAACGGCTAAGCGGTAGAACCGCCAAGCCACGTTGCCAGTAGCTTTTCCGTAAGTCGCTGAACCGACAACTTCAATGCCAAGTCAACGGCTAAGCGGTAGAACCGCCAAGCCACGTTACCAGTAGCTTTTCCGTAAGTCGCTAAACCGACAACTTCAATGCCAAGTCAACGGCTAAGCGGTAGAACCGCCAAGCCACTAACCGCGACTACTCCAATGCTATAGGCAATAAGTTGAAAGCGTACAAGGTGTACGGTAAGACTTATGGTCCATGCCTAAGCGATAAATTACTAAGGCACGTGGTACATAGCTACTTATCTAGCAAAGATAGTTGAAAGCATCGCTTTCAAGCGATGGATAAAGGCAACAAAGTTACCATCAAAAGTTTTTTTAATGATATTTTCTATGTCATTTTTCTTCCCTTATATTGATTATGACAAATTTCCAAAAGAATAAAAAGACTCTCTTAGTCCAACTTTCTCTATACCACTTTGTGCAACATGAGACGCAACAGGCAAAACAATGTTTTCAGTCCCCTACTCTTACCAAGAGCGTACGCAGCGCAGTACTGATACTTGTAATATGAGCAAAACAAAACAACTCTGACCTCAATTCGGTCAGAGTTGTTTCTTCATATGCTTACTTAAAACTTAGTCTCACCCAAAGCTGCTTGTGCAGCTAAGTTCAAGAGTGACCATTGACGGTCAAAACCTGGTTGGAAGAAGAAATCTGCTTCTGCTAGGTCTTCTAAAGTTAAGCCAGTTGTGATGGCTAAGGCTAAAGCATTAATCTGTGCTGTTACATCATAGGTAGACATGACTTGCCCACCAAGGATTTTATGTGTTTCATTGTCGTAATTTAATTTGACATAGACGTCTGTATTGCCGTCGTTTTTAACAAAACTTGGACGCAAGGTGTCTTTGAAGAAACTGCCTGTCACGGGTACACCTGAACGAGCTGCTGAAAAATCATTCAGACCTGTCATCGCAAATTTATAACCAAAGACTGAGAGGGCACTTGTGCCCAACACGCCACGGAATTTCTCTGTTGGTGTGTCTGATTCAATATTACGAACAACATAACGCGCCTCACGACGAGCTGTTGAGGCTAAGGCAACAGGTGCATGTTGTTGACTTGCAATATTAAGTGGTAAAATCGCATCTCCGATAGCATAGACGTCTTTTGCAGAGGTACGTAGGTAATCGTCCACTTTGATTTGACCACGTGGTTCTAGGTCAACTAGTCCTTTGAGCCATTCTGTGTTTGGTGTGACACCTGCTGCAACAATGACAAGGTCCGCGTCAATGGTACCCGTCTTTGTCTCAACGCCAGTGACGACATCTCCACCTGAAAATCCTGTGATGCTTTCGCCCAGTGCTAAGGCAACACCATTAGCCTCAAAAACGGGAGCTAGGATATCTGTTAACTCTTTATCAAGATAGTTGCCGAGAACGTCGTCAATCATATCGATGATGGTCACTTTTTTACCTGCTTGGGCAAAAACTTCTGCGGCCTCAACACCAATATAACCCGAGCCGATAACTGCGACATTTTTGACTTTAGGATCTTGCATTTTTTCTTTGATTTCAAGTGCCCAAGCACGGCCGCGCATGAAGAAAATGTTTTCTTTATCTGCACCTGGTACAGGCAAGGCTGCTGGTGTCACACCAGATGAAAGAATCAGTTTATCATAAGTTTCGTTAAAAACGTCACCAGTTACTAAGTTTTTTATCGTCACTTCTTTTTTATCCGCATCAAAACTCAAAACTTCATGTTGTGATTTGACTTTACCGCCACGCTTTTCGATGTCTTCTGGCTTAAAGTTGCGCACATCATCAACACCTGAGACTTTGTCTTCTAAAAATAGTTGCATCCCACATGACAAGAAAGAGACGAAATCCCCTTTTTCATAAATCGTCACATCAGCATCCGGATGCTTGTCCAAAAGTTCCAATGCTGATTGGTGTCCACCGTGACTTGCGCCAATAATAATGACTTTCATGTTGTTCTCCTTTTTTATATAGATACTTGACTCTTGCATAGTCCGCAACCGTGCGTACTGAATCTGTATCAGACAATACTATCAACTGTTTCACTTAAAAATTCAGCCAATAGAAAAGCTTTCCATCTTTAGGATACAAGAATGAAAGCCTTTTTTCTATTAATTTGTTTATAAATTTCAAAAAGTTTATCTACCGATATGTCGTCGGGTTATCGCAATTAATCCTTTAATTTTTGAGGTAATGTCATCATCGGCAATTAATGTTTCATTGGATAAGTGATTGCGATACCGCCAGTAATGAAACGGCATTTCGGGTTGATTGATTCGTTCCAAACTTTCATCTCCTAAGCAGTACGAGGTCATGGCAAGTAAATCCTGTAACGGAAAAATGGCTAACATGGCATCAGAATTCATGTGGCGTTGAATAATTTCAGTCGCAATTTCTTGTGTCATAAATCCTGGCGCCTTTCCCCACCAGTGCATGACATCATTGTAATATTTTTGGGTGAAAGCCGGGTCTTCTTTCCACCATTGACGTAGCGTTGATGTGTCGTGTGATGATGTGGACACAACGGACAAATATGGCGCCCGATCTAAATGATTGACGATGTGAGTATTATCCGATGGCATCCTTTCGATTATCAGTCGTAAAATTTGCAAGTGCCACATGACGTCTGGGACATTATCGGGTACCATGCCTAAATCTTCACCACAGGATAACATATCTGTTGCGTTCTTAATGACTGGTAATTTTTGATAGGCTTTTTCTTGCCAAAACTCGTTATGACGGGTGTAGAAATAATCGTTATGTAACCTTATCAAGTTTTGTTTGACTTGTTCATCACCAAATTCACGAAAACTCAAGGTATCCATGAATTTGATTCGCGGATGATAAAGACCTGGTATTCGGTGGTCTGCTAGGAATAACACATTTTCTTGTAGGATAAATAAGACATCTCTCAACTGCTCATCTGAGACTTGTGCTGCTATTTTTTTCTGCGTGTTATAGCTCGCTTTAAATCTATAATTACCATTACCACGAGGCTCCAAGAACTCGGCAAAAATTTTGTCATTATAGTCTCCTGCGAGTTCACGTACGACCCAATCTTTGATAAAAGGCTGGGTGAATCGGTCATCACCACCCCAACTACTGAAAGGAATCTGATAGGTGTTTTCGATTTCATCAACAGTTAGGCCAAGGGCAGGAGAAAACTGTCCAAGTAGTGCTCTAACACTGTGATTGGGAATTTCCCAAATTCGGAAGAAACCTAAAATATGGTCCAAGCGGTAGGCGTCAAAGTACGTTCGCATGACAGTTAAGCGTTGTTGCCACCATGCAAAATTTGTTTCTGCCATTTTATCCCAATTATAGGTTGGAAAGCCCCAGTTTTGACCGGTTTCTGAAAAGGCATCTGGTGGCGCACCAGTTTGAAAATCCATATGATACAAGCTTTCATCAGACCAAGCATCCGCTGAGTCATGAGCGATACCAATGGCAATATCTCCTTTAAGGCCAACTCCGAGTGCATGCGCATAATCTGAGGCAGATTTAAGCTGTTGGTGCAGTAAAAATTGGACAAAATAATGGAGATTAAGGCCAGATGTTGATAGTTTTTTGAGTTTATCTTTAGAAAACTTGGCAAATTCACCCCATTGTGAATAGTCAGATGTGTGATGTAAGTCTCTAAGATAGCAAAAAGCCGCATAAGGGTCAAGCCAGTTACGATTTTGAGCAAAGAAATCTAGGAAGGCCATACTGGAGAAAATATTTTTGCTCAGTTTGTCATAGCCAATCTTAATATAATGCCATTTGGCATCTAAAACCGCTTCATAATCTACTGTTTTCAGTGTGTTAAGTGATTTTTGTTGGGCATCAAATTCGGCTTTTTCTGTATCTGTCAAAATTTCTCGAAAGACAGACATATCAAGGTAAATAGGATGTAGCGCAAAAACTGAAATTGCCCGATATGGATAACTATCTCGCCAGTCCATAAAAGTCGTTGTATCATTAATTGGCAAAATCTGAATCAAATCCATACCTGATTTAGCCACAAAATCTGCAAAACTTTTCAGATCCGAAAAGTCTCCGATGCCAAACGACTGCTCACTGCGTAGCGAAAATACGGGGATAGCTACACCTGTGTGATAGGGAATACTTGTATGCGGCTCAAGTCTATAATTTGTTGTGGCCATAACGATTTCTCCTTTATCATCAAACTATTCAATGCAAGCTTAATCAACATCATTTTTATTAGTGTGCCTCTGAATACTTGAGTCTTTCCCTTATTTTATCAGCTATCCTGTCCTAACCTATTAAGACAATTATAACACAATATGTAATCGTTTTCATGATTTGTATTGTATTTATTCTTTGGCAAGAGATACAATATCGCATTTTGATAAACTTATGACACATTTCCTTAGAATAGCAAAAAGAACCGCCTCACAACGGTTCTTGATTTAATAGTATTATCTTATTCAACTGAAAAAAGATATGGATAAACAGGTTGTCCACCTTCAAAAATTTCTACTTCAACATCTGGATACTTGTTTTCAAGTTCCTCTGACAAAGCCTCAACCATTTGACGTTTACCATCAGCACCGATGTAGATACTGATAATTTCTGCATCTTCATTGCTGGCTAACATTTTATCAAAAGTATCTGTCAAGACACCATGCATATCTTTGTCTGATACAACGATTTTATTGTCAATCATACCAAGCCAGTCATTTTCGTGAATTTCAAGACCATCAATAGAGGTATCTCTAACAGCATTCGTCACTTGACCACTGATCACTTCTGAGAGATTGCCTGTCATATCAGCAGCATTCTCTTCTAACGTTTTACTTGTTTCGAACGCTAGTAACGCTGTCAAACCTTGTGACACAGTCTTAGATTCAACAACCTTCGCAGGCACATCTACGACATCCGCAGCTGACTGCGCCGCCATGAAGATGTTTTTATTATTCGGTAAGATAATCACATTGCGTGCATTCACTGACTCAATTGCTTTAACAATATCTTCAGTTGACGGATTCATCGTTTGACCACCTGAAATAACGTAGTCAGCGCCCATATCCTTAAAGATTTTAGCTAGACCATCACCGGCAGCAATTGCAATCACTGCGAATTCTTTGGGCTCAGCTGATGCTTTAGGTGCAACACTAGTTGCTTCTTTGATGACTTGCGCATCATGTTGCTCACGCATATTGTCAACCTTAACCTTAACAAGCGCACCATATTTCAAACCTTCTTGCATCACAATTCCAGGATCCTCTGTATGAACATGGACCTTGACAATCTCATCATCATTAACGACAAGCAACGAATCGCCGATTTCATTTAAGTAATTACGGAACGCATCATAATCAAAAGATTTAGTCACAGTTGGCCCTTGACCGATACCAACCATGATTTCAGTACAATAGCCGAACTTAATATCTTCCGTCGCAACATGGCCCGCAACTGACTTATGGTGCTCAGCATTGACCATCTCATCCATGACAGCTGGGGTCGCTTGAAATTCTTCAGACGTCAAATACTCGCCTGTAGCCGCTGCGACAAAGCCCTCTAAAATATAGACTAAACCTTGACCACCAGAATCGACAACACCGACTTCTTTCAGCACTGGCAGCATATCTGGCGTTTTAGCCAAGGCAACTTTTGCACCCTCAAGCGCCGCTTTCAAAACGTCAACTGCATCATCAGAACTTGCTGCTTTTTTGACGGCAAATGCTGCAGCACCACGAGAAACGGTTAAAATTGTACCCTCAACAGGCTTCATAACCGCTTGATAGGCAACCTCGACACCACTCTGGAATGCTTTGGCTAAATTTTCAGCGGTAAAAACATCCGCTTCCTTAATCGCTTGACCAAACCCACGGAAAATCTGTGATAGGATAACACCAGAGTTCCCACGTGCACCCATGAGTAAGCCTTTAGACAAGATTGCTGCAACTTCACCAACAGTCTCTGCATGATTATCAGAGACTGCTTTGGCACCATTGGTAATCGTCATGCCCATATTTGTTCCTGTATCACCATCAGGCACAGGGAATACGTTAAGTGAATTGACATACTCTGCTTGGTTATTTAAACGCGTGCTCGCTGCTTGAATCATCTCCTGAAATAGGCTTGCATTGATTGTTTTTGTCATCTTATTCAGCCACCACTTTCACATTTTGTACGAAAACATTAACTGAATTCGCCGTAATGCCCAGTTGATTTTCTAAATTAAATTTAACACGCTCTTGCACATTTTTAGCGACTTCAGAAATTTTAACACCCAATGAAACAATCACATAAATATCAACGTCAACGCCGTTGTCATTAGCTGAAATCACAACACCCTTGGCATAGTTTTCTTGACGCAAAAGTGTCTTGAAATTATCTTTCACAGCATTTTTACTTGTCATGCCGACCACACCAAAAATCTCTGTTGTTGATGCACCAACAATCGTTGCAATCACATCATTTTCGATGTCAACTGTCCCATTTTTTGTATTAATTGTCACAGCCATAATTTTTTCCTCGCTTTACAATCTAGCTTGTTATGAGTGCACCTAAATCTTTAGATTAGGCATACTTTGTGTCTTGGTATTTACTGACAATGTTTGCTCTTCATACCAATCAACACCTTTTCCCTCATTTTATCACAATCCGGCTAATAAAAAAACCGTGAAGTCTTTTCACGGCAAAATAGTTCTAACCAAACAAAGAGCTTTTGGATCATTTGGCCCAACGTATCGTAGACTCAAATTAACGCAAAAGCTTTTCTTTTGTTCTTCATTTGATCAAACACACGTCTTAAACGCGTTCGACTGAAAGGTTTTTAAGTGCACGAGCTGAAGCCCATACTGATTTCACTTTACCATTTTCAACGATTTTAATTTTTTGCAAGTTAGGTTTAACTTGTTTTTTTGTTTTGTTCATTGCGTGTGAACGGTTGTTAGCTGATGAAGTCTTACGACCTGTAAAGTAACATACTTTAGCCATGATATATTTCTCCTCGATTTTTTTTGTTAGTCAAATTCATAACATACTAGAATATTATACCATGTTTTGACTTAAAAGCAAGAGAAATTGATGATTTATTTTTCTAGGCTACTCAGGTATTGCGCAACTATTTTTGATAACAAGGGATTTGATTACTTTGACACAACTTTCAGCATTGTTAACATTTTCTCAAGTTTGTTGTAAACTCATGCCTTTAAAAACCAAGTGCGCTCCTCATGTTCTATCTGCCTATTTATCAGATAACGCACACAGATAAACAAAAAAACTCAGCATCGTCACAGATGCAACCTCTCTATGTTTAACAAAATTGTAATGCAAACAGTATCAATTTCTGTCATATTGATGAAAAATTAGTTATTTTCTGTTAAAATAGGAATATGGAAAATTATATTGAACAATTAACAGCTAAAAATAGTGAATACATTCATGTGGTAACACGAGAGCTTGTCAAAATCGGTAAGTCTGATGATGAAATCAAGGCTATTTTATCAGATATTCTGCCGAAAATCGTTGAGGCTCAAGAGCAGCGTGTACTAGCTAAAGATATTTTAGGAACTCCCTCTGAATTCACAGCCCAATATACCACAGCAGTTGCTGGTGCTAAATCAAGTCAAACGACGACAAACAAAAATGACAATGAAACACCCGTCCTCATGTGGTTAGATAGCTCATTGCTTATGTTAGGTATCTTAGCTGTCGTCAACGGGGTCATGGCTGTTTTCAGTAAAAAAGCGACAACTTATGGTTTAATTACGCTTGTGACGATGAGCTTTGCTGCTGGTTTAGTGATGTATCTCATGTTCCGACTCATCTATAAACCACAAAGTGAAGGTCAGAAAAAAACAACGCTCAAAGCTTTTGGCGCTTTAACACTTGCCTTTCTTGGGTGGATTCTCGTCTTTACTTTAACCATGTTAATCCCAAGAGAATTCAATATTTCACCTGATGGGTATATTACAGCAATAATCGGGGCACTTGCACTTGCACTCCGTTACTTACTCAAACGTAAATATCACATCAAGTCAGCAATGTCTACTCAACCATCTCAAAAAGTCTAAACTTTCTAAATTATACAATGAACCGTCTGAGAAAATTTCTCGGACGGTTTTTGTCTTGAAAAATCTGACCTAGTTAGTTTGAACCAGACTATTATAATATACTCATTTAGCTAAAAAAGTATAATAGCACTGTCCCTTTTCAAGGCGCAGTGCTATTAATTTTATGATGCCAATATCAAAGGCATTTTATTCATATTTTCCAGCATTAGCACGGGATACCTTGCGCACGCGGCCTTTGATTTTCTCAGTTTGTAGCGCCTTGAGCACTTCCTTACCTTTACCGTTCAAAATCTCAACAAAAGTCGATACATCGATAATTGAGATCACCCCAATATCATCTCCAGTAATCCCTGGAATACTAGTAATCGCACCAACCACGTCACCTGCCCGCAACTTTGTTTTCTTGCCAGCATTGATATGGAGCTTCATGATATCAGCTTTAAACACAGCACTTTTCGCTGTTTTAACGACCATTTCACGTTTTTGCTTAGCGGTAAATGTAGGCAAGCGCTTTTCAAATAGACTGATACTTGGCAGTTTCATCTCAGTGATTTCAGCATCAATCGCCAGCTGCGCAGATTCAATTTTAGCAAAATCACTTCTTTGGGCAGGACTAACCAAAGAAACAGCCTGTCCCGTTTTTTCAAAGCGTGCTGTCCGTCCGATCCGATGTGTATAACTTTCAGGATTATCAGGCAAATCATAATTATAAACCGCTGCAATATCGGCAACATCAATCCCACGCGCCGCGACATCTGTCGCAATCAAGAACCTAAAGTAATTATGTTTAAAGTCGTTAATAACACGTGTTCTGTCACGTTGTTCCATGCCACCATGCAAGGTCTCTGCCTTGACATTTTTCTGAGCCAAGAACTCTGCGATGGCATCAACTGCTGCCCGAGTATTGGCAAAGATGATGGCTGAGCCAGGATTGCCAAGCACTAAGAGTTGGTAGAGGTTCTCTAACTTGTCAGCTTTATCAACCAAGTAAAAAGTCTGATCAATCCGTTTAGCCACTGTATTTGTCGCCTTTACTTCAATCAAAGCAGGTTGTTTAATATAAAAATCCGACACGTCCATGACCGCTTGCGGTAGGGTTGCAGAAAATAGCGCAACCTGACGTTTAGTTGGCAACTGCTCAAAAATCGCATCAACCTGCGCCATAAAGCCCATGCTGAGCATCTCATCAACTTCATCTAGGACGACAAACTCGACTTGATCAAGCTGAATCGTGCCCTGGTCGATATGATCCAGCAATCGGCCGGGTGTCGCGACAACGACATGCGTCCGCTCTTTGAGGTTACGCGCCTGCGCTTGGAAGGATGAATGGCCGATTAAGGTTTCAACCTTGATGCGCTTAAAGCGACCGATGTTGAAAATTTCCTCGCCAATTTGTAGTGCTAGCTCACGCGTTGGTGCCAAGACAATCGCCTGCGGACGGCGTTCTTCCCAGACGATATTTTCAACCAAAGGAATCGCAAAAGCCGCTGTTTTGCCGCTACCTGTTTGTGATTTGACCAGCAAATCTTGACCTTTAGCAAATGTTGAAATGACCGCTTGCTGCACCTGTGTAGGTGTCGTATAATTCAAGGCTGTCAAAGCCTTTTGCGTTTTTGCACTAATTTGTAGTGCTTCAAATGTATTTTCCATATTGCCTGATTATACCATAAAAAACATACCACTGTATGCGGAACGAATGCAACTCAAAATACAGGTGATAAAGAAAACAAACAGCAACGCTTATTGAGAAGAAGACATCTCGCATTTGTTCTCTAGCTCATACAGATTTTTCCTACAGCTCGTACAACCAGTTGTTAGTTCTAGGGAAGAAACTGTTTACTGCTCGCATAGTAACCAGAAAATGAAAATGACTATCAAAAAAAGCAAGCCTCATGTGATGTGACTTGCTTTTAAATTGGTTTTGATATCTCTCTATTGTTAAATTGCTAATCTAATTGGATGGCTAAAGCGGGACGAACCGGCACGCTGACGTTCACTTCATAATTGTTGAAGAAGCTGCCACGGTAGACCGTGCCCGCACGATAAAAGTGGATGCCGGCCGACCGAAGCCAAAAGTAAGCGTGTTTAGCATCAATAGCTGTAAAGTCTAACAAAGTACTGTAATACCCTGTAGCGTTTGGTGATCCACCTTTACCTTCATAAAACGTGTTTTTATCCAGACTTTGGATATCGCCATAACTTAAAGCGAAGGCTTGTTGTTTTAAAACATTCACATCATTGGCAACATCATTATCATTTGCTAGAGATGTGAGTGATGTCGCAAAACCGTTATCTGTATAGTAAGCCTTAGAATCTTGCCATTTCCAGTCATTGTAAGCTAGTGAGGTACCGCTATATGGGANATTCACATCATTGGCAACATCATTATCATTTGCTAGAGATGTGAGTGATGTCGCAAAACCGTTATCTGTATAGTAAGCCTTAGAATCTTGCCATTTCCAGTCATTGTAAGCTAGTGAGGTACCGCTATATGGGACAAGGCCAGCATTCTGATAACGTGACCAATTCGGTAAATCTAAATCAACGGGGAGGACGTAATTGCTGTAAGTTGGCGCGATAGCCATGTTATAGTAGCTGTCAATTACATCTTTGAGATGACTTTCTCCATAACCAGTTGAGGTCGGATCATTATGGAAATATGGAGTATCCCAAGTTGTTGCTGTGGTGTCAAATTTAACTAAATTGTCAACAGCATTAACATCAATCTCTTCCTTGGTTAAGGCTTGTTCTTTGAGGATGAGTGCTTGATTGCCGTTGCTAGGGTTTGCCATATCTGCTTTTAGAATGCGCCACCAGCTATTAGAAAGCCAAACCCTATCAAATTGTGTGCCAAGCGTCCCATCTTCATGGCCTCCTAACTCTACAATCGGTAAGCCCCATTTCGCATAGAGCGTGATATCTGCTGTAATTGGTGTGTCAAAATCGAAAGGCGTTGTCAATGCTTCATCTGTGTACCAATTTTTAAAAGTAAAATCATGCACTGGTGCATCATTAGCATCAGTGACATTTTT
>NZ_JXJT01000028.1 GCF_002441885.1 Pseudolactococcus chungangensis CAU 28 = DSM 22330 | reverse complement strand
TTCCCACACGATTTATTATAGAGCCGATTTTCGACACTAAACGAAATCAGTCATAGCTTATTTTTGTTCGAATCTTGTATATTTTTCGAGAAACAATACAAAATGACTAGAAAAGACCGTTCGAATGGTCGTTTCTTTTTAATACCGTTTTCGATGACGAGAGGTTGGAATGCCTAAGGTATCTCGATATTTGACGACGGTTCGGCGTGAGATGTCAAAGCCAGCTTGTTTCAGTTGCTCAACAATTTTTTGATCTGATAAAGGCGCTTGTTTATTTTCGTTTGCGATAACGCGCTGAAGTTCTGCTTTAATTGCCGTGTTGGCAATCACTTCTCCTTTTGACTCGCCGTTTTTCTGAAGAATACCCTGTGGGAAAAAGTGTTTTAACTCATAAGTACCGAAAGGCGTTCGCATATATTTTTGATTGACGGCGCGACTAATGGTCGATTCATGCAAGTCTAAATTTAGGGCAATTTCTTTTAAGGTTAGCGGTTTCAGGGGGTGGTTGTTATCTAAGAAAAAATCAGCTTGAGCTGTAAGTATTTCTCTTCCAACACGGAGAATGGTGTCGAACCGATTTTCAACAGTTGTTTTTAACCATTCAAACTCAGCTTTTCGATCTTTGAGATAGGCCTGTAAATCAGCATCCTCTATAGCTTTATAGCGATTGTAATACTTGTCTTGGAATGTAATCTGTGGCTGACCTGCTTTGGTTGACCGGATGTCAAGCTGTTGCTCGTTAACTGTGACTTCTAAATCTGGTTTGATAGATTGTGCAAGTATTTGAGCGTAAGCTGCGCCTGGTCGAGCGGTTAAAGTCGGGATGTAATCGTAGACGGCTTGTATCTCTTGAAAGCTAACCGCATATTTTTGACTGATGCCGTCCCATTGTCGATTGACTAAATCATCAAAACTTTCTTCCAATAGCAAATAAGCAATATCAGGTGCAGCATGGTCACGTTCAGTTTGGAGCATCAAACATTCCTGTAAGTTTCGAGCGCCGATACCCGCAGGTTCTAGCTGTTGCAATAATGTCAGTGCATCAAGTAGTTCAATTTCGCTTGCACCTGTTTGCGCAGCAGCATCAAGAGGGAGCGTCAGATAACCGTTTGAATCAAGATAGTCAACTAAAAAAATTAATAGTGTCCGCAAAAAAGTATCTCGATAGTTTAGGTGAATTTGTGTCAAGATATGTTCATATAAGGATATTTTTTCCGCAGGTAACTGTTCCAAAAATGCCTGGTGACGATCTTCGGAGGACTGTACTAAGGAATGGTTACTCGGTGGTGCATCGCTCGAATCTGAGCCGATTGTCACGGAGATTAAGGGATTTTCCAGAGACTGTTCCTGTAAAAAATCAACCAAATCGCTTGTAGAATAGTGTAGGATTTGAATCGCCTGTTGCATCGTTTGTGTCATGGCGAGCTTTTGTTGCTGCGACTGGCTCTGCTTCAAATTAATAGATGGTTTAGATGACATGGAGATTCTCTTTCTAAAAATATCTTTAGGTTTATTATACACAAAAAATTGGCAATGTTTCATAAAATTAAGGAATTTATGTATAATAGACCTATATTGAGACAACATGAAAGGGAATCAGATGCTTAGAATTGATAAAGTTTATCAGACCTTATGTGAGTTATGGACGAATAAGAGTATAAAAGAGTTGCATGTCATCCAAGGGACAACAGCGCTTGAAGTAGCGAATACCCTAGGAATTAGTCGCGCCAATGCGAGCTTGGAGTTGAATAAATTAGTTCGTGATGGTCGCGCGATCAAACTCACGACCTATCCGGTTCGTTTTTTACCTAAAGAAACGGTAGAGGTATTATTAGACCGAGAGTTGTCTGGCATCACAGAACTTGAGACAATTGCAGACTTAGATGCTGTGCGTCAAGCAGACGAACCGATAGCAGACTCCTATTTATCCAATTCAAAAAATCCATTTGACCAGATTATTGGTCATCAGTCCAGTTTGAAGCAGGTGATTTCCCAAGCCAAAGCCGCGGTTTATTACCCACCATCAGGTTTGCATATGCTCTTGCTCGGGCAAACTGGAACTGGGAAGACCTTCTTTGCCGAAAAAACCTATGAATATTCACGCTATGAAGGTCTCTTGAAAGAAGATGCCCCTTTCAAAAGCTTTAACTGTGCTGATTATTATAATAACCCACAGTTACTGATGAGCCAGCTTTTCGGCTACGCCAAAGGTGCCTTTACTGGTGCAGATCACGACCACGAGGGGCTCGTCGAAAAAGCTGATGGCGGCGTTCTGCTCCTCGACGAAGTACATCGATTGCCGCCTGAGGGTCAAGAGATGCTCTTCTATTTCATTGATAATGGGACTTTTAACCGCTTGGGGGAAAATGGTGTCAAACGACATAGCAAAGTGCTGATCATCTGTGCCACGACTGAAAATCCAGACTCAGCACTCTTAAAAACGTTTGTCAGACGAATTCCGATGACGATTCAAATTCCATCATTAAGTGAGCGCCCGATAGAAGAACGTGTCGCCTTAACCCAATTCCTCTTTGCACAAGAAGCCAAACGGATTAAGAAAACGATGCGTATCTCAATTGATGTCATCAATGCATTGGTTCACGCGACAACTTCGGGTAATGTTGGCCAACTGAAATCTTTAGTCCAGTTAGTCTGTGCCCAAGCCTTTTTGAAAAGCATCCATCGCTTTGATGAAGTGGACATTGATATTTGTAATTTACCGGATGATATTCGAGAAGATTGGGTTAGCAGTCGGGACAATTTGGCGCGTGCCATGGTCATCTCAAAATATGTCGATGTGGTCACAGTGATTCATCCCGAGGCAGTAGCCGTTACTCCAGAAGCCTCAACAGACTACAATATTTATGATGCCTTGGACAAAAAGCTAGTCGTCCTCGAGAATGAAGGTCTATCTCATAGTCTCATCAAGAAAACGATGATGAGAGAGTTGCAACTCTACTTGAAAAAATATGTCAAAAACTATGATAGTACTTCAAACCTTTTAAACTTTGTCGATAAAGCGATTGTTGACTTTGTCAATCAGTTAAAAGAGATTGCTGAGGCGGAAATGCGTGTGAAATTTGATCGCCGCTTCACATATTTCTTTGCCATGCACATCGATGCTTATTTCTCCCGAGGTGAAAAGGTTAACTTACTCGTTGCGCAAGAAATTGAGAATCTGAAAAAGGAGCATCCACTTGAGTATCAAGTGGCAGAACGCTTTAGAGTTGAGATTTCTAAAGTCTTTCATCATGAGTTACCAGATGTTGAAGTCGCTTACTTGGCTATGCTCTTGGTTAATATGGATACAGAGAGTTTGGATCAAAAAATTGGGATTCTTGTCGCTGCTCATGGCAATAGTACAGCAACCTCTATGGTCAATGTTGTCACTGATTTATTGGGGGTTGCTCAGATAGATTCTTTAGATATGCCTTTGTCAATGTCGCCTCAGCAAATGTTTGAGGAAGTCGTTGAGAAAGTCAAAAAACTGGATCTTGGTAAAGGTGTCTTGCTCTTGGTAGATATGGGCTCGCTGTCAATGATTGAGCCTAAATTAATCAAGGCAAGCGGTGTGGAGGTGAAAATCATCTCGAATGTGACGACGGTCATGGTGCTAGATGCCGTGAGAAAAACAAATTATACGGATCGAACATTAGTGAATGTTTATGATTCTGTTAAGCGGGATTTTTTAGCGAGTGTTCGCGCTCAAAAAACATCTAAAGGGAAACCAAAAGCAATCCTCTCTATCTGTACGACGGGATCGGGAACAGCTAAGAAAATTGAGGTTTTGCTGAATGATATCATTGATCGTGCGACGGATGAAGACGTGCGAGTATTGACGATATCAGCTTTAAAGATCAAGGAAGAGATTCCAAAAATTTTAGAAAATTATCAAGTGTTGGCAAGTGTTGGCACTAAAAACCCCAATCTTGAAGCGCCTTTCATTTCCTTAGAGCGATTGATTGAAGGCAGTGGTGGCAATATGCTCCACCAAATTTTATCAGAAGGCGAGGTAACGGAAGTTGAAAATCAAAGTCAGAATTTTGTTATCCGAGATTTGTGTGAAGATATGCTTGAAGCACATCTGGTCTATTTAAATCCGAAATTGATTTTAGACTTTTTGTTGAATTGGACGGATGCTGTTCAACAAGCCTGTCAAATGAATTTCCAAAATACAACTTTAATCAAGTTAATTATCCATTCAGCATTTGCCTTTGAGCGAGTGATTAAGGAAAATCCTTTGCGATATGAAGATACGCCAAGTGCCGCTTCACTTGAGTGCTTACCCCTTGTTGCTTCAACTTTATCAACGATTGAAAATGGCTTGAACTTATCATTATCAGAAGGAGAAAAGATGTTTATCAGTGAGATTTTAGTAGAGGCAATAAGTGTTTCCTAGGTGGTCGAAAGTGTTTTGTATTTCTCATCAGTGTTTTAAAAGTGTATCAAAAAAGTGTCTCAAGATAAGAGACGCTTTTTTGATAGCCTTAAAACATCAGAAAATATAAGGGGTTCGAAAAAGTCATGATTAAAACACTGTTTGGCACGCTTCTTGCTTTAATATAAGTGTAAAGAAAAAATAGGAAAAGGAGAAAAAGTATGACAGCAATTATTGTGAGTGGCCATGGTCAATTATCAACTGGTCTACTGGATGGTTTTAAAATGATTTTTGGTCACGATGATAAAATTATCGCTGTGCCATTTCTAAAAGGAGAAGGGATTCCACAACTTCAAGAAAAATATCAGGCAGTGATGGCACGCTTTCCAGATGATAACATTTTATTTTTAGTGGATGTTTTTGGTGGCACGCCCTATAATTCAGCTGTGCAGTTAGTATTTGACCACCCAGCAGCAGATGTTGTGACAGGCGTGAATCTGCCCATGTTACTAGAAATTGCAGCAACTAAAGAAACGAGTGATTTAGAGGCACTGAGACAGCAATTGAAGACAATTAACCAAGAGGGGTTTAAAATCTTTTCTGAAGTGATGGCATCGGTTAGCCAATCAGAAAACATAAGTGACGAGGAGGATGATTTATTATGAAAATTGAACTAGCAAGAATTGATGACAGATTTATTCACGGACAAGTTTTGACCAAATGGGTCAAACTTCGGCCAATTGATCGCATTATTATCGTCAGTGACAGTGTGGCAGCAGATGAGATGCGCAAGACTTTGGTGCTTTCAGTTGCGCCTGCCAATGTTGCAGCTAGTGCAGTCTCGGTTGATAAGATGATTCGGGCTTATCAATCTCCGAGATATGCAACGACAACAGCTATGCTCTTATTTGAAAATCCAGAAGACATTGTTCGATTAGTCGAAGGTGGCGTTGATTTGAAGGAGGTTAACGTTGGTGGGATGCGCTTTGACGTTGCGCGTAAACAAATTACGAAATCAGTTTCTGTCAATGATGATGACATTGCGGCTTTTAGAAAATTAAAAGAACTAGGTGTTAAAAATGAGTTACGCCAGTTACCAGGCGACACATCCCAAGATTTTAATGACATTTTAGAAAGTGCCTTAAAGTCATAAACTTAATCACTGAACGAGGTTGACAAGCGGTCAATCTACAGTTCAAAACAAGGAGGAAAAAAATGAGTGTGATTCAAATTGTTTTACTATTAATTGTTGCAGGGATTACTGGTATTGGATCAGTAGTTGACGAAGCACAAACGCATCGACCATTAGTCGCTTGTACCTTGGTTGGGTTTGTTTTAGGCGATATTCAAACCGGTATTATTCTCGGTGGTACTTTGGAAATGATGGCTTTGGGCTGGATGAATGTTGGTCTTGCCATGGCACCCGATACGGCGATTGCATCTGTTATTTCGACGATTCTTGTAATCAATTCACACCAAGGGATTGGTGAAGGGATTGCGATTGCAGTTCCCCTTGCAGCAGCTGGTCAAGCATTGACTATTTTCGTTAGAACGATTACGGTATTCTTTATTCATAAAGCGGACGATATGGCTAAAAAAGGTAATTATAAAGGCATTGAACATGCGCATTTACTTGCTATGAGCTTACAAGCGCTCCGCGTGATGATTCCAACCTTAATCATCAGCCTGATTTCTGCAACGGCTGTTCAAGATTTCCTAAGTTCTATTCCAGAAGTTATCACCCGTGGTCTTCAAATTGGTGGAGGCATCATCGTTGTCGTTGGGTATGCCATGGTAATCAATATGATGGATGTCCCTTATTTGAAACCGTTTATGTATGCCGGCTTCCTATTTGCAGCCTTTACCAACTTTAACTTGGTTGGGTTTGGTGCTTTAGGTTTGATTGCAGCCATGGTTTACTTACAATTAAAATACAATGGTCAACCACAAGTCGCAGCGCCCGCCGGCGTCGTATTTGATGATGATGATGATGATTTAGATGCTTAGGAGGCAAAAAAATGACTGAGAAAAGATTAACTAAAAAAGAATTAACAAGTATGTTTTTACGTTCAAACTTCCTATTAGGGTCTTTTAACTTTGAGCGTGTCCAATCCCTAGGTTTCTGTTATGTTATTATTCCAGCCTTGAAAAAAATCTATCCAGAGGGTGAGGAACGCAATCAAGCTTTGACGCGTCACTTGGAATGGTTTAACACACAGCCTTGGTTGACAGCGCCAATTTTCGGTGTGACCGCTGCCATGGAAGAAGAAAAAGCGAACGGAAAAGATATTGATGGCTCTGCCATTCAAGCCATGAAGATTGGTTTAATGGGACCTTTGGCAGGTGTTGGTGATCCAATTTTCTGGGGGACAGCTCGACCAGTCTTAGCAGCGCTAGGTGGCTCACTTGCCTTGACTGGATCAATTGTAGGACCTTTGCTCTTCTTCATCTTGATCAATGCCATTC
Source organism: Pseudolactococcus chungangensis CAU 28 = DSM 22330 (assembly GCF_002441885.1). Classification (GTDB taxonomy): domain Bacteria; phylum Bacillota; class Bacilli; order Lactobacillales; family Streptococcaceae; genus Pseudolactococcus; species Pseudolactococcus chungangensis. The sequence continues at coordinate 10,497 of NZ_JXJT01000028.1, read as the reverse complement.
GCTTGTCAGTTAAATATTTTGGTCTCTTTTATGGCTATGAAAAAGGCATGGAAATCATTAAAGACATGGCTGGTGGTCGTATCAAGAAATTGACAGAAGGGGCATCAATCGTTGGTTTGTTTGTCATGGGTGCTTTGATTAGTAAATGGACCAGCATTAACATCGTTTTACAAGCGACTAAAATGAAAAACGCAGCTGGCAAAGTCCAAGTTCAAACCGTGCAAAATGTTTTGGATAGCATTATGCCAGGGATGTTAGCGCTTGGGTTGACCTTGTTTGTAGCCTGGTTGTTGAAGAAAGGTGTGAATCCGCTCCTCATTATCATTGTTATCTTTATCATTGGTATTTTAGGCTATGCTGGTGGCGTTTTAGGATAAGGTTGTCGCACATGACTAAAAAATAGAGTTGCTGACGGCCAAAAGCCCAACTCTATTTTTTATACTAAATCGCTTTAAAAATCATCACTAGCTTTCGAGCTAGTTTGTGCCAAGTCGCCTTAACATCTTGATGGAGAGAAGATGAAAAAACAAAAATTAAAAGCATATTTGAAGTTCATCGTGGCAGGAATCGTTGCTAGTGTCGTTTTTTCTTTAGCCACAATTCAAACAGTTTCAGCTGTCAGTTCAGCCAATCAAAATAGCTGGCAGTACAATGAACTGTATCGCAATCAGTATCATTATTCTGCTGCGAAGAATTGGCTGAATGATCCAAATGGCCTACTCTATGATGATTCGACAGCTACTTATCATATGTACTATCAATACAATCCTAACGGAAATGGTTGGGGCGATATGTCATGGGGACATGCCACGAGTAAAGATTTGACGAATTGGCAGGAGCAGCCAGTGGCGATTCCAATGTTGGAAAATCAAGAACGGATGGATTTTACATTTGAAAATACGAAAGGTCAATTTACTGATAATGGCAAGGATGGTAAAGTTCGTTATTGGGGGCAACCTTGTACGGATTGGGTTGAGAAGAATGCTAAAAAATACATCTTTAGTGGCTCGACCGTTTTAGATAAAGAAAATATCAGCGGTTTAGGTGAAAATACAATCCTTGCCTACTATACGAGTTGTTTCCAAATCGCAACCCGTTGGAACGATGGTGGAGATGGCGGCATGGGATCTTGGATTGGCATGAGTGAGGTTCAAGAGCAGCATCTGGCCTACAGTACTGATGGTGGGCAGACATTCAAACAGTTTGATGGTGCCAAAAATGCTGCGGAGAATTTAGCAGGAACTGCCAATCAGCAAAGTCCTAAAGCGATTATTCCAGTGACGGCTATTTCAGGTTTGCCAGGAGTTGATGCTAAGGATTTCCGAGATCCTAAGGTCGTCTATGATGAAGAACACAAACAGTGGTTGATGATTGTTGTTGCAGGTCAACAAGCCCTGATCTTTAAATCTGACAATTTGATAGATTGGACATATGCTTCAGCCATCCAACGTCAGCATGATGTTGGTGTAGGTGTCTGGGAATGTCCTGAATTGATACCTATGAAAGTAAAAGACAGTGATGATATCAAATGGGTACTTACGATGAGTGTGCAGGACAATGCTTATGCTTCTGGCTCTGGGATGCAGTATATGGTTGGTGATATTGATGCTCAGGGCGTCTGGACACCCGCAACAGCAAACACACTTGCCAATCCCAACTGGCTAGACTATGGTGAAGATTTTTATGCAGGTGTGACTTTTGGGAATACCGGCAACCGTCGGATTATGCTAGCTTGGCAGAGTAATTGGAAATGGACGGGGTTGCAACAAACAACACCTTGGTATAGCAATATGACCGTGCCACGGGAATTAACGCTTGTTGCCGATGCCGCATATGATGGTGGCTATAAACTTGTTCAAGCACCTGTTACTGAACTGGATTTAGCGAATGGTCAAGATGCTATCGTGCCAACCACGGATAAAGGAACAGGAGCGCTAGACACAGGACTTATCCTAACTGGCGATATGAACAATGCTAATGCAGCGAAAGTGACGAATTTTAAAGGGACAGCTTATAAAATAGAAGCCGAATTCTCTTGGGAAGCAACAAGTAAACCGTCGGCATTAGGGCTCTATGTGCGTGGGACAGACAATTTTGAACGAAAATTACTCGTTGGCTACGATTTGGGCTCGCAACTCGCTTATCTCAATATGTTATCAACCGATGATCAAGACATTCAGGCACCAGGTCGTGACCATACCAATGCTTTTGTTCCTGATGCTGGTCATATTAAACTCACTGCATTGGTTGATGAATCATCAATTGAAATTTTTGTTAATGATGGTGAAAAAACGATCACGCAAGTTTTCTATTTCCGTCCTGAAAAAATTGGTGGTTCCCATGTCAAAACGGATAATATCGGCTTCTATGTAGAAGGTGGGAACGATAAAAAAGCGACGGTTAAAAATGTTAAAATCACATCTTATCGCAGTATTTTTGGTGAGATTACTAACCCAAATCATACGATTGAGGTTAGTCAGGGGGATCTGTTTGATCCATTGACCGCCTTGACGTTCAATAATGCTTTGGGTGATGGCACAACGAATACTCCGACATTTACGATTCTTGAAAATACAGTTGATACATCAGTTGTGGGGTATTACACGCTCCTTGCGGGTGTGACCAATAGCGCTGGCAAATATCAAGAGATAAGTGTTCGTGTCAATGTGACACCGAAAATAGTTACCTATACTGTTGAACATTATCACATCAGCTCAAGTGGTACTGTCCTTAAAGAAACTGAAATTCTGAAAGGTGAGGCCAACACGCTAGCGACAGCTAAACCGAAAGTCTACGCTAGCCATACGTTAGATATAACGCATCCTGAGACCGTCTTGACAGGCAATATCAAGGGGGATGGCACGAGTGTGTTAAAACTTTATTATCAAATCGACACCTATACTGTGATTTTTAAAGATGATGATGGTCGAGTCATTAGCACGCAAACCGTTGAACATGGTGCTAACGCAGCAACACCAGACAAACCAATAAAAAAAGGCTCAACCTTTACAGGTTGGGATAAGGCAGACACAGTCTGGCAAAATGTCACACGCAACGTGACCGTGACTGCTGAGTACAAAAAAGATGGCTCAGTCGCTGACAAAGATAAAATAGCTACATCGGATGATATCCCATCAAATAATTGGACAACTCAGCCAACAGTAATTGGTACGTTACCTCGGACGGAGGAGGTCAAACTTCAGGCGACTGGGGCACTTCCTCGTACAGGAGAGACAAAAACAGTAAATCGGGTAGTTGTCATAGTAGCTCTATCATTCTGTGGCTTTTTACTGTTATTGCTTGTGAAGCGCTGCAAAGTGAAGCGTGACGAAATACAATAACCAAGGTAGGATTATACGGGGCAGTGTGAACGCTAGTCCAAAATTATAAGAGGAATACAATGGGAATTAAACTAGTAACCATAGATGTGGATGGCACTTTGTTAAACAGTCAACGTCTGGTCACGCCAGAGGTCAAGTTAGCCATTAGTCAAGCCAAAGCACAGGGCGTGAAAATTGTCATGACGACTGGTCGACCATATCCAGGGGTGATTGACTTGCTAAGAGAGCTTTCTTTGACAGATGTTGGCGACTACGTCATCACGTACAATGGTGGCATGATTTTAGCAGCAGATACAGGCACTGAACTCAAACGGATGACCTTAACCTATCAGGACTACCTGAAAATTGATGACCTTGCAACGACCTTAGGCTGTGCTTCTCATGCGGTAACCGAAGATCGCTTATTTACCTCAAACTATGATGTTTCACCCTACACTGTGGAGGAGTCGTTCATTGCTAAAGTTCCTATGAGTTTTAGGACGAGAGAGGAGATGCAATCTGAAGATGCCGTCATCAAAATGATATTGGTTGGGGAAGCTGACGACTTGCACCACGCCATCAGCCGAATCCCACCTGAGTTTAAAAACGATTATACGACGGTGTCTAGCGCACCAAATTTCTTTGAAATGCTTAACAAGAAAGCCAGTAAAGGGCAGGGATTGATGCAGCTTGCTCAAATCCTGAATATTCCTTTAGAAGAAACAATGGCCATTGGTGATGCTGAAAATGACAGGTCTATGTTGGAGGTCGCAGGCCTAGCGATTGCCATGGGGAATGCAGTTCCGGAGATTGTGGCTGTAGCAGATTATCAAACAAGTACAAATGATGCCCATGGCGTTGCAGTTGCTCTGGAAAAATTTGTCTTGACAGTTGATTAAAAGAATCGGATTTGATGACCAAATGACGAAGAGTCGCTATTTGGTCATCGAATCCGATTTTTGGTCTAGCCATTTCTACTGTTTTATTATATCTGTAATAAACAGAATGATTCAAAAAATGACGATTTCAATCTTAAAATAAAAAAATATTGAACGAAACGGTCTAAAAAGTGTTGCAATCGGTCAAAAAGTATGCTAAAATGACCTTATCAATTGATGAAAACGATTTCTTAAAAGAAATGGAGAAAAATTTTGAAAAAATTTTTAATCGCCGCTCACGGTAATTTAGCCTTGGGTATCAAGAGTACATTAGAACTATTTTTAGGAGATGCCCTAGACTTTACCTATCTTACGGCTTATACAGATGATGCGCCGAATTTAGAAGAGGCACTCGAGAACTTTTTTTCAAGCATTGATGAGCAGACGGATCAGGCAGTGATTTTCACAGACCTATACGGCGGCAGCGTCAGTCAAAAAATCGCCATGAAAGCGATAGGGAAAACAAATGTCTTTGTCATTGCAGGTATGAATCTTCCTTTGATTATGGAAACAGCCTCTCTGGCATTGTCTGGTGAGGACTACGACAATGATAAAATCGCCAAACTCATCACAGGTGCTCGTCAAGAGCTCAAACAAGTTGAGTTGGTTGCGGGAACGCTCAAGACAGATACTGCTGAGACTGAGCAAGAAATGACGGAAACAGTCACATTAGCGTCAAGCACACCAGCTTTGACCGAACGTCCTGAAACGAACAAGCACATGACCATGCGAGTTGATGAACGCTTGATTCACGGTCAAGTCGCTATGGTCTGGAGTAAAGCTCTGAAACTTGACGGCATTGTCGTTGCCAATGATGAAGTCGTTAAAAATCAGATGCAAGAAAATGCCTTACGGATGGCAGCGCCAAATGGCATCAAAGTCATCATGCGCTCGCTTGATGATAGCATCACCCTTCTAAACGACCACCGTTCAGCCACCAAAAACCTTTTGGTTCTGGTTAGAACGGTCAAAGATGCCGTCACAATTGCCGCAAAAGTTGCCTACTTAGACCGTATCAATGTCGGCAATGTTGGCAAAATGGTAGAAGGTGATAAGAAAAAACTAGCACCGACAGTTTTATTAACCCCTTCGGAAGAAGTTGCCCTGAAAACTTTAACAGAAATCTGTCCCGAAACAGATTTTCAAATGGTCCCAACTGATAAAAAAGAATTGGCCAAGGATTTCGTCTTGTAAGTTCGCTTACCGCGCAAGATTAACTGAGTTTCGGCTCCTTGGGTCTAGGAAAAAAGATAAAAAGTCCGCACAACCTGCGGTTACTCGTCGCAGCAGGTCTTTTAGTGGCGAGTAATCGCAGCCACAAAGCGTTCTATGACCCAAAGCAGTCGCCTCAACATCTTAATAAAAGGAGAAAAATATGTTATACGAAGCTATCGCCGTCGCACTCGTTGTCTTTTTGACAGTTGGCGGTCAGGAATTGTTAGGATTTACCATGTTAGGGCGTCCCATTGTCATTGCGCCACTCGTTGGCTTGCTCTTGGGTGATTTGCAGACTGGCTTACTTGTCGGTGCCGCACTTGAAACGATTTTCATGGGGGTGGTTAATATCGGTGGTGCAGCAGCTGCTGAACCAGGACTTGCCTCAGCCCTTGCGGCAGCCTTTGCGATTAAACTTGGCGGTGGAACGGAATATGCCATTACGCTTGCCTTGCCACTAGGCATCATCGGTTTACAGATTAAACAACTCTTATATATCGCAGTTGTCGCACCACTTTCAGTGAAATTTGACGATTATGCTAAGGCAGGTAATGCCAAAGCCTATACGCGCTTGCATTTCGGAATTTGGGGGCTTAACTGGGGCATTTACAGTTTGATTCCTTTCTTCGCCATTCTATTTGGTGCTAAAGCGACTGAGTCAGCTTTGAAACTCATTCCGGAAGTCATCATGCACGGTCTCAGTGTTGCCGGTAATCTCTTACCAGCAGTCGGAATGGCTATGCTCCTTAAAATGCTCTGGGATAACAAAATCGCGACTTACTTTTTCCTTGGCTTTATTGTGATTGCCTATCTTAAAGTACCACTCATTGCCGTTTCAGCACTTGCCATTATTATTGCAGTGATTGTCGCACAAAACGACATGGCGCTTAAAACACTCAGAGATAAAATAGGACACGGTGTCAAAAGCCTAGGGCAAAAGTCTACTGACCCTAAACAACAAGAAGTCGATGATTTTTACGCTTAAGCATTGACAGAAAGGTATAAACCTTTGAGCGGATGCAATTCGCGAATGACCCCGCTTGGCCGTAGCGTCAGCGGATGTCAAGTCTCAAGATTTCACGAAGTGAAATCGCAGAAAGGAAGAAAAAATGGCAAAATCAACTTTAACACAAGATGAAAAAAAATTACTAAAACAAGTCTACTGGCGCTCGTTTACTGAGTTTGCATCCGTAACGCCGACCAAGCTTGGTGGCTCGGGTGTGACCTATGCTATGCTGCCGTTTATCGACAAATACTATAAGACGGACGAAGAAAAGCGCGACGCTATGGTGCGTCATAACACCTACTTCAATACGACAGTTGCAACCTATCCCTTTGTCCTCGGTGTCGCTGGGTCAATGGAGAAGGAAAATGCAGAACAAGCAGATTTCGATGCAGAGTCTATCTCAGCGATCAAAACCAGTTTAATGGGACCACTCTCAGGACTAGGTGATTCGATTTTCTGGGGTGTCTTGCGTGTTATCGCAGCTGGAATTGCGGTTTCTCTGGCCAATCAAGGGAATCCCTTTGCGCCAATCGTCTTCCTACTGGTCTTTAATATCCCAACCCAATTAACGCGTTGGTACGCAGGTAAAATCGGCTATACATTAGGGTCAACCTACATCTCTGACCTTTACGAGTCAGGCATGATGGCTGTTCTGACTAAGGCGGCATCTATTGTCGGAATTACCATGGTTGGGGCTATGGCGGCTAGTATGGTTAAATTTGATGTCAAATGGAATATGCTTATCAATGGCAAAGCGGTCATGAAATCTCAAGAGATGTTAGATTCAATCTTCATTGGGATTTTACCGTTAGCATTCACCTTGATTTGTTTCTGGTTAATTGCGAAGAAAAATGTTTCAATTAATAAAATGATTATCGGTGTCATTGTCTTTGGTATTCTAGCATCATTTCTAGGCATCGCCTGAAGTGAGCCGGATATCAATAAAAATTGAGTTTCGGCTCCTAGCTGAGGGCAACTTTGTTGCCCTTATCCGTAGATTGAAAGCAATGCTTTCAACTAAGAAAATAGATGATTTTGTCCGCACGACTTTCAGTCGCTTACGGCAAAATCCCTAATTTGCATCTGCGATTACTCGATGCAAAAAATACTTCTACGGAGCTAAACAGTCACCTCAACATCTTAAAGGGAGAGAAAGTGAAAAATATGCGTGATAAGTGGTGGCAAGATGCAGTGATTTACCAAGTCTATCCCAAAAGCTTTAACGATACGACTGGCTCTGGATATGGAGATATCACGGGCATCATCGAAAAACTACCTTACCTCGAAAAACTAGGGGTTGATGGGCTATGGCTGAGTCCAGTGTATTTATCCCCACAAGTTGATAATGGTTATGATATCACGGATTATCGTGTGATTGATACCATGTTCGGCAGTAATGAGGATATGTACCGACTGATTGAGGCAGCGCACGATAAAAATATCAAGATTATCATGGATTTTGTCGCTAATCATACGTCAGATCAGTGTGTCTGGTTTCAAGAGAGTCGCAAGGGTACAGATAATTTCTTTAGCGATTTTTACATCTGGCAGGATGCAAAACCCGATGGCTCTGAGCCTAATAACTGGGGCTCAAGTTTCGGTGGTAGTGCCTGGACTTGGGATGAAAAGCGCGAGCAATATTATCTTCATTATTATGCGGCGGAACAGCCAGACCTCAATTGGGAGAATCCACATGTGCGTGCCTATATCTACGACATGATGCGTTTTTGGAAACAAAAAGGTGTTGATGGCTGGCGCATGGATGTGATTACGTCAATTTCTAAGGACCAGGATTTTCCCGATAATGCGCGTGACTTGACGACAACGAATCAACAAAATGGGCCACGGATGCATGAATTCATCCATGAGATGAATCAAGAAATTCTAACGCCACTTGATATGATGACGGTGGGTGAGAGTCCTGCCGCCAAGAGTTGGGATGCTTGGGAGCTGGTCAGTCCAGAGCGTGAAGAACTGGATATGATTTTCACTTTTGAGCATATGCACATCGACCGTAAAGCAGGTGATGTGAATGGCCGCTGGGCATTGCAAGACCGTGATTTGGTTAAACTTAAAGATATTTTATCCAATTGGCAGCTTGAATTACGAGATAAGGGCTGGAATGCCTTGTACTTCGAGAATCATGACCGGGCGCGCGTGATTAGCCGTTGGGGTAATGATACGACTTATCGCTACGAATGTGCGACGGCCTTTGCGACGATTTTACATGGCTTACAAGGCACGCCTTTTATCTATCAAGGCGAAGAAATCGGCATGACCAATCCTGAGTTTGAGCTAGGTGAATATGTGGATATTGAGCTGAAAGGCAATTATCAGCACTTTGTTGTCGAGCAGCAAACAATGACACAGGCTGATTTCTTAGCAGCCGTTCATAAGATTTCACGTGACAATGCCAGAACACCGATGCAATGGGATGATTCTGAAAACGCAGGATTTACCAATGGGACACCCTGGTTTAAAGTTAATCCCAATTATCCAGACATCAATGTCGCAAAAGACTTGAAAGCTGAAAAATCAGTCTTTAAGTACTATCAAGAGTTGATTCGCTTGCGAAAGACTGAGGACATCTTAAAAACAGGCACCTACAAGCTCCTTTTACCAGAAGATGAGGCGATTTTCGCTTATTTACGACAAAATGGCAGTAAAACATGGCTTGTACTCGCCAATTTATCAGAAAACATGATAAAATTAGAAGAGTTAATGCCTCTACCTGATGTAAAAGCGACTGTCATTGCCAACTATTGTGACCGTACGAATTTGAGTGAGACATTGCGAGCTTATGAGGCAGTCATTGTAGAAATTTAAAATCAATTGAGTTTCGACTCCCTGGGTCTAGGAAAAAAGATAAAAAAGGCCGCACAACCTGCGTGTCTAGCTTATAAAGCGCAACTCCTATGGAAAAAGATAAAGACAGAACCTTGTCTTTCCTATTTTGATACGTCCCAAAGCAGTCACCTCAACATCTTTAAGGAAGTATGTGCATGAAAACAAGTGAACGGCGGAAGTTAATTTTAGATTTACTTGACCAGTCGGAAATGGTCAAAACACAAGAGCTAATGAAGACCTTTGATACCAGTGAATCAACGATTCGCAGGGATTTAACGGTGCTCGCTGAAAATGGTAAAATCGTTCGTGTTCATGGCGGTGCCATTGGTGTTGACCTTTATAACTACGGCTTAACCGTTGAAAAACGACAAATCGAGTATATCGAGGAGAAGCAAAAAATCGCCAAAACAGCGAGTGCCTTTGTTAAAGATCGAGAGCTCATCTTCCTAGATGCCTCGACCACAGTCGGCGAGATGATTCCATTTTTAGCGGGTAAAAAAATCAAAGCTGTCACCAATTCCCCGATTCATGCCCAGCGTTGCTATGAATACGGCATCCCAGTTTACGTCATCGGTGGCGAGTTAAGACAAGCGACTGATGCCGTCATTGGTGCTGTCGCCAATCAGCAAGTCAGCGAATTCTTCTTCAACCGCGCCTTCATGGGCACTAACGGCATCAATGCTGAGTTTGGCTATTCCACACCAGATCCAGAGGAAGCATTGATGAAACGCATCGTTATGCGCCATGCGATTAAAAGCTATGTCCTAGCGGACGAATCGAAGTTCAACCGCGTCGCCTTCACTAAGGTGTCTGACCTTGAAGAGGCGCTAATCATCACGACAACCTTAGCAGACGAAGACCGAGAGAAGTTTAGTCGTCAGACTACATTGGTAGAAGTCTGAGTTTTTGTAGCAATTGACAAATATAACCTTAAAACACTCTTTCGCTATGCGAAGGTGTGTTTTTTTGTGTCTATTCTTTTTATTTATAAGTCAATCGTGTATAGATGTTAATATTATTTTTATCTCAAATAGTTTATATATGCTTTTGTATAATAAGTAAAATATGTTAAAATGATAATATAAAATAAGTTAAGATAATAATTTAATGATAAAAATATAATTGATTAAAAATCAAAAAGTAAAAACTTGACAGAAAAGGAGGGCAAGCC
>NZ_JXJT01000027.1 GCF_002441885.1 Pseudolactococcus chungangensis CAU 28 = DSM 22330 | reverse complement strand
CTATTTTCCCACACGATTTGACAAAGAACCATAACATCATGTATAACAAACTTACGTTATAATATATAAAAATTTAAAATCCAGACAATTTTTTGAAAGTGTTTTGAATTTAGTAAGGGGGTTGTAATGGTCAATCTAAAGTTTATAAAAAGCGAAATTTTATTGAACAAGTGAGAGAAAACCAAGATAAGAGACAAGCTTTAATTGAGAAAGCTAAAAGTCGCTTAAAATCACGTATAAAGGGTTCAACCCTAAAAATAAATAGTCTAACCAATCCAATCATGCAGTCGAAAAAGTAAGAAAAAAATTGTTAATATTGGGAAAAAACAGTGCATCAGCTGAAAAAAGAAATTGAGAATGAAGAACAAAAACGAGACAAGCAAAATCTGATAAAGATGTATTTGCGCAACAAAATTTGACCTTACAGGCAGAACTTTCAGAACAACGACTGCCTATGCTAAACTATTATCACAAAACCAAAAAAATTAGAACAAGTTGACAGCTTTCTATCGGAACTCAGTGGTGATAAAGCAAGTGAAACAGCCCCACCGTATGTTTTGTCAGCGATTTCTTTTTATACGGAATTATTATAATGTTGCCATGATACATTATAATAATTTTTGACATTCATTAAAATAACGTGTATAATTTAGTAGCAAGTAGCAAGTAGCAAGTAGCAAGTACACTAAAAAGAAAACGCTTACCTATGTTATCTACTCAACTTCTGTTTTGTGAATGACTAAGGGAGCGTGATGAATGACGACAGAACTAGAATTAGGAGCATTTTATAGGGAAACACGAGAAAGACTAGGTTATACGCAGCGTGATGTGGAATCTGCCTACTGTAATCACTCATTAATTTCACGTTTTGAAAATGGTGAAACAGTTTTACGGGCAGATAAACTCTTGCTAGCAATAAACGGTCTTGATATGACACCAACAGAATTTTTTGTATCACATGGTAATTATCAGCCGAATCGTTTACAGATTTTCAATCAAAAAATGAGTCGCTACATCATCATTGAAGATACAGAGGGCTTGAAAAAGTTACTGAAACCTAGAGCGAATAAAAAACAGGATAAAATCTTTAATATTTTGGTTAAATGTGCGATTTTTGATTTATCAGACGAGATGTTAGTGACGAACTCTGAACGTCAGTTTATTGGAGGACATTTTACTGAAATTAAGCAATGGACGATTCATGAGGTTAATGTTTTTGCTCAATGCTTAGAGGTGTTGGAAGATGCTGATGCTTATGATATAGGGCAAGATATACTCAAGAGCGACGAATATTCAAAGATAATAACTGCTAATGCAGAGACAGTTAAAAAAACTTTGTTGAATTTATATGTTCACTTAGTTTGTCACAGTAGCTATCGCTATGCTGATAAATTGAAGGAATCTATCAATCAGTTTATTACAGAGTGGGATATAGAAGAAAAGATTATCCTTTATCTTTTTGAAAAATTTTCTTTGTATAAACAAGAAAAAAGTCCTGAACTTTTGGAAGAGATACAGGACGATATTCAAAATTTAACTCGATACGGTGCGACTGGTATAGCGAAACGTTTAGCAATGTTTATTGAAAAGTCTTGCTAATGTTTCAGGTGGTTGTAACTTAACTATGATAAAACCATATAAGTGAGCACAATAAATTAAACATGAGTAACTCCTTTCTCTTGCTTGATATGTTTATTTTAACATAAGGTCAATTTATCATTTGATGAAGTGCATATTTGCACCACTCTTTCTTAAGGTGGTGCAAATATGCACTTTTTTAAATTTAGGAATTTTGGTATGATACACTAGTTTTATAAGTTTGAAGGGAGTGAATATGTCTAATTTATACTTGAATCCGTATTTAGATTTCTTTAAGTACGGAGAAAAATATATTATGCTAAATTATATGAGCGGTGCTTGTGATATTATAGATAAATCTACATATCAAGTAATTTCCAGAAGAAAATTTGAAGCATTAGATGGAACAGCTCTTAAATGTCTTTTTGATAGAAAATACCTCTTTCAAAATCAAAAAAAATTTCAAAAAGAAGTTGCGTTAATTGATGAGGTATTAGCATCTAAAAAAGTAGTTCCTAATTTTCTAATTATTCCTACCTATCGCTGTAATTTATCCTGTGGTTATTGTTTTGAAGCTGCTTATAAAATCACAGAAAATATGAGCTCTAATATTGAGTGGATTGAACAATGTTTAAATTCTATTGATGAGATTGTGACGCAATCAAAGAAAGATTTTGATTTTAATGATAAAGATGTTTATATTACGCTCATGGGTGGAGAACCATTACTTGCGCAAAATTATGAACAAGTTTCAGAGATTATGAATCAGATTACTAATCATGGTTACAGTTTTAATGTGATAACTAATGGGACAGATTTAGATGTTTATTTGGATGAGCTAATTCGTTTTGAATGTCAGAGTATTCAAATTACTTTAGATGGAAGTAAAGAAATTCATGACAATAGACGAATTTATAAAAACGGTAATGGAAGTTATGAAAAAATATTCCAAAATATTGAATTAGCACTTTCAAGAAATCTAAAAATTTATTTACGTGTCAATTTAGATAAAGACAATTTAGTGGATTTACCAAATTTAGCAAAGGAGTTATTGGATTATTTTGGAGAAAATGATAATTTAGTTCCTTATGTCTACCCAATGCAAGATGGAGGTTGTCTTGGTGATGGTGGTATTATTGATGAGATAGTCTGTATAGAGGAGATTCAGCTGTTAAATGAAAAGCATCCTCAGATGGCGTTATTTGATAAAAAATTTCATGCAAGTAGTTTTATGGATACAGTATTCCAGAATCAACAATTTGAGATGAAATTTAGAAATTGTAGTGCGACTAATAACCAGTATATTTTTGATTATAAAGGAAATATCTATAAATGTTGGTTTGGTATTGGTAATGCTAACTTTAAAATTGGTACATATGGCAAAGCGCTATCTCTAAATAGACAACAAGATGCACTTTGGAAAAATCGTAATATTAAGACACTTACAAAATGTCAATCTTGTAAATATCGTTATATTTGTGGCGGAGGATGTTTAAGTCATGTTATGACTAGTGCAGATGATGCTAAAAAGGAACGCTGTATTGATTTTTATCAAATAATTAAGGCACAGCTTAAAGGGAGGTTAGCTAAATGATTCAAAAGCGACCTACTCTTCTCTATTTTATCTATTTTTTAGCTTGTTTTAATCTGGTGAGCAGTGTTCAAACACTATATTTTACTCATGAGGGGATTAATTTTTTTCATATTGGACTTTTGATGTCAATTTTCCAAGTGACAAAACTAGTATCAGAGTTACCGACAGGTTATGTAGCAGATAAATTTGGAAAGAAACGGAGTGTGGTAGTAAGTGTTTTACTTGAGATAGTGGGTATGGTTCTTGCGTTATGCTTTCCTAATATGTTAGGTTTTACCCTTGCTATGATAGTAGGTGGCATTGCTTATACCCTATCATCAGGAGCTTTGGATGCTCTGCTTATTGAGGAGATGCTTGCAACTAAGACAAGAACTTTGGAACAGATTAATTCAGTAACGCGAGTTTTGTTTTATGTAGGTATGGGTTTATCAAGTCTTTTGGCAGGAATAGTTGCTAGTTTTGATTTCTATTGGATTTATATCGTGTCCATAGTGGTTCAGATATTACTCGTTTATTTGTTGGTAAGACGTCTTAAAGCGATTTCTGAGCAGGCTGAAGCAAATAAAATCATCAAAATAAGCTATATTTTTGAGTATTTAAATCAGCATAAAATCGTGACATATATATTAGGTGTAGATTTTACTTATGCCATTGCTTTTCTACCAATAGGTGTATTTTATATCAACTATTTATCTAGTCAAAGCGTCCCTATTTCTACAATAGGAGTACTTACAACTTTACAGTTGATAGGCTCTGCTATTCTCGGTATTTGGGCGTATAAGTTGTTAAAAAAATTTCCAGTTAGATATATACTGTTAGGTGGTCCTTTGATTGCTTTAGGCGTTTTATTTCTGTTCGCCATCTCTAAGGATGTCAAGTTAGGTATTGTATGCTACATTATGACTAGCGTTATATTTTGTTCTTATGCTCCAATTTTTTCAAAAATTTTTCATGAACACTTGGAAAATCATATTCGTGCGACAGTGATGAGTATTAGAAGTTTATTGTTTGCACTGGTTGGTTTAACTATGAACCCTTTATTTGGTTATTTGATTGAAAAAGTAGGATTTCAGACAACTTTTATGATAGCAATATTTTTATCAATTAGCCTTACTTGTATTAATGGTCTTATCTTCAAAAAGGTATTAGCGACATATTAGTCGATTTAATATAAATATGAAATGAAAGGAGAAGTACTATGAAAGCCATCAATGAAAAAATTGTTGTTTCTGAAACGGAAGTAATCGTTTCAGAAAGTGTTTGCATGTATGCTAACAAATAACAGACTAAGCAAGTCAACCTCGGTTGACTTCATTTTGAGGACAAGCTAGGAAGGTATTTTCTTGCTTGTTTTTTGAGGTGTTTGCTTACTTTAGAAAATTTCTCTGTTTATGAATTATTGGTACATTTACAAAAGCGCTTAGAAACAGAAGATTTGTCGTTATTTGATACGCTCACACGCTACTGATGCACTATGAAAAATTCTTGAGAAATGGGAGCCAAAAGACTTAGTCTCGCTATGGCTATGCTTTGAAAACCGGTGAAGTATGGTAGTTTCATGATATACAAACGGCTATCGTTTTTCCTTTGAAGGTTGATGAACGAAAGCCTTGTACTGCTTACCTAAAAAATGATGGGGCTATTAAGGTTATCATGAGTTCTGAGAGAAAATGTGCTATTTTAGTCTATATCATGTCTACACTCTCTGATACACGTAAAATGGCACGTCAAGATTATCAAAAAAAAATGATTCAGAAACAGCCTAAAAATCAGGAACCGCTACGTTTTCATCTCAGGATGTTGCCAAAATTGTGAAAGAACTAACCGTTTTAGTTAACAACGCTAAACGTGGCAAACACTATTTATCTGAGATGCACCATTCATGAAATATGCCACTTTAGATACCCTTACGAAAAGAGAGAAAAAGGCGTTTTCAAGAATATTGAATCACACGATATTGTGATTGTAGGTATCGAGGGTGTTCACCATTCAATTATGTATTATTTGAAAGCATATCATCCAGGATGAACGCATTCAAGTGATGTATAATCCTAAGAAAGGGGATGTGTTTGCAAGGACAAATTGATTAATATCAATGGTGTGGTGGGGGACAAGACAACCTAGAGATTGAAATGATTTCAGAGAAATTGATATGCTTTTCCTGACTAACTGAATCAGGAAAAGTTTATAGTCAAACATATTTGTCAAAATTAATAAAATTTGGTAGAATGGTAATATTCAGTAATGGTACAGTGAAAGGTTGAGGACGAAACAATGGCAAATTATACACCAGAAGAAGTGGAAAAAATTAAAGATAGAATTCTCTCGGCGTTGGAAAGCGTTATTGACCCTGAATTAGGGGTTGATATTATTAACCTAGGGCTTGTTTATGCCATTGAATTTGAAGATAGTGGTCGTACTGAAATTCAAATGACTTTGACAACAATGGGTTGTCCGCTTGCTGATCTTTTGACGGATCAAATCCACGACGCTATGAAAGAAGTGCCAGAAGTCACTGAAACGGAAGTTAAGTTGGTCTGGTATCCAGCATGGTCTGTTGACAAAATGTCTCGCTATGCGCGGATTGCTTTGGGCATTAGATAAGTTTATGAAATAAAGAATCCTGTTTGTATCAATAACGATGCAAGCAGGCTTTTTTTGAAAAAAGAGAGTTGAATTTTTTTACAATTTAAGAGTGATGAGATATAATTGACTGGTCAACTGTTGATACATCAAAAAATTTATGTAATAAAAAATAAAGGGGATAACTATGAAAATAGTCAATGCAAAATTTACTATTAAACCAGAAAAAAGAGAAAACTTTTTAGAAGATATTTTAAACTTAATTCAAGCCAGCCAAACTGATGCTGGATGTCTTGCTTACGATTTATTCGAATCACATACTGAACCAAACGTCTTTATGATGATTGAAAAATGGTCAGATGCGCAAGCACTAGAAAATCATAATAAGAACCAAACACTTTTAGCATTTGCTACAAAAGTGCCAGAGTATCTGTCACAAAAACCAGAAATTAGCGTCATGAACGACTAAATTCTGTAACATTTAGACTTTAATCACAATAGACTGAAGGCGTTTTGATGTACTCTTGAGAGGAAGCCCTCTCCTAGTCATAAGAGTTATCATGTTAGTTAATATTTTTCTGTTATAGGTAGCGTTAGGGATAACGATGATTTATCGGGATGCCACTAACAGAATAGAACCGATGGATCTAAAAATATTTAAAAATCAAAATGTATGTTGCTGTCGGCATATTTGCGCTTGTTCTAACATTTTGGTGTTTTATATAATCTCAAATCAGCCATTGGACTGATTTTTTTGACGTTTAAAATGGTAAAATAGGAGTATGAATAAATTTAAGCTTTTTATTATCATAGAAATTTTGTTGCTAGTGCTCTTGGGGATTTCGCTAGTTAGAAATCCATTCTTTCTGATTGTTCTTGGGATTGGACTATTTTTAGGCTATCTCTCTAGTCGCGTAAACTCATGGACTGCACAAAAAATCCTACAACAAATTGCCATTGGGTTTGGTGTTGTCGCTTTGATTATGTTTGTAGCAAATGGCTATACTTGGTTGGCTCTGCTCTTTCCAGTTATTGCTGCGATTCTTTTTTGGAAATCGTCAGGCACGACCTACACTTCAGTGAACGACCCTAGGGCTTTCAAATCAGAAGAGACAAGCTTTGAGCGTCGTGCTATTTTTGATAACCAATCTGAAAATACGGTGTCTCGCCTGTCAGGTAATGATGTCATTGATTTAGGTTGTACGACTTTTCAATCCACAGGGAATGATTTGATGATTAAAAAAGCCTCAGGTAATACAAAGATTATCGTACCTGATGATGTTGCTGTCATGCTTGATGTTACGGCACTTTCAGGCGTCGTCAAGATTTTTGATGACATTACCAAGGTTAATACAGAGCATGTCAGATATATGACGGATGAATTTGGCACATCTGATAAACGTATTCGGATTACTGTTCATGTTGGGCGCGGTAATGTTGAAGTTGTCAAAGGATAGGCAGGCAATATGATTTTAAAACGTAGTATTGTCGCGAGTTTCATCACTTGGTTCTTGATGACCTTGGGCGCAATTATTGCGCTCCTGAGCTTACTGGATATCAATTTATTTGATGTCAAAACGTCTTGGCTCACCCTAACTGTCTCGGCGGTTTTAACGCTGGTCTATGCTAGCTTCTTCTTATTGCAATATGGCGAGGAGAAGTCACGTTTGACACAGGATATTGATAAAATCCTAAATAACGAAAAACCAGAACTTGATATCCTACAAGGCTTATCTAAGCGTATGCAGGAGATGTCTCTGGAGTTGCAAACTCTCTCTGTCGCTCAAAATATTGAGCAGGCAGCGATTGTTGAGACTGAGCGCATTCGGATTTCTCGAGAATTGCATGATTCAGTCAGTCAAGAATTATTTGCGGCGACGATGATTTTATCGTCTGTGGTTGATAATCCGAACCTGACTTCGAAACAAATCACGAGTCAAGCAACTTTGACGCTGAAAATTTTGCATGAAGCACAAGATGAGATGCGAGCATTACTATTGCATTTACGGCCATCAGAGTTGGCAGATAAGACCTTGACTGAAGGTTTAAATGCACTAATAGATGAACTCCAAGCGAAAATATCAGCGAAAATATCAGCGAATATTGCGGAAATTAAAGCCGATAAAAATATTGAAAACAACATTTTCCGAATGACTCAAGAATTGTTATCTAATACGTTACGTCATGCCAAAGCACAAAATATCCATATTTCCTTTAGTCAAACAGCTGGGACTTTGGTGCTCGTGGTTAAGGATGATGGTGTTGGGTTTGATCCGACAGTAACTAAGACGGCTAGTCAAGGGTTGAAAAATATTAGGGAGCGGACACTTTCTTTGGGTGGGACAGTTGAATTGAATTCTGCACCTGGATCTGGAACAGTCGTTAAAATTATAATCCCCAAGGTAAAATAAGTTAGGAATGGATATGGAAAAAATAACAGTCATGCTAGTAGATGACCACCAAATGGTGCGCCTTGGGCTATCAAGCTATCTGAATATGCAGGAAGACTTAATCGTCGTGGCAGAGGCGGTCAATGGGTTAGATGGTATTCAGAAAGCCAGGCAACATCGACCGGATGTCATTTTGATGGATTTGGTCATGGAGGAAATGGATGGTATTGCTGCCTCAAAAGCTATTTTATCTGAAAATCCAGAGGTTAAAATTTTAATTTTAACAAGTTTTTTGGATGATGAAAAGATATTTCCAGCGCTTGAAGCTGGTGTTAAAGGCTACATTTTGAAAACATCTCAAGCGCATGAAATTGCGGCATCTGTTCGCAAAATTGCTGAAGGTCAAGATGTCCTTTCGGACAGTGTGCGAGCTAAAATTTATGAAAAACGACATGCGCAACCAGAGTTATATGAAGATTTGACGGCGCGTGAATCGGAGGTTCTAAAAGAAATTGCTAAGGGATTGTCTAATCAAGAAATTGCTGATGAACTTTATATTTCACTAAAAACTGTAAAAACGCATGTCTCTAATATCTTATCCAAGTTACAAGTAGAGGATCGGACGCAAGCAGCAATATATGCCATTAAGCACAAAATTGCTTGAAAATGATATAATAAAAACATGGAAAAATTACTAAATAGAGCAAAAGACATTAAAATCATTTTTTTTGATATTGATGATACGTTACGTGTGAAAGATACCGGTTATATGCCAGCGTCTATTCCACAAGTCTTTGCTGCACTTCGTGAAAAAGGAATTTTGACAGGGATTGCTACGGGCCGTAACTTATTTGGTGTCGTACCGGAAATTCGTGCACTTAATCCAGACTTTTTTGTGACAGCAAACGGTGCTTATGTAGCTGATGGTAAAGGTCAAATTATTTACGATAAACCTTTACCAGAAACTGTTGTGACGAACCTCGTTACTTGGTTAGAGCGTTCTGATGTTGATCATGTCTTTTACGGTTCTGATGCGGTCGTGGCATCGAAATGGACAGATCTGATGAGTGACGCGATTACACCTGTCTATGGTAAATTATCAGTTGATCCAGATTTTTATCAGACTCACGCTGTTTATCAGATGTTAACTCTATCTGAACAAGATGATCAGCTTGTCTTGCCTGATAATTTGGCAAAACAGGTTCGAATGGTTCGCTGGCATCAGCATTCATCTGACATTGTTCCAATGACAGGGAGTAAAGCTGAAGGTGTTCGTCGCGTTCTTGAACAATTAAGGCTCAGTGTTGACAATGTCATGAACTTTGGTGACGAACTCAATGATGTTGAACTGTTTGACCTTGGTGGACTTTCAGTTGCGATGAAAGTTTCTCACCCGAAAATTATGAAAATGGCAGATTATATCACTGATACCGTTGAAAATGATGGTATAGAAAAAGCTTTGAAAGCTCTAAATATCTTATAAATATAATAAATTAAAAGAGGAAAAATAATATGACAATCACTTACCCACAAACAGATTTAGAAAACTATACTGGTACAGTCGCAACAATTCACACTAATCTTGGTGATTTAAAGGTTAAATTGTTTGATGATTTAGCACCTAAAACAGTAAAAAACTTTGTTGAGTTGGCTGAAAAAGGCTATTATAATGGTGTGATTTTCCACCGTATCATCCGTGATTTCATGATTCAAGGTGGCGATCCAACTGGGACAGGCATGGGTGGTGAATCAATCTATGGTGAAAAATTTGAAGATGAATTCTCTGAAAATGTCTTCAACATCCGTGGTGCGCTTTCAATGGCCAATGCTGGTCCGAATACAAATGGCAGCCAATTTTTCATCGTTCAAAATGAAAACCTACCTTACGATAAATCTGCTCTTGTCAAAGGTGGTTGGCCAGAAGAAATTGCTGAAATCTACACAGCTGGTGGGACCCCACATTTGGATGGCCGTCATACTGTTTTTGGCCAATTAGCAAATGCTGAAAGTTTTGAAACACTTGATCGTATTGCAAAAGAACCAACAGGTTTCCAAGATAAACCAGAAAATGATGTTGAAATCATCGGCATTGATGTAGAGAAAAAATAAACCATGAATGATAAATCTATCAAAATTGGGGATATTGTTAAAGCTGAAATTACTGGCTTGCAAAAATATGGTGCCTTTGTCAAGTTTGGCAAATATCGTGGCTTAATTCATATCTCTGAAATTAAATCAGGGTATGTGGCAGATATTCATGATGTGATTGAGGTCGGTCAAACTTGTCAAGCGCAAGTGATTGATGTTGATGAGTTTAACGGAAAGATTTCATTGAGTTTGAGAACCCTCGAAAAAAAGCCGCAAACACATCACGCGCAACGAAGATTTCACTTTAATAATCCGTCCAATAAAATCGGATTTAAGCCCTTTACAGAGCAATTATCTGGTTGGGCAAAGGAACAAATGACTTATTTGAAAAGTCGTAAAGAAAATATCATTACTTAGTATCGAAACATGAGGTAACTAGCTAGTTTTGGCAACCCAAACGGAACTTGTGCCATTGTGTCTTAAACAGTTGATACAAATAATGAAAATAAGGAAATCAATGACTTTTATATAAGGTAAATAGGGTGGGAAAAGAGAGATATGAATGAAAAGGTTTTAAAAATCGTCCAGAAAATTTTTAATGTTATCTCGATCCTTGAGATTATTGCTTGTTTGATTGGCGGTTATTACCTTTATCGTATTGATATTTTACGAGATCCCCATGCGCTATCAGAGTTAGTCATGGCGCACTATATCTTAGGGCCTTTCATTTTCATTGGTTTACAAATTATTCAAGTCGTCATTCCGATTATTCCTGGAGGTATTACGACTGCAGCAGGCGTAATGATTTTCGGCCCCAATACAGGTTTCCTATATAACTATATTGGTATTGTCATAGGCTCGATTATTCTATTTCATATGGGACGTGTTTATGGCTCTGTCCTCGCCAAAACCTTTATCAAGGAAAAACACTATAATAAGTACATGGGGTGGGTAGAGAAAGGACAAAAGAAATATGATATTTTGTTTTTTATCGCCATTCTGTTGCCAGTCGCACCGGATGATGCCTTGGTATTAATCTCAAGTCAAACCAAAATGACCTGGAAATATTTCTTATTTACGATTTTTATTGGAAAACCCTTGCCAATCTACCTCTATTCTTACATTCTTATCCATGGTAGTGGGTTTCTTGCCAATCTATTGACCTAGTTAAAAACACATCAGTCAAATTTTTATTGACTGATGTGTTTTTTGTTATAACGGTCATAAAAGATGAAGCTAATCAAAGCGAGAATAAAGCAGAGAGCACCAAGTTTAAGACCTTGTGGGATAAACTTAAGCTTGACTGTATGCGTTCCCTTAGTTACCGGAATGGTCATGAAACCAGTTTGAGCTTGCTGGATTTTAACCGGCTTGTCATCTACTGTGGCAGACCATCCCTTGTCAAAAGGTAGTGTCAGAAATAAATCACCGTTGGTATTGGCAGTAACAGTGGTTACCAGACCATTCTTAATAGCTTTGGCTGTGACTTGATTCATTTTGAGTTTATGTATAGTCGATGTATAAGTGCTGATGGGCATGGTCCAAAATTCTGTCGTGTCAAAATTAACATAACGATTTTCTGGAAAAGTTAGTATGATATTGACGGATGTCTCCTGTTCAAAATAGCCAAGATTGATAAAGGCACCCGTATCGTTAGTATTGATATAAAAGATGCGACCATTGATGTTAACTTTGACATATTCAGCATCGGTATTTTGATAGGTCACATCAGATAATTTTAGATAGGCTTGTCCGCCTGCCGGTGCTGTTACCATATAGGAGAGTGTGATGTCCTCACTTCCTTTTTGAGTCAGCGTGACGCGACCCTTGCCTCCAGTAATCGTCCCTGTTGTTGATTCTTTATCCACATAAAATTGTTTGAAGAATGTTGTATCAGTTCCTGCCAATTGATTAACAAACTTGGTCTGATTTTCAAGGATATTTTTATCTGATAATTTGACATCTTGATAACCTTTTTCAACAAAAATAGCTGGTGGTAAGGCATAAGCATTCTGAGTCAGATTGGGAACATCTGCGTGAGCGATATTAAAACCATATTTTTCAGGTTGACTAGTATTGAGGTTATAACGAATATTAAAAATTGAATCCATCAACAAGGTATTTAAGGGATAGCGAAGATTGAGATTGGTGCCTGTTGATTGAAAACCGAGTAGATTGAGTGTGGCTGAAGACTTACGGTTTCTTACAGAAGAGAACTGTCCCAGAGATTTATAGCCGTATTTCATACCATCATTAGCTGTATCTGGCTTAGTTTCGTCCATCCGATAAAAGTCAGTATCGGATGCAATCGCTTTGGATGCTGGGAGAATTCTCTTAGTTTGTTCATCATAAGAAGTCCGAGAAGCGTAGTGCCATTCCTCAGAGATGCCATTGAGTTGATAATAGCCATTAATGCCTAATTCGAAAATCATAAAAACACTAATAAAAATTGGAAAGGCATTTGGCAAGAGCCATTTTTTTCTATCAGCCATGAGGATAATGAGATAAGCTAGGGCGAATAATAAGGTTAAGGAGATATTAAGGTTCTTAACATAGCTATAATGTCGGCTGAGGACTGTTGCAGTAAAGCCTGCTGTTAAAACAAACACAGTGAATCCAAGCCAACGTAGTCGAATTTCCGATAGTCGTGTAAGTGTCTCAGCAGCCATGAGAATGATTAAGAGGCTAAAGACAAAACTGTAACGATGGAGGAACATATTCGGTGTGTGCATACCTTGCCAAAAGAGGTCAAGTGGGCGCAGATAGAATGAGGCGATGATGAATCCGAGTAAGGCAGTATAGGCAAACTTTGTACGCAGGCGGATAGATTTGGTGGCAAAGAGTAGGCTTGCGAGAAGGAGTGGGAACAGACCGATGTACAGTGTTGGTACGGCGCCGTACTGGGTGGTGTCATAGCTTGCAATAAAGTTTTTGGCGAAGACATCAAAATACCACGATTTTTCTGTAAACAGTTCTGTGATTTTGGTAAAACTTTCACCGTTAGCTTTTAAATCCAGATACATAGGTAGAATTATGATGAGACTGGTGCAGCCTGCTAGAAGTGAAGTGATGACGAAATCAAGGCATTTACGGAAAGACAAGCCGTCAAAGCTGATTCTGACTAAGAAATAGCCGATGAGAAAGAGTGCCATCATAAAACCAAAATAGTAGTTTTGAATGAAAAGTAGGGTTAGACTGATGTAATATAGTCGCCGTTTGCCGTTTGCTATCATGCTGTGGAGACCGCAGATAATGAGAGGCATCCAGATGAAAGCATCAAGCCACATGATGATTTCGGACTGATTGACGATGAAACTCATGAGGGTGTAGGCACTGGATAAGCTGATAATGAGCCAATTGGATAGAGAGTGATACATATTTTTGAAGGCGACGAAGCTAGATAAGCCGATCAATCCGAATTTAAGTAGGGTAAGGAGATAGAGACCGTCTGGCATGTTTGCGGCATTAAAAAAATAGGTCAGCGGCATGAGTAGGCTGCCTAGATAGTAGGATGAAAAACTTAAAAAATTAAGGCCTAGACCACTGGTGAAGGTATAAAAGAAGCCCGAATCATGGTGTAAAATATCTGAAAATAGGGCATGAAAAGCAACGTATTGGTGATAGGCATCACCAGCTAAAACTGTCTTATCACTGCCCCAATAAATGCCCTGGAGGGCAAAGTTGATACCGATTGCAAGGAGGGGGATAAGGAAACTGATGAGTAGCGCTAATTTATTTTTCTTGATAAATGCTGACATAGGTTTATTGTACCATCTTTTGAAAAAAATATAGAGCGCTAGGTCATAAGAAAAGTGAAAGGCAATCTTGTTATTTGTTGTAAATTTTGGTAGAATTAATCTAATATGAGAAATTCGAAACCTACGCAAAATCAACCTATTAGTAAGGCCGCTGTCGCTGGTCTTATTTTGGCGATTATGCCAATCACAGCCCTGCCAGGACTGATTTTTAGCTTGACTGCTTTTGAACATATTGATGCGCATGATTTGAAAGGCCATCGATTTGCCAAACTTGGTACAATTATTTCAATTCTTTGGATGCTTGTTTTTATTGTTACTGGATTTTTCCTCTTCAGGTATTTTGGTTAAGGTAGGGTAACCAGAAAAATACAACATTTTAAATTTAACCTTTGGTTAAATCAATCGTTTATACTTTAAAAAAATTGGCATAGACCAATTTTTTTTGTTATAATGACACTATAAAACGTTTTCATTTTAGATTGAAAAAGTTTTAAAACATATTTTATGAGATTTAATAAGCAATGGCGCTAGACGCCTAATGGAGGAAACACATGGGAAAACTTGGCATTTCTATTTATCCAGAACGCAGCACATTTGAACAGGATAAAGCTTATCTTGACTTGGCGCATCAATATGGTTTTAAACGTGTCTTTACAAGTCTACTCGAAATCAATGGTGATAAGGATGAAGTCCTTGCAGGGTTTAAAAAGCCTGTTGACTATGCTAATTCACTCGGCATGGAAGTAATGGTTGATATTAACCCTGCGCTTTTTGAACAACTTGGTGTATCATACGATGATTTATCATTTTTCAATGATATGGGAGCTGATGGTATCCGTTTAGACCTTGGCTTTACGGGTGCTGAAGAAGCGAAAATGACACGCAATCCCTATGGTATCAAGGTTGAAATCAACATGAGCCAAGGGACGAACTATGTGGATAATATTATGAGCTATTCTCCAAATCCTGAACTCCTATTAGGTAGTCATAATTTCTATCCAATGCGTTATTCTGGCTTGGCACTGGATCATTTTATTTATTGCACCAAGAAATTTAATCAGTATAACTTAAACACCATGGCGTTTGTTAATTCACATGATGCGACATTTGGTCCTTGGCCTTTCAGCGATGGTCTTGTCAGTCTTGAGCGTCACCGTGATTTGGATATTGCAACACAAGTCAAGCATATGAAATTATTGGGTGGTATCAATGACATTACCATTGCCAATGCTTATGCAAGCGAAGCAGAAATCAAAGCCATGAGCGAGGCTTTCTTTGCTGCTGAGCCTGCTTTGAAAATCGTGCCAAGCGCCTCAATTACAGACAATGAACGTATCGTTCTGTTTGAGAGCGAGCATAGTTATCGTGGTGACCGCAGTGAATATATCTTACGCTCAACCATGACACGTGTGTGGCATAAAGATAAAGCATTTCCAGCGCATGATACCAGAGATATTAAACGCGGTGATATTTTGATTGGCAATGTCGCATTCGGTCAATACAAAGGTGAAACACAAATCGCACTTAAAGATATGCCAAATCAAGGTCAGATCAATGTTGTCGGTCGTATTTCTGATGATGAATTGTTCTTGCTTGATTATATCCAACCTTGGAGTGGTTTCACGTTTGAGGAAGTGAAATAAGCTTGAAGATATCAAAAAAAAAAAAACAGGTAACGTTTATTGTTATCTGTTTTTTATTTGCCTTTTTCTAGATTCAGCTAGCATTTTTAGCGGTCAGATAAAATATCGCTAATTGTGTACGGTCACGCAAATTTAATTTATCAAGGATGGTACTTAAATAGTTGCGAATGGTGCCTTCACTTAGGAACATTTGAATTGAAATTTCTTTATTACTGAGGCCATCAGCAACGAGGCTGATTAATTGATAGTCTTTGTCAGTCAGACCGTAATCTTCATAATTAAAGCTCGCTTGTGGGTCAGGTTGTTCGGTGTGTAGGAGTCCTGGTATTTTAGCGATGATTTCTGTTCCAAAGACGGTTTGTGATTTGCTGACAGCATTTAGCGCAGGCACGATGCTGCTATAATCTTGTTTGATGAGATAGCCTTTAACACCGTACTTGAGTGCCTGAATAATATACTCGTCGTCTGAGAAAGTGGTCAAGAGTAAGATTTTAGCATCTGGGTGCGGCGCTAGGATCGTTTTTGCAGCATCTAGTCCGCTCATTTTTGTCATTCGAATATCCATGAGTAAAATATCCGGCTTGAGTGTTTCAAAGAGTTGAATTGCCTCGCTGCCATCGTGGCCAATGCCTACAACGTCAATTTTGTCGACTTCTAAAATCATTTTTAAAGCGCTAGTGATAAGGGGATCATCATCCACGATTAAAACACGCATATTGGGCTCCTTTTAGGGTAGTTTCGGTTAGTGTTTGGGTATTTTGATATAGATTTTAAAGGCATTTTGTCTGTAAAAAGTGATATTACCCTTTAATTTCTTCACGCGCTCGGTCATATTGATTAAGCCGATACCTTGTGTATTGCTATTGAGCGGATTGGTAGGGATATCAGGCGAGGGCGTTTTGCCGTTATCTTCGATGATGACTTGGTAGAGTGTCTCAAATTCAGAGACAGTTAGTCGAACAAGTGTGGCATTACTATGTTTAATGACATTATTGAGCGCCTCTTTGACAATGGCAATGACATTATATTTTACCTCACGTGGGAGGGTTTTTGCCATATGATAAGAAAAATCGACGGGACAGAAAGTAAAATCTGTGATAAGTTCCTCAAGTGATTTTTTAAGATCTACAGCATCATCGTGCAAATCATGGACGCTTTTTCGGATGCTATCCATCGCCTCCCCTAGGGAACTATCCAGGCTATCGAAAGTCTCACGGAGACTGCTAATCTGATTTGTCATCTTCATCGCACCCGTGATTAAAATGGCGCGAGATAATAGATGACCGACATTATCATGAATCTCACGTGCGATACGATTCCGTTCCTTTAGGGTTGCGGCATAAATCTCATAGTCTTGTTTGTCTCTCAAGGTACGGTTTTTATCCTGTAATAAAAGCGTGAGCTCAGTACTATCATCTCGCGTTTTTTGAAGCTTATTTGTCAGCGTGTCTATTTGGCGCGTTTTTTCAGCAGCAAACTGATGACAAGGAACAGTTTATTTTGTCGTGATATTAAATGATAGATGACAAGTGGTGAAAAAAGGAGACATAGTGGACAGAAGAAAGAAAAAGCGAGAAATAAACTAGTGACAATCAAATACCGCCAATAATCACTTGTTTCTGTTAGTGTCATCAAAGCAAGGTAAATGACGGCAATAAGCAGTGCAATGACAAGTAAAGTATCTACTTTAATTGTACAAGCCAAAGCTAGACTGTAAATCATCAAGATGACTTGGTCGTTTACACGTCGCATGTCTATCCTCCATTCTTAATTAATTTTGAGTTTTTATTGGTTACTCCATTTTACACTGGATTCGTTCTAAAATCTAGCGATTTCTAAGATGGTGGCGAAGGTTCATGACATTTGTCACTTGATTGACTGACATATAGCACTTACTTTGCCTTGTATGATTAGTTATAATAAAAGTATAAATAAATGATTTTTTAGGAGGTAATTCTCATGATTCATATTGAAAATTTAGTAAAACGATACGGTGATGTCTTAGCGCTTGACCACTTAAATTTGGCTATCAAAGAAGGTGAGATATTTGGCTTGCTTGGTCCTAATGGATCGGGCAAAACGACTGCGATTAACTGTTTGTTAGCCTTGCTAAAATATGACAAGGGCGACATCACGATTTTTGGAAAACCGATGC
The DNA here is from genome assembly GCF_002441885.1 of Pseudolactococcus chungangensis CAU 28 = DSM 22330. Lineage (GTDB taxonomy): Bacteria > Bacillota > Bacilli > Lactobacillales > Streptococcaceae > Pseudolactococcus > Pseudolactococcus chungangensis. Next base: position 6,435 of record NZ_JXJT01000027.1, on the reverse strand, counting down.
GCGTTGACAGTTATGATATAAAACAAGAGATTGGTATTGTCATGCAGAATGTCGCTGTTTTTGAGCAAATGACAGTTTATGAAAATATTGATTATTTTTGTGGCTTGTATGTGAAAGATAAGACAAGACGTCAAAAAATGGTTCAAGAGGCGATTGCCTTTGTTGGACTGTCAGATTATGTTAAAATGTTTCCTAAAAAATTATCAGGCGGTTTATTACGTCGCTTGAATATTGCTTGTGGTATTGCGCATAAACCCAAACTCATTATTTTAGATGAACCGACGGTAGCTGTCGACCCTCAAAGTCGCAACAATATTTTAGAAGGTATTCAAGAGTTGAATCGTCAAGGGACAACGGTGATTTATACTTCTCACTATATGGAAGAGGTGGAACAAATCTGCACAAGGATTGCCATTATTGACCATGGTCGTGTGATTGCTGAAGGCTCAAGTGAAGAGTTGAAGCGTTTACTTAAGGTCGGTGAAACGATTAGCATAGACGATATTGTTTTAGAAGAATCTGATTTAGCAGCCATTCATAGCTTACCGCATGTCTTAGATTTGAGTTATCAGGGACGAACTTTAATGATTCGCTGTACGGGTTCCCAGCACAATTTGGTGCGAATTCTCGCACATTTGCAGGCACAAGAGATTGCATTTGGTCGTGTTTTGTCGGAATTGCCAACCTTAAATGATGTCTTTTTAGAAATTACTGGAAAGCAACTTCGGGATTGATGACTGGTGTATGATAATGAGAGATGAAATAGATATGAAACAAGTAAAAATAAAGCGTGGGAGGGAGGAACAATCATGAGACATTTATTGATCTATCGCTTAAAACAAACTTTGGGAGAACGGACAATTCTTTTTTGGACGATTGCTTTTCCGATGATTTTAGGTACTTTTTTCTTCATGGCTTTTGGAAATTTAGCTAAGAATGAAGAAGTTGTAACCGAAATTCCGATTGCCATGGTTGTAAGCAATCAATCAGCTCAGACCGAAACACAAAAAGCTTTCCTAACTGAGATGCAAAAGGAAAAGTTGATGACGATTAAGTCTTATCCAACAGAAAAAGTAGCCAAGGAAAAATTAGAGGCTGGCAAAATTAGCGGTTTATTTTATCTTGGACAAGAGTTAAGTCTGACTGTGACAAAATCTAGCTTGAGTACCAGTATTTTAAAGGTTGTTTTGGACAGCTACAATAAAAATGTCGCCATGATTTCCGATATTGCTAAAGCACATCCTGAAAACCTCCCAGCAGCCATTGCTGCACTGTCTGATTTGAAACCAGCGGTTAAAGCTGTGGCGCCTAATGGTAAAACAACATCGAGCTTTATGCAATATTTTTTTGCACTAATTGCTTACGCTTGTTTATCGGGTATCTTTTTAGGTGTGAACAATAGCTTTGAAAGTCAAGCCAATCTTTCTGCCTTGGGTGCAAGAAGAAGTATTTCGCCAACGCCAAAACTTACTTTGATTTTAGTTGATTTCATAACGATTTTGGCGGTTGATTTTGTCAGTGTCTTGCTATTAACGCTTTATATTACGAAAGGATTTGGTATTAGTTTAGGCGATAATATGTTAGGAATTATTGTGACGGTACTGATGGGCTGTGTGATTGGTGTTTCCTTAGGTATCGTATTAGGTGCCTCTAATCATGTTTCAAGAAATCTAAAAATGGGATTGACCGTTGCTTTGACTTTGGTACCGTCATTTTTTGCGGGTTTGATGTTTGAAAATATGGGGATTATTGTCGAAAAGTACTTCCCTCTACTCAATCGTATTAATCCTGCCGCACTTTTGGCTGATGCCTTTTATTGTTTGAGTGTCTATGATAATCCAGCTCGCTATGCTAGAGATATGTGGACCTTAGCGATAATGAGTGTCGTCTGTATTGCCTTAGCTTTTAGTCTATTAAGGAGGGAGCGTTATGACAGTATTTAAAGGATTTCTACTTTTACTCAAACGAGAAGCTAAATCTGTTAGTCTCTATCTCGTTATTTTCATAGCTATGGCTGTTATGACCCAATTATCAATGGGGGATAATCAACCAACATCCACCTTTAAAAGCATGAGTACACGCATTGCGATAGAGGATAAAGACCAGAGTGACCTTTCTAAAAGTTTAGTAAACTATCTTGAGAAAACACAAAGTGTTAAGCGTGATTTGAACATTAGTACACCTGATATGATTCAAGAAAATCTCTATTATAGTAATGTTTACAGTGTCATCAAAATTCCTAAAGGTTTTGAAAAAGACTATTTTGACAAGCAAACACCCTTAACCCTGATTAATAAACCAGGATTTGATAGTACCTATGTGACCAGTCAAGTAGACCAATTTCTAAAAAGCGTTAAAGTCCTTCATGAAAGTGGTGACACTGTGGCGCAAGCCGTTCAAAAAGTTCAGCGCTATGACAGCCAAAAGTCCAGAGTCACGCTGATAGCCCAAAATAAAAGTGGTGGCGAAATGCCCTACCATAATTATCTTTTCCAATATCTGCCTTATATTTTGATTTCTATGACCAGCTATTCGCTCGGCATCATCTTAATCATCTATGCGGAACCAGATAAAAAAAGAAGAATGCTTTGCGCCCCAGTTTCTTATCGGTCTATGAATTTGCAACTCATGTTAGGTGCGGCAGTTATCGGTACTGGTCTATGGTTGATTTGTGGCGTTGCACTACCGACTATTTTAAGTGCTAAGACATTTTTGTCAGACCCTAACCTCCCCTATTATTTGCTCAATGTCGGTTTGATGATCTTGGTTTCGTTGGCACTTTCTTTCTTGGTAAGTAAACTCATCCAAAGGATCAATATCATCTCAAGCGTTACCAATGTTCTTGCGCTGGGGATGAGCTTCCTCTGTGGGGTGTTTGTCCCACTATCTGTTTTAAGTCCTACTATTAAAAAAATAACGCAATTTTTACCGGTCTATTGGTATGAAGTGACGAATGAACTCATTGGTTATCAGACGACTTTCAATGCCTCACAAAAATGGGAACTTTACAAAGGCTTTGGTATTCAGCTGTTGTTCGTCATTGCATTGCTGAGTCTAGGCATGCTAGTTGGCAAGTTGAGAGAGCAGAAAATTTAGTTTAAAAGTTAGAATGCCACAAAGAACATTAAAAATAGCTAAATAATAAATTCTAAAAGCAGAGTTCGTATTGATAGAACTCTGCTTTTTGTATCTTTTAATGGCCATAAGACCTGAAAAACATTGATTTTAGGCTTACCTAATTAATCAATGTGCGATCTTTATATTTAATACAAAAATAAATCGTCATAAAATTTTGACAAAGAGTAGATATTTTGTGATAATAATTTTATATAATTATAGTAATTTAATTTTGTATTATAAAAAAAGGAGACAAAATGGTTCAAATAGCTAGTAGCATCGAACAAGCTGAGAGTGCAGTGAGAGAATTGGTGGGTGTCGATATTCACCAAGAACGAAATGAGCAGTTTCAAGCCAGTTATTCAAGCGATATCTCTGCTATGACAAACGCTCAAACAATTTGTAATAGTATTTTTTCAGGCACAACCGATTTGTGTCAAGTTGTGCTAACACAAGCGAATAAGTTCCCAGAGTTAGCTCGTTTGGTAGAACAAAGAGATAGAGAGGACGCAAACAAATGGTAAATCGTGATAAGAGTGCAGATGAACGTTTTCAATATAATGTCAAAATTCAACATCATGAGCAACAAATGGATGAGTTTTCACATGATTTTTGTCGTTATCTTGAACAACTTTCAAGAACGCGTGATACTTTGCGTCGAAATTTCGAAAGTGAAATGTCTTTGAGAGAAGAAAGTCGAGATAGAAATGCAAAATATGATAGTGCTTTAGAAGAAACACAGTACCATTTTAGACAACGTTTGAGACTATTTGATGAGCAATTAGAAACAGGCGAACACCTTCGCCACAAAGCTATGCACCAGTTAGATGATGAACGAGAGCAGTTATTGAAAGAGAGGAACAGCTTGCCATGGGAATAAAATATAGTCAAAGTGAATCGCAAGAGTTGATGAAAAAATTATTAGCGAATGTGGCTGTCGCTGATAATATTACAAATCGTTTATCTAAAGGGAGCAGTCATCTTCAACAAGTGGTACGTGACAAAAACAGTGGCTTGTCAGGTGCAGCTTATACAGCAGGTGCTGATTTGTTTTCTAAGATTGATACGCTCATTCAAAAATATACTGCCGCAGTTGATGATGTACGTTCAGATGTGCAAGCCTATCAAACGGCTGAAATGATGTTAAATGGTGAACCAGCGATTGATGAAACGGCAGTTATGCGCATACTAGATTTAAAGAATAGTGATTTGCGTGAATTGGAAGAACAATTAAGAGTCAATCAACAGTTTTTATTTAGTCAAGTGTTAGTTGGTGCTGTCCTAGAGGCTTGGTTATTGCCGTATAATCAGGAACTTAGCAGACAAATTGAGCAAGTGAAAGAGGCTATTCGCCATGAAGAAGAACGACTAAAAAGACTACACCAGTTTGTGAGTCAAGTTTCTAGTTTGTTTACAGACAGTGTGGACGCCTTTAACTTAGCCTCTAAAGGTGTTTCTGTTTTTAATCAAACGAGGGTAGACAGTGCGGGCTATGCTTATTATCCTACAGGTAGCGATATGAAGTGGTTGAGCGAGCTTGAAGAAAATGAGTTTGGCTCGTATTCGATTGCTCGCCCGAAAAATATGAGTGATGAAGATTTTGCGGATTATGTCGAAAAGGTGAATAAACAAGCAAAAACGCTTGAAAATGAACATTGGGGCAAGGCAGGTGTCGCAAGCTATCTGAAATATTTAGATGAAAATGTTGCGAATTTTGACAATCCTCTGGTTGAGGTGGATACAGCTTATAAACGCTTGCATATGGTTGGCTCAGATGTGTTTACTTTTGTCGTCGAAAATGCCTATCCTTATGATGCCAAGAATCCTAATTTTAGCAAGGAACAGTGTGCCAAAGAAACTTTAGATATGGTCTATGCAGTGCTTGGTGCGGATATTGATGACAATAATTTTTTACAATTAGACAATGTGATGAATGGGAAGTATCAATTCCCGACAGAAAAGCAAGATGTTGCGCAATATTTTGAGTTTACGGATAGTTTCTCAAAGTTAATTCAAAACAAATATCCTGAGGATAAAAAGTTAGATGATGTCAAAGACCACCAAATGCGGTATTGGTTGGATAAACCGATTGTTGAGTATATCAATAATAAATTACCAGTCGGCGAGGGGGAAACGAAAGCTTCTGCTTATTTGAAGTGGTTGGATGAAATGGAGATTGTGCCGGGAAATCCGGCAGCGGGGTACCATAATCGGATATTAAATAAGAAAAAGGAACCTCATCCTAAAAATGAAAAGATTACAGCTAATCATATTGAAATCATTTTCACGCATGATTGTAATAACACGGTTAGCATGTGGAACCACTTAAAAAAAGATGATACAGGACTTCGATATGATACCAATCCAGAACGTTACACAGACGATTACCAAAATATAGCCAATACGGATTCTGCCAACTATGCCGACCCTAAGATTGAAAATGGAAAATTTGTAAATAGTGGCGAGCAACATGACTCTTTGGATGTGGACTTTCCAACAAATTGTGAGCCTAAGTTGAGAGAAGAAGCAAAAAGTGAATATAAAAAAACACCAGCTTATAAAACAGATTTGGAGAAAATTAGAGGTGGAAAATGAAATTGAAAGATAAATTTCTTACCAACTTGATTTTATTGTTAGCGTTTATGAGCGTTTTGAGTATTTTAGTGTCTTGTAATCAGAACAAGAAAGGAATAAATTCAATGTCAAACAATGAAAAAGTTACAAAAATAAAAATCGGTGAAACCTATACAATGTCTTGGAGTAAATCTGAAATGATAGAAAATGACAAGAGTTTTGATTATATAAAATTGTTGGATGATAAAACATTTATGTATGTTAGTGATGATACACAACACTCTAAAGAATATTATAGAGCAGATGGAGATAACAAAGTTATTTCGATTGAGGCAGGAACCTATGAAAAAGAGGGAGATAATTTTATTCAAAAAACTTATCTTTCTTATCAAACTTTGGTTTTTTCGCCAGATATTGATGTTAAAAAGGGAGCTACTGGAAGTGTTCGTAGTTTTATGGCTGGAAAAGAAGAAAAATTATTTGAAATTGCGGGGGGGACAGCTATCGAAAAACACGGCGATTATTATCGCATAAATACTGTTGATTTAAAAGGCGCTCCATCCGATGCTTTGCGCATTTCAGATGTCAAATTACCAGATACAGTTGAGGAATTTCTTTCTCAGTATAAATTAACGTCAGATGTTAAGCCTCAATCTTATGAGAGAACACCAGAAGGACAAGAAAAAAAAGAGAAAATGTTTGATTTGTCAAACTTTCCAGTGCATAGAGAAGATGATGGGACAA
>NZ_JXJT01000026.1 GCF_002441885.1 Pseudolactococcus chungangensis CAU 28 = DSM 22330 | reverse complement strand
ACCTCTTTTCATACGTTTTTAGAGGTGCCCTCAACTTTTTCAGTCTATTATAATGGTTTGAAATGACTCAATACTATTTAAAGCTTATCTTGCACATACTGAACAAAATCCAACTTCTCTTTTTTAGCTTCTTTCCAATACTTCAAAAGTTGTTCATCTGAAATACTTGAGGAATCAATACCTGCATGATAGAGTTTTAATCTTGCCTGAGTTAAATCAGAACCTTGAACATCTGATGTTTTAACTGTTTCGCTAGATGAAGAGTTTGATTCTGAAGGCGTGGGGAACTCTGAAGTTTTTGATGTACTCGACTGTTCAATCATACTCGTTGATTTTGACGAGGATTTACCAGAAGATGCGTCATCTTTTTTTGCGCCACAGGCGACCAAAATACTACTCGCTAAAATCATGCCTATTACGATTATCTTTTTCATCTTGCTTATCCTCTATTTAATGACAAAAACGGGTACACCAGCATCCCAATCCATTGGATCTCTTGAAAGTTTACCCCATAGAAATGAGATATCTTGCCAACCATTAATGAATTGTCGATCATATGGGTCTAGTACTTCCGTTTTCCCACCACTATTACCAAAAGAGACAACCGCATGTCCAATTCCGACATTTACCAACCAGATAAGCGGATAGCCTTCTCTCAGTCTCTGCTCAGCAACTGCCTGTGACGAGACAACCTCTACTGAGTGACCATAAGAGTTTGCTGTCGCAATAATATCTTTGCCTGAGGCACCAAATGCCCAGCTACTGTAGCCATCCATACGCGCTGCGACATCGGCAGGCGTCAAATTCATACCATAACTGCCACTTAAAATCATGGCAAGACTTGTTGGGACACAGCCTGATGGCCCAATGGTAGATGAATTAAATCTATTGCCTGACCAACGTGAATCCTTTTGAGAATAATAGTTGGGCTTGCCAATTTGAGGACGAGAATTGATAATCTGCTGATATAACGCTTGAAGGGCTGCATCCTCTGAACTTTCTGGTCTAACACCACTGCCATACCAAGAAATTCCTTCATTTCTCCAACCTGCACGAAGTAAAACATTTTGTTCGTTACCATTCAAGGTATAATTGTGGCTTCCAGATTGAGCATTTGGATTATATGCCCTATAAAGTTCGAGAGATTGATTCTGGTCTGAATACCAGCCGATGCCTTCATAACGCCAACCACGTGAAATTAAATCATTTTTCTCATGTCCATTTAACGTGTAATGATGATCCCCTGCATTAGGATTATATAAGCGATAAACAGGAACACCTGACACTGGTGCATGCCAACCAACACCTTCATAGTGCCATTTTGCCTTGATGACTTCTCTCGCCTCATAGGCACTCGCAGTATAAAAATGCTCGCCGCTATTTGGATTATAGAGTCGATACATGGCCTGAGTTTTAATGACCGAAGTAGCCAAGGTAGCTGTCGTCGTTTTCAATGTTTCTTTTGGTATTTCCGGCGTTATCGTTGCTGTATTAGAGGTACTGTCTTGCGATGTTAATGTAGTTTCTGAGCTACTTGATGAACCAGAAGTTAAATCTTCAGTGCTACTTGATGAGCTGGAAACCAATGTAGTTTCTGTACTACTTGAAGAACTAGATACTTCTTCTGAAGGGCTTGTGGTTGTTTCACCTTGTACAATCACAGGACATAATGCCAAGAGGACAGCAAACAACAGATACTGGAATTTTTTTGTCATAGTTATTCTTTCTCAAAAGTAATTTGTGATAAGAAGTCAGATGCCAACTCCGCTTGAGAAGTTACTGGATACAATTGGTTATCCTTAACTGTCAAATAAGAAGAAATCCCATCTTCAGTTTGCACAAGATATCCCTCACGATCCTTACCAACTTTCACAATTTTCGAGGTCACTGTCGTCACATCATTTCCAGTTGTTAACTGTGTGCTTGTAATTTCAAAGTAATCGTTATTAAGGTGATTAACCCACTTACCCAGATAGTCTGATGGTAGACCTGCTACCTCTGATGTAATGACCGGCTGCTTTTCACCAATTACAATTTCTGATGAAGCTGGTGCTGAGGTTGAAGAAGCTTCTGTCGTTGTCTCTGATGTGCTTTTGGATGATGCTTGAGACTTACTTTTTTTTTGTATCGTGCTTGTGTGTTTTTTACCTTCTGTTTTATCAGCTTGTTTACCGCAAGAGGTCAATAACAGAACACCTAGTAAAATTACGGTGACATTGATTAGTTTCATTCTCGTCTCCTTATTGCACAATTCTTCTCACAACATTGTTTTGAATTTGTTCCCATGTCTTATACGTATATTCATGCTTTCCGTCAGCAGGATCTCTCGAAATGACATCCGACATCCTAGAAACTCCAACACCTCCATAATAGCCAGTCACTGTAACATTGGGTTGCGCTTGCCCACCATAAACAGTTGAGAACTTAGCATTTGGTGACGAATGAATGAAATAACCACCACCCAAATAAAGTCCTACATGACCTATATTACTCATCATGAAAATATCGCCACGCTTCATTGAAGCAAAACTAACAGCCCTTCCAACCTTCGCCTGCGTCCAAGTTGTCGTTGCAGACTGCACACCTAACACGCTTTGAGAAACCCCTGCTTGCTGATACATCCAGTAAGTGAAGGATGAACAGTCAAACTGATTCGCTGCGATTGATTCCGATGTTCGGCCGCCACCCAAGACATAGGGTGAATTCCCAACTTTAGTCATACCAGATGAGATGGCCTTTTCAATAGTGGCATTGCCTGATGTCAAAGTACCATCAGTCTTAAGTTGATAGGTATTGCCACGGTCTGTTACCGTTTTATTGGCTTGCATATTACCATTGCTATCAAAATAGTAAATTTGACCTGAAATCCATTGGAAGCCAGTTTGCCAGTTTTTATTTTGGTCTGTATGTTTTTTTTGACCATCTACTGTATACCAAGTGTTAGGTCGATAGGTCTGACCCAGTTGGACATCCTGATTATCTAATGGTTCAATGTTACTGCCAAACCAGGCAGTGCCCTCATCTCTCCAACCCGCTTTAATAAGTAGCGCTTGTTCTAATCCATTTGTCGTATAATTATGGCTACCAGCTTGCGCATTAGGATTATAGGCGCGCAAAAGTTTAACCGTTTGGGCATCATCTGAGTACCAGCCAATGCCCTCATAACGCCACCCTACTTTAGTCAGCATATCTTTTTCAGCTGCAAGTGTTGTAAAGTGATGATCCCCAGCATTTGGGTTATAAAGACGGTAAACTGGAGTACTAGATTTCTCAGGCGCAAACCAGCCAACACCTTCATAATACCAGCCAGCCAAAATGAGATTTTTAGCTTCTCCAGCATTTGCTGTATAAAAATGTTCCCCACTATTCGGGTTATACAGACGATACATTGCCTGGGTTGTCACTTGTACCGTTGCTCTTAAGATTCTCTGAGGCTTTTGGCTAGATGGTTCAGTCGCATCATTCTGTTCTTGTAATTCATTTTTAGGGGCTGATGAACCATTAGGTGTTTCCGAATCTATACTAGGAGACTGAACTTCACTTGAAGCGGAGACTCGAGCCTCATCTGACACTACTGGTGTCGGTATATCATCTTGTGCCGCAACATGTTGAGATAAAATAACAGTGGAGAGAAAAACTACTCCTAAAATCTTTTTTTCATTCCAATTCCTTCCATATCCTAATCTAATGCTTGAAGATTATAGTATTCAATCGTATTAATAATACTTTGCGTATACTTTATATCAGTCGCCCATGATAAGGGAATATTATCACCAAGCGCAGTCGCAGCATCCTTATAATTCTTTGCCTGCGGTCGTCTAGCATCTGCATAACCACTTTGCGAAAGAACAGCAACGTAGTTCGCAAGACTCTCTTGTTGCGAGCCATATTGGCGGAATGAAGCAATAATCCAATAATAGTCACCTCTTTTAAGTGTTAAATTTTGGACTGGACCACCTTTTTGAGCATCTGCTTGTGTTCTATACCCTGAATACGTTCCATCATTTCTTGCTTGTTCTGCAGTTACAGCATTATAGACCGCTCCTGTCCAGCTTCCCTTTTTAAGCCCAAACAAGTTATTAGCTCTGACAGTCAGGCCACTTTCTCCCCATCCACTTTCAATAATGGCCTGAGCCACCATGACAGATGGAAAGACGCGCCCCTCTGTAGCTAATGGGATTGAGGATTTAACCGTCTGATACAGCCAATTTCGGCGTGAAATTGAATTTATCCTCTCAAATCGTACCTCATCAATCCCTTTATAACCATTTGACAGCTCCTTCAAAATCGAATCTTTGTTATCGGCTGGTGCCGTATTACTGCCATACCAAGCAAGCCCCTCATCACGCCAACCGGCTCTGACAATGCTTAATTGTTCACCATAATTTGTTGTATAGTTGTGACTACCAGATTTTGCGTTAGGATTATAGGCACGATAAAGTTTCACTGAATTTTGAACATCAGAATACCAACCGATACCTTCATAGCGCCAACCAACATTGACAAGCATATCTCTTTCGCTAGCATTCAAAGTATAATGATGATCACCTACATTGGGATTGTAAAGTCTATAGACAGGAACACCTGTCGTTGGTGCATTCCAACCAACCATCTCATATTTCCAGCCAGCATTGATAATATTTTTAGCCTCTACAAAATTAGCCGTATAAAAATGCTCGCCACTATTAGGGTTATATAGTCTATACATAGCATTTGTCGTATCAGCTAATACACTAGATGATGTGAAAATTCCAACAAGTACAAAAAGGACTATGAAAGCTTTATATCTAATATTTTTTCTCATATTTTTATTTTAGCATAAATAATAGATAAGCTTTAACATTTTGATACAAAATGATAGCCAAGTATCTCATTTATAAATAGCAATGGATATATTAAACTATTATTCCTCTTCATCTATTTTTCATGAAAAATACTCTCTACTTCAAACTAAGCTACATATTAACCAAAAATAGACTCCAATTTTAAGAGCCTATTGTCATATCGTTCATCAGATAGAATCACCTTCATACCTTAAAACTAGATCATCGTTTAATTTTAGCTTTCAGCCGCCATAGAACGTGCTTTATTAGATACTTACTTGCTCTAAAAGCATATTTAGGGGTTGATAATAATAAATTAACACTTCTTTTTTGACCGATTCTTGTATATAATCCCTTATCCTTATCAAAAACACTTATTGCTTCTACTTTTAACATATTGTTTTGTGCGACATTTGAGATGAACCCATTTGTGAGAGCTTTGTTTTTAGAAATACGATAATCATATCCATTTGCCCAAGCAACATAAACCAATAATCTTTCAAATGCATGTAAAATTGATGTATACGGAAGTGGCTCCATTGGTACATCTGGCGTGATATCTAATGCCAACAGATTAGCAAGAGCCTTAGGTCGATACCATACCATTGTACCGTATGCCATAACTGTCGTACTACTTTCTTGCAAAGTAACCTGCTTCGAATAACCTAGCTGTTGCCAAATTTTTTCCTTAAATGGTGCTAGCTCACGCTCACCGATGTAAGAAGGGCCATAATTAAAGTTAAAAGTTGTTGGAACATCGTTGATAACGATTCCCAAATCTGGATTTGCAGAAAATTCAGAGAAAATTGTTTGCGCAGGTTTGATTAACATGTCACTAATATCATTTCGCCATGATTCACCGACAATCCAATCATTATCTAGTGACTTTTTCGTATGAAAATGACCAACCACATCATAATTTGAAAGCGTTTCGGATAGGCTCATCCATGGCAAAACGTCTCTTCCTTTTTTAAATCCCGAAATGATTTGTTTAACTTGTGGAATCGCCATTGCTTCGAGTTCCTGCTTTTTCTCTTCGGTGTCCGTCGTCAAGTATAGCTCATATTGACCAACAAACTGGTCAAAATTAGCTACAAATTCTTGAACTAAATCTGGATAGAAAGCATGCAGATGAATCCCAATCCGTAAATCAGGAGCAGTAGCTGTCGATTCTTCAGGTAAATCAAGTACTTTATAAGAAATTAAATATGGTCGATCTGGATAATCATAAACCGACATATGATTTGCAACGAGTGTGAAGGGATAAGCAGAGGTTTGGAGCAGTTTATTGACCAATAATGGGGTTTGAGGATGCGTCGACCAAATCATAAAGGCCTTGACTTTAAGAAATGGAATTTTTCTTTGGATTAAAATCGGTAGATTAAAAACAGAAAAATCATGAGTCAACATATTTTGCCATGGCATTTCCCGCGTATCAAACAATACGTCAGATTTAAAACCAGCATCTTCAAAATGTTTTGTCATGGCTGTCTCATAGCGGATTATCACCTGTACAACATCATCCAATTGCTCAACAATACCAAAGAAATTTTTAAATGCCGAGTCTGTGATTACCTGATGTTTAAATGTCACAAAATAAGATTGAATATGGTCTGGCAAACGAACTGAATGACTATTTTCAGGTTTAACAGTGTGAGCGCGATTGTTAGTAATACCCCAGAAGTCAACCTGTTTTTTCCCAGAAAATGCATCAAATGTCGACTCAAAATCCCAAAACGGACCAAAACAAGTATCATTCATAATCGTCAGATTATCAAAAGTCGCAAGTTTATCATAGCCATACTTCTCAATGCCTTCTGACCAAGCACTAAAATCATAGCCACTATTTTCTCTCTGCAAAAACTGATCGTATAATCCTTTTTCTGAAAGTTTCTCCAAATCGGAAGCTTCCAGTCTACTATTTGAAATCAGATAAATTTCTTGATAAATTGGTCGTATGGCTTCAAGTTGAAATATGACATGATCACTCAACCTATCAAATTTATTGTAATGTACATAGAATAAAATGTTATTTGACACGGTTTTCTCTCCTAAATCTCCATTACGTCTCTGCTCGTTATCTAATTTATAACGACATTTTTTAACGTATTTATTTCTTCTTCAAAATCATCCAAGTTAATGCTATCTATTAATATACCAATAAAAGGATACTGCTCATTGAGAGTCCTATTCCTTGAACTTTATTTTCTATTCAGAATTACTTCATTTCTTTAATAATATAGCTTGGTCTTTTTTTTGTTTCTAAATAAATTTTACCGATATACTGTCCAATAATTCCCAAAGCAAATAATTGCATGCCACCAACTAGCAAAACAATGCTTACAAGGCTTGGCCATCCTGACACAGGATCGCCGTATACAATAGTTCTTATAACAATAACAATGATAAAAATTACTGCTGCCAAACTAGATAAAATTCCTGAATAAGTTGCTATTTGTAACGGAGCATTTGAAAAATTGATAATACCTTCAATTGAATATTTTAATAGTCCCCAGAAAGACCATGATGTTTCTCCTGCTACCCGTTGACGATTTTTATATTCCAGATATTTAGTCTTGTAACCTACCCAACTAAAAATTCCCTTTGAAAAACGATTATATTCTTTTAACTCTAAAATTGACGCTACAACTTGCCGTGTCATTAATCTGAAATCTCTTGCACCATCTATCATCTCAGTCGAAGAAATTTTATTAATCATCAAATAAAATAGACGCGCAAAAAAACTTCTTATTGCTGGCTCTCCATCTCGTGTTACTCGTCTTGTCCCGACAACATCATATTCTCCTGTTAAAAGTAAGCTATACATCTCTTCTAACAATTCTGGTGGATCCTGTAAATCAGCATCCATAACAGCAACAAAATCACCTTTAGATTGCTCTAAACCCGCTAAGAGTGCTGCTTCTTTACCAAAATTTCTAGAGAAATCAATATAGTGAACATTTTGGTGATCTTGATGTAACGATTTTAAAACCTGCAATGTATTGTCTTTGGAACCATCATTGACAAAAATATATTCAAACTCAAGTCCTATTTTTTGACTAACTTTTTCAATTTCATTAAAAAATAACGGAATTGCCTTCTCTTCATTATAAGCTGGTACAACAATTGATATCATAAAACTCCTCCTTGTATTTAAGTCAAGACTACTCATTCTATAGACTACTTTACATTTACTCAACATTGTTTCTATTTCAAGATAATCCCTTCTTCTGATTTTTGGATTTAGGTAAGATACTTAGCCCCACAATCATAGGCCAAAAAGAAATTAAATATCTACTTCGCCCAAATTCAAACAACATGAAGTATAAAAACATGCCAAATACAGTAATCAAAATATACATGGATACTCTATCCAATTCAATATTACTAATCGAAATATTAATCAGAACTAGCAACGAGTTCAATATTATCACTAGATAAGTTAACTGTAGCAAAAGTGAATATTTTAGATGAGTTTTATCAATTGGAAAAATATATTTTCTGACTTTTTCGCCTATATGTGAGTCAATAAAACTTTTAGTTATCTTGTTTCTTACTAAATTTTTTTCATTAATAACACGCTCAGCTTGCCAGCCAAAATCACCGGCTTCATATCCAAGTCTAAATTTATTTAGAGCAATTTTAACATTATAATTTTTAAATCTATTTCTCAGATCTTTTTTGACAACTTCATTAATTTTTGATGATGGCAAACCATATTGAAGAACCTCACTTGGTAATTCAAAATGGTTGGAACCAGTCGATGTCAGACCAAGATCCAAATAATAAAGTAAAGTTTTTGTTTGATTCTCAGTATAAGGGATAACTTTTTTAGATTTTACATAATTAGTAGTAAAATTGGCGACACTAAACCCTAAAATGATGATAACGATAGATAGAATCTTCTTACTTGATATATGTCTAAAATTTGGTCTATTTTTGATAAAATTCAATAATACTGCTATAACTAATCCTATAATGAAAATCAAACTCGTAATTCTAATTTGCGAACCGATGCTAATGATAATCCCAAAAAATAGCGACTCATAAAGATTGAGCCTAGTATGTAATATTTTAATACTAAAACAAAAAATTAGGCTTGCTGTAAAAAGTGATAAATAATCAGTATATGTAGAGATAAACGTTGGGTTTATACCCAAAGTTAATAGTAAAAAAACAAAAGATTTATGGGAAGCACTTTTGGATATATAGATTGAAAAGTGCAACGGAACAAATAGTATCACTAAATCAAGCAACAAAATATTAATCAATTCTTGAACGAGAATAGCATACTGAGGACTAACAATTGAAATAATTGCCTTAACATATAAACCGTAAAAATAATTATTAGTAAACGCTGAAAAGTATTCTGGTGAACCTATTCCTTGGACATTTTCAAATATACCTGTTGTATCAGCACCCGCCTGTGCACTTGCTAACAAAACAAACACTACTTGACATATGGCTAAAAATATTATAATCAGATATCTTCTCTTATAAAGCAATTCAAAAATGTTGAACCTCTTTATTCTTGATATGCCATAGCAAACAAGGAAGATAATAAGTATCGCTATAGTCATCCAATTAATTCTTATATAAGTTATAATATCTACCAAATAATTAATCGCGTAAACTGTCCAACTGAAAAATAAAACACCACAAATAATCGCTATAATTTTTAAAAATATATGAATGGGCTTTCTCACTAAATTTCACCTTTAATTTTCTATTCAATCCACATTTTCAAAATAACAAGGTCCCACAATTACTAGTTTATTTGTTCTGAACATCTAAATCTCCTTAGGATTTAATCTTCTTAACAATACTTTTAAGCCATCTAATGGGATAGCCTATCAATCGTCTAGCCGTACTTGGCTTTAACGGAAGTATGACAGGCTCTTCTACTGTTAGGGGGGATTGACTTTCAAACTTACGCTTAACTTCAAATCCCGTAAGTAAATGAGGTTGTGAAATTCTAAAGTCAAAACCATTCGCCCATGCAACATAAGTCAGTAAATTCGAAAAACTATGTGTGATTGCTTCCGCAGCTGAAGGATCTTGTGCCACTAATGCACTCAAATTTATTGACAAGATTTTTTCTAGTGCTTCTGGTCGATACCAAAAACTTGCGGTTGCACTTTTAACATAAATATCCTGCTTTTTAAGATTTTTTTCATTATGCGGATAAATCATATTCCACAATTGTGCCATATAAGGCCACATAGAATCCTCATCAATCGACTCAGTTCGTATTGATACCGTAAGATCC
Organism: Pseudolactococcus chungangensis CAU 28 = DSM 22330; assembly: GCF_002441885.1. Lineage (GTDB taxonomy): Bacteria > Bacillota > Bacilli > Lactobacillales > Streptococcaceae > Pseudolactococcus > Pseudolactococcus chungangensis. The sequence continues at coordinate 14,256 of NZ_JXJT01000026.1, read as the reverse complement.
GAAACAACTAGGCCAACTTTTTTGTTTGTTGTGGCATAAGCGACTATTTTTTTCGCTGGCTTTAACAAGCTGTCAATAGCATCGCTAAAGGACGCCACCTCAAAATGTCCAGCAATTTGATAGCCTACTAATCTATCCTGTATTTTTTGCCAGGCCAATATAGGGTTTAAGCCACGATCGACCAGGATAACCTCCTTGACTTTTTCACCAAAGGTAGCTACCACCTCTCCTAGTGATGTCGTTAAATAGAGATCATAATCTCCTAAATACTGATTAAAACTTGATAAAAATGACTCGATTTCATCTACACAAGAAATATGTAAATGTATCCCGACCCTTGTTCTACTTCCTTTTAAACTACTAAAATCGAGTGTTTTTTGGGGAAGTAAGTAATCTCTATCTGGATAATCTACAAAAGTCATGTGATCAACAATTAGATGAGATGGATAATCTGAACTCGACACAATTTCGTCAAAAATTGTACTAATCTCCGGTTTTTCTGCGTTATGAATGAAGGCTTTTATTTTAACAAATGGTACCCGATACGCAAGCAATTTCTTTATACCAAAGATAGAAAAATCAGAGTTCTGCATGTCTGAAATATCTTCCGACACCGTATCAAACTGAACACCGTACTTAAATCCCTCTTGAATAAAATAATCCGTCACTGCCGTTTCGTAATTTAAAATCACTTGGTTAACATCATCGTAGCTTTGAACATTTTCCCAAAAATATTGAAAACTAGGATGCGCAACAACTCGTTGTTGAAAAGCAATAAAATAAGACTGAATATGTTCTTTTAAGGGGCGTAATTGACCTCCAATATCAGCTGAATGTGCACGATTATTCGTGATCCCCCAGAAATCACTCTCTGAGCTGTCCATCCGATCAACAACTGGTGCAAAATCGAAAATAGGACCAAAAGTGGTATCATTCATAATTGTAACGGAATCAAATTCTTTTAGTTCATCAAATCCGACCATTTTCATCCCATCAGCCCAAGCTGCGAAATCAAATCCTTTATTATTTCTTTGCAAAAAATTATCATACGATAGCTTGTCAAGTGATACTTGATCTAGATGAGAGTTTGAAATCAAAATGATTTTACTATAAATAGTTCTCAAAGCTTGCAGTTGAAAAATAACATGCGTTGACAGGCTATCTTCTTTGTTAAAATGGACGTATAGCAAAAGTCGATTCATTCTTTTTTACCTTCAATTATTTGTTTGATATAAAACTTAGAGCGTTGCTCAAGTTGTTTTTTAGTTTCACTATAACCATATTTTTCAATCATTGTTTTCTGACCGGAAAACAAATTGACTCCCAATCCAAGTTGCTCCTCTTGGCTATTAATTTTACCACCTATTGCCGCTAAAGTCGTGGGGAACATATCCATATTTGAAAATTGACGATTTTTATCAAATGTTGTTGTCAGTCCTGTATTCAAAAATAGATTAAAAACAGTACGTGTATAATTTTTATCTAGTGATTTGACATATCCTTGATCCATGGTTAAATGATCACCTGTCACGACAATTGTCGTATTATCATACCAACTTTGCTCTTGACACCATCTAATAAACTCTGCAACCATAGCACTTGAATGGAAAACGACGTTCTTATATTGCATATCAGTAACTTCTTCTTCATCACCATAAACATAGCCATCAGGAAAATGTGTATCCGAAGTTAATAACGAAAAATTGAAAAGCTTATCTTCTTGTGCAATATCGGTCAGCATATTTTCGGCAAATTCAAATAGTTTTCTATCTTCAAATCCCCAATTTTCAGCGTAGTCCTCGGGCAACCAACCGTTTTGAATCGCTTGTGGCCAACCTGTAATTTGATAATCCCCATGTTGTTCCAGATAGGATGCACGACCACCAAAATTCGGCGTTGAACCCATCAAAAAATAATTCGTATAGCCATTTTGCTTAAGTATTTCACCAAGACTGGTCAAACCTGGTAGCATATTAGCAATCTGGGTGCCAGAAAAATCACCATTAAGCTGATCTTGTGTATAGTTTCCTCCAAATTTTAAAGGTAGACCTGCTGTTTGTGCAATAATCCCTGCTACTGTGTAATCCATCCCAGGCAACTGTCGCTGTCCCCCATATAACGCTGTATTCGAAAAATTAATTGCACTCGGATCAACATCCATCAAGGGTTGAAGAAGATTCACGGACTGATCTCCCCCCTGATCACGATCTGCGAAAGATGTTTCCAGAGACTCAACAAAAATATAAATTAAATTTCTTTTTTGATTTGGAAAAGAAATGTTCACTTTCTTTGTATTAACCATATTTTCTTCAATAAACGTTGAATCTGAAAAATAGTTAGCAATTTTTGACCAACCAAAGTGGCTTAGCGCATAGAATGATGAGAAAAATAACATCAGAACAATAACCAAGACTTTTAATAGCCGACTAAGCCAGACAGATAGTACAAATTTTTTTACTTTTAAAAATAGATGCCCTGAAAAATAGGATACACCAGCAAATGCTAGTGATGGAGTTAAAACACCCGCTATGAAAGTATAAACGTTTGTTGTATCAGTTCCTTCAGCATTGGCAAGCGTGTAAACTATCTGATCTAGATTCACATCACCAAAACTTTTAATCAACCAATGTACACCAAGTATCAAAATACTTGCCACAAAAACTGTCCACGAAAATAATAAAGGATAAACTTTAACTCGAAAATTTAATTTAACAAGAAGGCTTCTACTCCAAAAGATTAAAAGTACGATAATCGACAAATAAAGGAGATAATGTATTTTCCCTGTAGTTTGAGGGTTGAGCGGTGTGAAAAGAAATAAGGTCGCACATGCCAAACTATTGATAACTGTTGATAAAAAGACTGACATGCCAAATCGTGTTAACCACTTTTGTCGACCTGTGATATCTGGTAGCATGTACAATAAAATGGAGGCAAAATACACGACTACCGCAAATTTAATCAGATTTAGTCCAATATTTAGATTCACTATTCTCCTCCTTTGCTTGGTAACCAAAAGAACTCATTAAACTTAGAACTGGTAAAAATGAAATAAGATAACGACTTCTCCCCGCTTCAAACAGCATCAAATACATAAAAGCACCTAAAATCGCAAGTGCTAAAAATAATTGAACCATTGAAAAATTATTACCCTTTATAACACTAAAAAGTTGATAAATTATGCCATATATTATTGCAATCCATATTATTTGTAGGAAGAAATCCAAGTTAGCAAAGTTGTTGCCTTGAAAAAATAGGTAGGACCTGATTTTTTGACCAAATTTAGAATCAATAAATTTTGAAGTTACCTTATTTTTTTGAAATTTGAGAACGCTCAAAGGCTGTTCAATCCGCCACCCTAAATTTCCTTCTTGAAAAGCAATCTTAAATTTAGTGACTGCTTGTTTAAGTGAATAATGCTTTAACCTTGCTTTGATATCCTTGGCAATTAATGGTTCAACCACTTCATCAGGGTTATTTTGGTCAAGTGCTTCAGGTGGTAATTCTATATGTGCTGCACCTGTAGATGTCAAACCTAAATCAAAAAAGTAAGCCAAATTTTTATCATAGCCACTTTTGTAAGTCAAAATGTCAGTCTTTTTAATCACGCTCATTACGCCAGTAAATATGACCAATCCAATTGCAATCGTCAGCAAGCCCTTTATTACTTTATCTGTTATCTGTTTGTCAGAGCTCAACATTACTCTCAGTAATAGTGCGAAAGCTAACGCGATAGCATATATCATAATTGTTGGCCGAATCAAATAACCAAGACCAATAAAAATGGCAAGACTTATATAATCCTTTAATTTAACATTGCCAACAATTATTTTTATAGAAGTAATACATACAAAAGTAGCTGTAAAATAAGACCAGTAGTCTGTGTAAGTTGACAAAAACTGTGGATGAAGCCCAATAAGTGAAACAGATAAGATAAAATAGATAGCAGCTATCTGACGATCAAAATTTTTTTCAATATTTTTAGAAAATGCAACAATACTAATATCTAAAATAAAAATATTAATCAACTCTTGGACCAATACCAGGTATTTCATACCAACTAAATGGTAAAGCCCTTTAACATATAAGCCGTATAATAGATTGTTGGGGTTAGCCGAAAAATAATTACTGGCATCTTGCCCTCTAATATTGCCGATAATAGCCGTTGTATCTCCATAGACTAAAACGCTATTTGACAAAATAATCACTAGTTGATAAATCAACAATGCAAGAATAGTCAGATAGCGATAACGATACACTAGTGCTACTGCCTTTTTTAAAAAATTCTGAGCTGTTTGACTAATGAGTAAGAAAATAGTCAAAAATACCAATATATAACCATATGTATTCAGCGTATCAATTAATGTTGCGCCGTAACCAACTGAGACAATTGCCCATAAAATCGAAATAAATAAAAGTAAGCGGTAGCCAAACTTTACACTCAAACCTCCAATTTTATTTAACATTTAATATCATCCTTTCCAAACGATAAACTAATACAGAAATTGGAAAAATTATACTCAGACACAAGACAAACAGAATGTATGAATCTAACTTCCCAACCATCAATAAATCAAAATGCTTAACTACTTGATTTATAACAAAATGATGTATCAAAAAAATGGGATAGGCATACTTAACCAGCCATGTGACGCATCTTTTGATGCTCTTTTGTTCCAAATATTTTGCTACGTTTGTCAAAATTACAAATACAGCAACACTTACGATTGCCATCATAATTTTTGAGGGAACATCTCCAAATTTACCAAAGGAAACGACGATAAGTACAAAGACCGATAGCCCTATTGAAACGATATTATTTAGTGCCTTAGCATATTTTTGTAAAAACATACCAAATACAAAAACTGGGATTAATCCAATCGTCAGTTGAACTAACGTCCAAATCTTATTTTCAGGGTACTGAACAGATTGAACGACCAGAAAAATAATGCTTGATATGAGCAGTGTCAGTCCCGTTTGTTTTTCAAAGCAAACTTTTAATAACGGAAAAACTAAATACACCATCATAATCATGCCCAAAAACCATTCCCCAACTAACATAAATGATGGAAAACCAGCAGTTTGCATGAGGGAATCAAAGCCAAAAATCGTTGAGAGACCCCATTTCAAAGAGATGCCATCATGACTAAAGCCTTTGTTCATCCAAAAATTGTAAAGAAAAGCTAATGCATAAGCAATATAAAACATCGGTAAAATATTAAGTAGTCTTTTTTTAGAAAAATTAGCTAAATTGAGTTTTTGATTTGCATAAACATAGTACATACTTGCCCCAGAGATGAGTAAAAATAAGCCTACACCCAGATCTCCTATGTAGATATTAAAAGGAAACGCCGTCAATACAACTTTATCTAGTTGTACAGGTCCATTAAAACCTATAAAATTCGCATTATAGTGAGTGATTAAAATTAATATAACCGCAATTGCTCGTATTAAATCTAGGGTATATAATCTTTCTTTTTTAATCATAATTCTCCATAATATCCTTAATCTTAGTTGCATCAGCCCAAATACCTGGACTGTCATACGGACGATCAGGAAAGACGCCGTATAAAAGTTTGATAGACCAGTCATTTGATTGAATATACCATTCAACTTGTTCGGCTAAAGATTTGGCTTGACCAGTTGCGACATTTATCACGCCTGTTACTTCGTTTTGAGTACTTGCTGCAACAATCATTTTCGCCAAATCTTTGACATGGATAAAATCATATAAATTTTTACCCGTTGTAAACGGAAAAGTTTCATCACCATTTTTAGCTGCTCTTGTCAGCTTTGAAAAGATTGATGACCCATATTCATCATCCCCAAAAATATAATAGGCACGTAACCAATACAGATTAAAATCTAGCTCCTTGCTCGCTAATATCAATGATTCTCGCATTGCATTTTTAGCAATACCGTACTGAGATTGAGGACTAGTTGGTGTATTTTCATCTACAGCACCTTCATGATAACCAACCTCATGCATCGACCCCATGACTGCGACATTTTTTCCACCTGATTTGACATAATTTCTTACAAACTCAATATGTGCTGACAAATTTTTCATATGCTGCTCAGAATTGTGAATAAAACCATCTCTCCAAGCTAAATGAATCAAAACATCTGGCTCCCCCAGTGATTGGAAGAGATTTTCATGAGTAGCAAAAAGATCTAGGTTTTTCTTTATCGCTTTGTCAGATATATTTTTTAGATCCATGTCGATCGCGATAACTTCGTGACCTTTGGACAAGGCTTCATCAACGACATGCGCGCCAATATATCCCCCTGCCCCAGTTACTACAACCCTCATTACAAGCTCCTTTTATCCTCTAATTTACTATTTAGCTACAGTTTTTTTCAAAATTGTTTTGATCTTTCTCCGTAAATTACGACCATTCCATCTATTATTATCAATAATTTGATTTAGCTCAGAAATTTTAGTTTGGTAAGCAGCAACTTGAGTCTGGTAATCCATCAACTGATTCTTAACTTCATTAATTTGAAAAAGTTTCCCTGATAGATTTCCTGAGTCCGAAATATTTTTGAAAACACCAATTCCCTGCGTTACTTTTCTCAGGTAATAAGATAAATTCAAGTATTCAATAGCTGCATAACGATCATTCATAATTGTTTGTGTATAATAACCAGCATCTTGTGCTAAAAATGGATAGCTTCGCTCAATCGCGTGGCTGATTGTACCGTCTACTGGCAAAGGTTCCCCAGGAAAATCGTCAATCTGCCAATCTTGTTGGAACAACTTTTCCATAGCAGACGGTCTGAACCAAAATACAGATCCAATTGGTGCTATAGGATGATGGTCTTCTGCTATTGGCACGTGAACACCCAGTTTATCTAGTAATGCTTGGGTGTTCGAACTATTTTTGGGATCTGGTGTCCAATCTTTTTCAACTGTCCAAAAATAATCACCATGATTAGGCGCAGGTGCTACAGCAAGTCCTAATTTTTGATTTTCTTCAAAAAGCGCAATTACATTGGATACATAGGCACTTGATCCATGAATATTTTCATAGCATTTATGAGCAAAGCTATAACCGGATGTCTCACTACCTAGTTGTAGTGTTTTTTTATCATGTGTAAAACAAACGAGATCATAATCCCCACTTGTAATAATCGACTTAGCCCCTACTAAAAGTGCCGAAACATCGCGACCTCGGTTATCAACATCAATAATCGTCAATTTTTGTTGGAAATCATTTTTTCTTTCAGTAACTTTTTGTTTTACACTTGATTGACTTGTCGTGATATAAATATCAGTCGTTGCTGGGAAAAAATGGGCATATGTCAAAAATTCATCTACCATGTCTTCAAAATAAAGATGGATAATCAAAGCAATTTTTGACTGACTTTCAAGTAAACTTGTCTCATTCTTACTTAAAATAGATACATTTGCCATATTTTTATGAATTAAATCATAATGATAATAAGGCAAAATAGCCTCTGCAAGTAAATCAAGTGGGTAATCTGTGTGTGTTTTGATATAATCAAATAGTTCAGGACTCTGTTCTCCTGCACCCACAACTAAAGCTCTGTCAAGTATATTAAAGGCTGCTCGTTTTTTAAAAATTGGGCATCTCATTTGTTCAACAAGCTGTTTTGGTAAATCGTAAAGTGGCATCTGTGAATGTGGATAAACATTATCTGAGTCAACGGATACTCCCCATTGATAACCTAAATCACTGAAGTATTTAGTAAAGACTGCTTCATACATCCCAACACTGGTATCGTAATCTGCAATGTATGGTAAATCATGCCAAAAGTCTCGCCAATCTTTTGACAAAAACATAGATTTTCTGATTGCGATCCAATGCGATTGAATATGCTCATAATATTTATCGTATTTCGACTTTTTAAGCAAGGTCTCGTTTAAGCCAATCTCACCAACTTTTGTTAATCCCCAAAAATCCAACTCTTGCGATGCCATTTTATCAAACGTCTCTTTAAAAGGATAAAGAGGTCCCATAATCGTGTTATTTAGTAAAATGATTTCATCAAACTGTGGCAGTTCATCATCTAATTGTGCTAAACCAAATTTATAAGCACCAACATCTAGTTCATCATTATCCCTAAGGTAAACTTCTCCAAATTGCGCAAGCTTTGTTTGATTCGCTTCATCCAGCTGACCATTCACAACAATTAATAGTCGATCAATATTTTTCACCAAATCTGACAAAAAGTAGGAAACATAGTCATGAACAATGCCCTTGCTGTCAAAAAAGAAATAGATTGCTACTCGTTTCATAATTTTCCTCGTAAAAAAACTTTACCAACTATCGAATTCTTCACTTGATTGATGGTCGTTTCTTGCTGTTTGATGATTGCCAGACGTTCATCTAGCGTTTCTGATTGTTTCTTAATCATCTTCAAACGTTCATCAAGCACTTTTGATTGTTCTTGAATAATCTCCAAACGTTCATCAAGTAATTTTGACTGTTCTTGTATCGTCTCTAAACGATCTGAAAGGCCTTCTCCACTCGAGATAGACATTGCTTTTAAATGATGTAAGAAAGCACTTGGGTTTTCTTTTGCGCTTTCAATAGCTAGCTTAAGATTTCGAGTGATTGTTTCAAGCTTTTGTTCCTCAATCACACGCACTGATAATTGTATAGAGGCATCTTTATACGTTTGAAAGTCTTTTAAAATATACGCTATTTTAGAAACTGCTTCATTAATATTTCCTGTTTGATAGTGATGTTTTTCATCTAAATAACCTAATTTAACCATTTGACTAGCAGTTTGATTCGTTGCTGAGATTGTTACAATCCCAAATTTCAAAGCTTCAACAAGTGTTAAGCTGAAAGTTTCCATTGTTGAGGGGTTGACAAAAATATCATTCTTACGCACATTTGACCAGTTTTTAGAAAAATCATTGAGGAAAAACACATTTTTAATGTCATTGTCTCGGACATATTGTTGACATTTATCCCCATAATCACTCTCCGATTTCCCTGTAAAAACGAGCTCCAACTCTGGAAAATCGACTTGTAATTTTTGAAAAATCTCAATCAATTCCAGGTTATTTTTTCTTTCCGTAAAGGCATTAACATTGATTAACCGAGGAGCTAGCTCGTCTTTTTGAATGACTTGTCCATTAGCATCAGAAAAAGGGTAAAAGTAGCTTACTTTTTCTTGATCATTAATTAAGTGACCAATTTTTTCCGATAAATCCTGATTTGCCGTCAAAATTCCATTTGAGGTTTGACTAATAAAATCATATTTAGCCTTTGTATACGCAAATTCTCCCTCAGGATACTCATGGATTAACCAAAAATGTGGCCGTTGGGTAAGAGCGGCAGCATACGCCAAATGTGGGATGTTAGCTGTAGCTGTTACTGCGACATCATAATGATTTGTCTCAATAATTTTAGTAATTTCTGTTATCGCTAGAAAATCTGGAAGTCCTAACTCATGATTCATCCACCAGTTATACTCTAGAAAAAAATACTGGATTTTATACTCTGTCAAAAAAGACTTGAATTTTTGCGTTAAGGCACGTTTATCAGAGTAAATATACCCCACTTCATAACCTTGATCCACTAAATATTTCATCTGCCATTTAGTCGCCATGTCAGCACCGTTTAATACACCGCCGCCAGGTGATTGAAAAAGTATTTTTGTCATGAAAACCTCATCTAGTCAATAAATTGACCCTTTTCTACCAATAGCGGTCCAGATATGCCATCTTCGTTTCTAACGAAAAAGCGTGGTCCACGATCAATAAAGATATAACCAATTTGCTTAAAGTCACCAACGACATCGGTCCCCGTAAAGACAGAGCCCACAACCATAAAATCACGATTATTAAACGCCGTTAATGGTAATTCATAAACTCTTTTAACAACACCTTTTTTAGTTGACCAAGGTGTAAAAATATTTTGTTGCACAGCACCGTCGTCAATGATAGAAAATTGTCCACCACTTGTTAAATCAATAATTGAAAACCCAAATCCTGTCGGCATATCAACAATTGTCTCATAGATAATTTCAAACTTCAAAATGTCATCTCTACTGAGAACATCTTTTGATAATAGATTTATCTCAACTCGAGGTACTTCAGCATTTGTCCCAGGTAAGTACTCAGCTTTTGCAACATCTCCAGATAATTTATGGTGATCTGTGACTTCAAAATTTGCTGCACGATATTTGGCTGCAACGACGCTAGGTTCTCCGTCAGCGATAACTTCACCATCTTTAATCATAATGGCTTTATTACAATATTTTTGAACAGCACCCATATCATGTGTCACAAGAATAGTCGTTTTCCCAGACTTTCTTCTTTCCATGAAATAATCGTTACACTTTCTTTGAAATGCTTCATCTCCGACCGCTAAAACCTCGTCGAGTACCAAAACATCACCTTGTGCTTTAATTGCGACCGAAAAAGCCAACCGAACTTGCATACCTGAAGAATAGTTCTTTAATTTTTGGTTCATAAATTCGCTTAATTCAGCGAAATCAACAATATCATCATACATGGCGTCAATTTCCTCGACAGAAAAGCCAAGCATTGCTCCATTCAAATAAACGTTTTCTTTACCTGTCAATTCCGGGTTAAAGCCCACACCAAGCTCTATAAATGAAACAAGCTTACCATTAACCGATACCTGACCTTTTTCTGGCATGTAAATTTGCGAAATAATTTTAAGCAATGTTGATTTACCAGAACCATTACGACCAACGATCCCAAAGAAATCCCCTTCTTCAACTTCAAATGAAATATCTTTTAAAACATGCTGTTCTGTATATCCCTTGATCCCTTTAAGTCTATTCACAAGTGTCGTTCGTAAACTAGAAGAACTCTCCGTTGGCAATTTAAAAGTCTTTGAGACGTGGTCAATTTTGACTGCGATATTTTTTTTTGTCATTTTTTCCACCTCCTAGATGATTTCAGCAAATTTACTTGATTGCTTATTGAAAAAAGTAAGACCTAGCATAAATATAATTGGCGACAGAACATATGGTATCCAAGCCACTGACATTGGCACAATCTGCCAAGTTGTAATATTTACTGGATCAATCAGGGTATATCTTAAATCTTGAACTATTTGAGCCATAGGATTTAACATCAAAATACGGGCATACCATGTAACTCTCGTGCCATTTGTGAATAACATCGTCACGGGATAAATAATCGGCGTTGCATACATAAAAGCCTGCAAAAAGACTTCCCAAACAGGACCTAAATCTCTATATTTTACAAATAATGTTGCCAGGAAGAAAGCAATCCCTACAGATAACAATATTAACTCTATCGTCAAAAAAGGTAAAAATAAAATTTTCGGTGTAAACCAGACACCATTTATCAGCGCAAAAGCCAAGACAACAATCAAATTGATTCCAAAGTTGATTAGCGCATTAGCAGTCACTGAAAAAATGATGATTGGTTTTGAAAATGAAATTTTTCTCATCAAGTCTCCCCTAGAGACAATTGATATCATCCCCATATTAGTGACCTCAGAGAAAAAATTCCACACTGTCATCCCTAAAAGCAACGCAACAGCGAAGTGAGGAACTCCAGCACCAAATCTTAGAAACCTTACAAAAACTACATACATCACTAAAAATAGCAGCACAGGCTTTAAAATTGACCATAGATAACCTATTGCTGATCCTTGATAACGCAATTTAAAGTCTGTTTTAATTAATTCTTTTAATAGAATTTTATTTTTTTTATCAAAAAAGTTCATAACTCCCTCTTTCTTATAGCTTGTTTTTTTGATACACTTTTACGTCTACTCATTCAATTATAAATAGCTTTAAAGATATATCTTCTGTTTATTGATAGCACGACGCAATGANCTATCGATATAACCTAGGTTATATCGATAGCAAAGAAATACTCACAAAGTTACGGACGTTCATAAATCGCATAACTTGTCCAATCGCTTATTCAATCTTTTTCCTAGCGACTAGTTTTCGACAGTCCTAGTTTTGTCACAACCAATATCCGAAAAACGACTGTATGGAATAATCTATTTTTCTTAAAGTGATACTTCTTAATCATTTTAATCCGATTGCTAAAGGTTTGATTCAAGAGACCTTCGTATTTTTCGATTAATTCTCTCTTGTCATCAGATAAATCTGGCTGATTTAATAGCAATCGCGCTTGATTTTGACTATTGAGAATCAAATCCCAGTATTTATGGATAGCTTGCATCGGTTTTAGCCACTTTTGAAGTCGTTTCCTCAGTGTCCGTGCACCCAAGACATTATTCTCATGCTGCCGATAAAGCTCACCCGGTTGATCAATATAGACAAGTTCACCTGTTGCTGTCGTAAGTAATGCCAAGTACCAGTCATGCATGATAAGCTGCTCCGTACTATGCCATCTGCTCGCCAAAGCATGGTTGATCATAGCTACACCACCGGTGACTGTGTTTTCAGTTAACTCTGGTAGTAAGGTCGTATTGGCATGATGACTTTGACTTCGAATCATCGAAGGTTGTGTCACAACTAAATTTTCATCCACGACGGACAAATCCATGTAAACCATTAAGGGTTTAGCTTGATCATGTTTTGCTGCCTCATCTAGCATGGTTGCCATTTTGTTGGGCAACCAAACATCATCCTGATCACTGAAAAAATAATAATCAGCGATTTCAAACTTAAGCAGCGTGAAAAAATTTTTGATCACACCGAAATTTTCTCGATTATCTGCATTAATAAACTTGATGCGCTTATCTGTTGCCGCAAATTGTGTGATGATTTGAGGTGTGTCATCTGTCGAACCATCATCTCGGATCAACAACTGCCAGTCTGTAAAGGTCTGCTTTTGAATACTCTCAATCTGCTCAGCCAGGAACTTAGCCCCGTTATAAGTCGAGAGGACAATATTAACTTTCATTCAAAAATAACCTCTCATACTGCGCCACAATCCGCTCCCAAGTATATTTTTCAGCAATAATCGTCCGCGCACGCACCGCCAACTGTTCAATTTCAGACACCTCAAGCTTTTCAGCTTGTGCCAGCAACGCCGTTAAACTATCCAGCTGCCAAAATAGAGCAGAATCCAGGGCAACATTGCGATTAAAACTCACATTATAGACTAAATTCAAATCCGTAGCATTCATCGCCTCAAGTAGACCAGGATTTGTCCCGCCTACTGCATGACCATGAATATAAGCAAAGGCTTGCTGTCGAATCGCAAGTAGCGTTTCTTTATCGTAAACGGTCCCGACGAATTTGATGCGCTTATCTTGCTCAAACCCAGTGATGTCACGTAATTTATCAAAGTAAGGATTGCCCTGGTGATTGGTCACAATCACCAAATCACGTGTCGTATCAGATGCCATAAAATTTTGAATGATGGCCTCATAATTATTTTCCGGCACAAACCGCCCAACAACCAGATAGTAGTCCTTTTGTTTGACACCTTGCGCCTCAAACCAAGTCGTATCAATCTTAGAATCACGCGCGACAGGATTCGTCCCATAGGCAATCACAGTCGACGACACATCCCCATACTCAGATTTCAAATAATCCTCAATGCCCTGATTATCCGAAATAATCAAGTCTGCAATCTTAGCCATCTTCTGCTCGGAAAATTTGAGATACATCTGAATCGGCTTAATCCACTTGCTTCGCTTCCACTCAAGACCATCTGGATTAACCAACATCTTCCCGCCAATTTTGTGAATTTTCTTAGCATAATGGCCGATAAAAGCCCCCAAAGTATTCCCTAAAATATAGAAGATAGGGGCCTCAATCTCGTTATCTTTAATATAACTTAAGGCATAGTTTATCGCATCTCGATCATAAAAAATGACATTGGCTGGACCAAAATGTCTAGCCTTGATATCAAACACATCCGCAGTCTTATACTCAGAATGCCTACCAGTCTCACTTTTTGAAAGATTGGCAACATGGTATTTGATCTGATCCGATTGTTGATGACTCACCAGCTCATCAACAAAAGTCTCAAAGCCACCATATTGGGCCGGCAAACCGCGCGATCCAATTATAAACACATGTTGCATTTTTCACCTATTTTCTCAAGATATTCCTTACTATTATAGCACAAATGGCTATACTTGTCATTTTACCAACAAGTTACAAACGTGTCACTACCATTTCCCGCCACGAAAACAGGCACTTCCTTCAAACAGCAAAAGAATACCTTTCAAACTGCTGGGGATGTCAGCCCAGATCATTGTAGCCACGTCAGATAAGTCGTCTAATCCAGCAAAAAAAGCATGCGCACGCGCATACTTTTGGTTCTTTGTCAAATCGTGTGGGAAA
>NZ_JXJT01000025.1 GCF_002441885.1 Pseudolactococcus chungangensis CAU 28 = DSM 22330 | reverse complement strand
TTTTTGAAAAAAATCTTAGTCGCTGGATTACGGCTTAGCCGTTGACTAATTGACAAAAAAAGGTCAAAAGTTGTGTACGCTTTATCTAGTTAAACAAGTATTATTAAAAAATGAAAGGCACCAAAAAATATGGCAGAAGATATTATCAAACCCAACATTGAAGAAGTCGACTTAGGTGACTATCAATTTGGTTTTCACGATGACGTAACACCGATTTACTCAACAGGCCGTGGCTTGACTGAAGAAGTCGTTCGTGAAATTTCAGCTGAAAAAGAAGAACCAGAGTGGATGCTTGATTTTCGTTTGAAATCACTAGAAGCATATCACAAGTTGCCACTCCCTAAATGGGGACCAGATTTATCAGGCGTTAACTTTGATGATATCATTTATTATCAAAAAGCATCTGACAAACCTGCTCGTTCATGGGATGACGTTCCTGAAAAAATCAAAGAAACCTTTGAACGTATCGGGATTCCAGAAGCGGAACGTGCTTATTTGGCAGGGGCCTCAGCTCAGTATGAGTCAGAAGTTGTTTACCATAATATGAAAGATGAGTTCACAAAACTCGGGATCGTCTTTACCGATACGGACTCAGCCTTGAAAGAATATCCTGAAATTTTCAAGAAATACTTTGCAAAACTTGTGCCGCCAACTGATAATAAATTGGCAGCTCTTAACTCAGCTGTTTGGTCAGGTGGCACTTTCATCTACGTCCCAAAAGGCATCAAAGTTGATATTCCTTTGCAGACTTATTTCCGAATTAATAACGAAAATACAGGTCAGTTTGAACGGACACTGATTGTCGTGGATGAGGGCGCGAGTGTACATTATGTCGAGGGCTGTACGGCGCCGACTTATAACAGTAACTCCCTTCATGCGGCAGTTGTCGAAATCTTTGCACTTGACGGTGCTTACGTGCGTTATTCAACTATCCAAAACTGGTCTGATAACGTTTATAACTTGGTAACCAAACGTGCGCGTGCTTTGAGCAATGCGACTGTTGAATGGATTGACGGTAACTTGGGTGCTGCGATTACGATGAAATATCCAGCCGTTTATTTGGACGGTCCTGGCGCACGCGGTACCATGTTATCTATCGCCTTTGCCAATCGTTCACAAATCCAAGATACTGGGGCTAAAATGATCCACAATGCCCCAAATACATCAAGCTCGATTGTGTCTAAGTCCATTGCTAAAGGTGGTGGTGAGGTCAACTACCGTGGTCAAGTGACCTTCAATCCAGCAAGTAAAAAATCAGTCAGCCATATCGAATGTGATACCATCATCATGGATGATCTCTCGAAATCTGATACGATTCCGTTTAATGAGATTCACAATTCGCAAGTCGCGCTTGAGCACGAAGCGAAAGTGTCTAAAATTTCTGAAGAACAGCTCTACTACCTCATGAGCCGTGGCTTGACAGAATCCGAAGCGACAGAAATGATCGTCATGGGCTTTGTTGAACCATTCACGAAAGAATTACCGATGGAATATGCGGTTGAATTGAATCGTTTGATTAGTTATGAAATGGAAGGGTCTGTAGGTTAAGACCGAAAAAGCCATATAAACATTATGTTTATATGGCTTTTTTTGCAAAATACGGTAAAGGGTGTGGCAAAATTGAGGGAAGTGATACATGCCATCTAAACTTCCAAGATAACTTGCCTGTTTTGTTAGGGAAACACGATTTTTTATGAGTTTAAACTAAAGTTCAATAAATTTTTTGAAAATTTTGTAAAAAGGCGTATAATAAAATCATGAACGTATGACTCAGGAAAGATATCAGGAGGATATCAGATGACATCAATCGGAAAATACAAAATCAAAGACATTCAAAAAAAGAATCCTTTATTTTCTGCGATTAGAGCAACGGTCGAAACGGCCTTTTATGCGAATAATGTTGAGAAAATAGAGACGGTTGCTGAGGCCTATGCCTTAGCAAAAGAGACGTCAGGAACCATTATTACCGATTTGCCAATCCATGAGCCAGAGATTCATGGCTTTCCGAAGGACAGTAAAATCCTTGTTTTCAACGATGGGGAAGTTGTCGGTCGAACATCGGCGGCTAGGAAAATTATCGGTCAACCTGGTGTAGATACGGCGTATTTTGCACGCCTTGTTCGTGAAGCAGTGTTTGGGATTAGTCAAAGAAAAGTTTATACCACCGAAGTTTATGTCGGACTGAATCCTGAGTTTATGCTCAAAAGCCATCTCTTGTTGCCTGCTGCGTATGCCAACACCATCTTAAATTACTTACTTAATTTCCAGCGGGAAACGATAGAATATCAAAAAATGTATGCTGAGTCTAAGACCTATCAGACTGGCGATTTATATATCTTTGGCGACCCAGACTGGCAACATCCAGACTATCCTAATGGTTTAGCACTCTTTGACTCTAAGCATAATGTTGCTGTCATTTTAGGGCTACGGTATTTTGGCGAGTATAAGAAGGCAACCTTGACGCTGGCTTGGGCGACGGCGCATGACAACAATTATATCGCCTGCCATGGTGGGATGAAACAATACACTCTGAGTGATGGTAAAAAATATACCATGGCGGCATTTGGCTTGTCGGGGTCAGGGAAGTCGACGATTACGCTGGCTAAGAATGACAGTAAATATCAAGTGACCGTCTTACATGATGATGCCTTTATTATTAATCATCAAGATGGTTCGACGACAGCTTTGGAGCCTGCTTACTTCGATAAAACGCAGGACTATCCGATGATGAGTGAAATGGTCAAATATTTCTTGACCTGTCAAAATGTTGGTGTCACGCTAGATGATGTCGGCAATAAAGTCATTGTGACAGAAGATATTCGAAATGGTAACGGTCGAACAGTCAAGTCTAAACTGGTCACGCCGAATCGTGTGGACCATATTAAAGAGAAAATCAATGCTGTTTACTGGATTATGCAAGATGAGAGTTTGCCACCAGTTGTCAAGGTCAGCGACCCTAATTTGGCATCTATTTTTGGTTTAACACTTGCGACCAAACGCTCAACGGCTGAAAATATCGTTGGGGATATTGATATTAATGAAATTGTCATTGAACCGTTTGCTAATCCGTTTCGCTCATATGCACTGGGTGAAGATTTCACGGCCTTTAAAAAGTTGTTTGAGGATAGAGCGATTGACTGCTATATTCTCAACACTGGGTATTTTAATGGTGCTAAGGTTAAGCCGCATCATACGCTAGGTGCGATTGAGGCGATTATTGATGGTATTGGTAATTTTGTGCCTTTTGGTCCGCTTGAGGGGTTGTCTTATCTGCCAATCAAGCATCTCAATCCCGACTTTGAACATGAGGGTTACGTAGCATCCTTAAAAGCTAGTATGGCAGAACGGTTACGGTTCATTGAATCTAAAAAACTAGAAATGAATGCCTATCATGCTTTGCCATTAGGGACAGAGGATGCTGTTAAGAAAATTCTGACATCCTTGGCATCACTATAAAAATATCAGGCCGGTAATCACTAGCCTGATATTTTTTAATTATGCTTGAGTCACTTCCTTAACTCGCTTGTGAAAGACTTTATCTCTCAATTCATAAGTCACATCGCTGCGCTTGGCAATATCTAGATCATGCGTCACTAAAATCACGATTTTCTTTTGTTCGTGAGCAATTTTTTCAAATAAATTGATAATCTCACGACCTGTTTCTTCGTCCAGATTACCTGTAGGTTCATCTGCGACGATAATATCAGCGCCTGTCACCATTGCTCGGACGATCGCTACCCGTTGTTGCTGACCGCCGGATAGCTGGGAGACTTTTTTATGCTGTAAATCTTCTGTAATGCCCACTGATTTGAGACTTTCTGTGATAAATTCGCGTTGGTTATCCTTTTTTACACCGCTAATTTCAAGGGCGCTGTCGACATTTTGATAGGCACTCATGTAGGTAAAGAGATTATAAGCCTGAAAGACAATGGCAAGATTGTGCTTTCTAAACTTGGTTAAGCCGATTTTGGCTAGGCTTGTATCGTTATAGAGGATTTCACCTTCTTTGGCTGAATCAAGACCCGAGATCAGCGATAGAAAGGTCGTTTTGCCACTCCCGCTTTTGCCCAGAATTGCGTACATCTTGCCTGCTTCAAATTTTAAATTCACATCTTTAAATAAAGTATCTGCGGGATTTTGATACCAAAATCCTAAATTTTTTGTTTCTAACATCTGCATTTCCTCCAATGGTTTGGGTGTTGTTAATTGTTCGTCAAAATCGTCTTAGGTGTCAGTCGTAAAATGCCGATAGAAGCGACAAAGATAGCAATAAAAACAATCCCTAAAGCTAAGGCGCTAAGTAATCCAATGGTTTTTGAAGTCATTTTGACATTCATATGGTCAATTTGTTTGGCAGTCTCTTGATTGGCTACAAAAGGTCCGCCGATATTGCCTAACCTACCGTGGCCTCGTTGTGTTTCAGTCGTGCTTTTGGCCTGTTCTTGCTGCGTTGTATTTTGTTGACTTAAAAGCTGATTGCCGACAGCATTACCTATGAAATTTCCCGTAACACTGGCAAGACCTACGCTGACAACCATAATCACAAATAGTTCGACAAAGAATTGACCAATGATTTTCGCTTTGTTTTCACCCAGACTCATTAGGACACCAATCTCAAACTTGCGTTCGCGAATGCTCAAAATAACAATCAGGCTGAGAATAATCACACCAGCAGCAGCTACAAGTAGAACGACATTTGTAGCAAAACTTGCGACATTGTTCAATGGTGTCAGCATTTGTTGATAAGCTTGATCATTGGTAGATAAGGTCATGGTATCAGTATCCAGTTTTTTGCTGGCAGTAGTGACAAATGTTGCCATTTGTGCAGGATCTTTTAAGTAGTAAATGGCGCTATCAACGGTTTGTTCGCTGGTATCTGTTGCACCTTCTTTAAAACTATTGGCAAGAGTATAATACGTGTAGATTGTGTTGGCAGGATTCATAGTTCTCATTCTTTGCGCCATACTATCCGCAACCTGTGTCGTTTTATAGATGCCAACAACTTTTAAGTCATGTTCTTCTCCATCCTCGTCTTTCAGTTTAAAAGTACTACCGACTTTTAAGTTATTAGCTGTCGCTAGTTGACTCTCAACGACAACGTTGTTCGTCCCCTGATCTTTTTCAGTAATAGCACGACCAGAAGTTATCTTAGCGGTACCGTCTTGAAATGTTGGTAAACTTAAAAGATCATTGACACCTGTCAGGCGAAAATCTGGGTTCATAGCAATGGTGCTTTTGGATGTTTCACCGCCAACATTAGCAATTCTGCCTGGTATTTCTTTTTGGTTGGAGGTGTCTGTACTTGAAGTGTCATCACTTCCAGTGACTGGTGTGATACCTGTACTTGCAGCAGCACTGGCTGAAGTAGAAAATGAAAAATTTTTCACATCAGACATTTTTGAAACAGCTTCTGCTTGGCTAAGTGGGACGGGAGTTTCTTTTATCCGTACAGGTGAGCCATCACTACTTGCAGTTGTCATTGCTTTTTTCATGAGTTTTTCACGGTCAGTGGTCAAGGTGACAGAGGCACCAACCTCTTTTTTAGCATTCTCCGTTGCTTGATTAGCAGCCTGGCGAATCGTTAAGCCAGTCAAAACAAAGACCATAATTGCTGTAAAGACGAGTATTAGAATCGCCGTCTTGCCTTTTTTAGCTGTTAAATACAGCCACGCTCTTTTGAAAAAATTCATTCATCTTACCTTTCAATTTGACACTCCGAGAGTGTTTCTGTAATAACAAGGCCAAGTATAAACGTTTTAACTTAAAAGAACCTAAAGATTTAAAAAAGTCTACAATTTTCAGGCAAGTCCTGTTTTTGATACGCATGAAATGAGAGAAGGAACATAGCTAAGATAAGGCATTATCTCTTGAAAATTATCTTAAAACATGCTATAATACACTAAAGAGTTTGTCGGCAGAATGCTAGGAAATATTGTCCCTAGTGCTTTGTGAGCAGCGAGAAGTTTTATTTTCGTTGCTTTTTTTGACGTCTTGAGCAGTGAAAACTGTAAAATGTAACGCAAAAAAAATCTTTCTGAAAATTCTCAACTTTTTCAGAAAAGTTTAGTGACAAACTAAAAGAGGTCATCTTATCACGGTAAATTGACCACATTGCACACCATCCACTTTAAAGGTTGTCTCTTTATATCTTAATAGAAACAACCGGAAGTATTAGAAGTGAGTTTAGGCACCTTGGGTTCAGAAAATGATCGAATTAATATAGGCATATGCTAATGTGTCTACATTCATTTCAGAAATTTCCAAGCTTTCAAGGCAGCTAACTCAACATCTTTTTAGAGGAGAAGATCTTGGCAGGACATGACGTAGCATACGGTAAACACCGTACTAGACGCAGCTTTTCGCGAATCAAAGAAGTACTTGATTTGCCGAATTTGATCGAAATTCAAACCGACTCTTATCAACGTTTCTTAGACCAGTCGTTGGCTGATGTATTCAAAGAAATGTTACCAATCGATAACTTTGCAGGTACAAAAGACTTGGAATTTGTCGGTTATGAAATGAAAGAACCTAAATATACAATTGAGGAAGCGCGTGCACATGACGCCAACTACTCAGCACCATTATTTGTGACTTTCCGTTTGGTTGACAAAGAATCTGGCGAGTTGAAAACACAAGAAGTGTTCTTCGGCGATTTCCCACTCATGACAGAAATGGGGACTTTCATCATCAATGGTGCTGAACGTATCATCGTTTCTCAGTTGGTTCGCTCACCTGGTACTTATTTCCATCCAAAAGTTGACAAAAATGGTCTGGAATCATATGGTCATACAACTATCCCTAACCGAGGCGCTTGGTTTGAGTTAGACACTGATGCCAAAGGTATCGGTTACGTCCGCATCGACCGCACGCGTAAATTACCATTTACGACAATCATGCGTGCCCTCGGTTTCGGTTCAGATGACACTATTTTCGAAATTCTTGGCGATAGTGAACTGACTCGTGCAACAATCGAAAAAGACATTCATAAATATGCCGGTGACACTCGGACAGAAGAAGCGCTCAAAGACATCTATGACCGTTTGCGTCCTGGTGAACCTAAAACAGCTGACAGCTCACGTAGCTTACTAACAGCTCGTTTCTTCGATCCACGTCGTTACGACTTTGCACCAGTTGGTCGTTATAAAGTCAATAAAAAATTAGCGCTTAAAAACCGTCTTTTGGGACTCACACTTGCAGAGCCATTAGTGAGCGGTGAAACTGGCGAAATCCTAGTTGACAAAGACACAGAATTGACACGTGACGTGTTGGATCGCATCGAGACTGAACTTGATAATGGTTTGAACACTGTGACACTTTATCCGTCAGATGATGCTGTCATCACAGAGCCAATTGATATTCAAGTTGTTAAAGTTTACTCACCAAAAGATCCAGAAAAAGTCATCAACGTGATTTCAAATGGTCAAATCGCACCAGAAGTCCGTCACTTAACACCTGCTGATATTATCGCAAATGTTAACTATTGGTTAGCGCTTAACGAAGGTATTGGTCGTGTGGATGATATTGACCATTTGGGTAACCGTCGTATTCGTTCAGTTGGAGAATTGCTCCAAAACCAAGTTCGGATTGGCTTGAGCCGTATGGAACGTGTCATTCGTGAACGGATGAGTTCAGCTGATGATGAAAACATGACACCACAATCTTTGATCAACATCCGTCCTGTAACGGCAGCTATCAAAGAGTTTTTCGGTAGCTCACAGTTGTCACAGTTCATGGACCAACATAATCCCTTGTCTGAGTTATCTCACAAACGTCGTTTGTCAGCCCTCGGACCTGGTGGTTTGACACGTGACCGTGCTGGCTATGAAGTCCGCGACGTACATTATACGCACTATGGCCGGATGTGTCCGATTGAAACACCTGAGGGACCAAATATCGGGTTGATCAATAACTTATCATCATTTGGTAAAATCAATGAATATGGTTTTATTATGTCACCTTACCGTCGTATTGACCGTGCGAATGGTTCTGTGACAAATGAAATTCATTATTTGACTGCTGATGAAGAAGATAATTACATTGTTGCCCAAGCCAACTCACCATTAACAGAAGATAATAAATTCTCTGGTGAGACAGTTATGGCTCGGACACGAGGTAACAATATTGAAGTTGAGGCTGACAAAGTTGACTTCATGGATGTTTCACCTAAACAGGTAGTCGCTGTCGCAACAGCTTGTATTCCTTTCTTAGAAAACGATGACTCCAACCGTGCCCTCATGGGTGCCAACATGCAACGTCAAGCAGTGCCATTGATTGATCCGCATGCCCCATTTGTCGGAACAGGTATGGAACATCAAGCAGCACATGATTCAGGTGCTGCCATTCTAGCTAAACATGAGGGAACAGTTGAATTTGTCGACGGTGGTGAAATTCGCATCCGTCGGACAACTGGTGAATTAGACAAATATACGGTCACAAAATACCGTCGTTCAAACTCAGGAACATCTTACAATCAACGCCCACTTGTTCAAATTGGCGATAAAGTTGATAGAGATGAAATCATCGGTAATGGACCTTCTATGGAAGGTGGTGAAATGGCCCTCGGTCAAAACCCACTCGTTGCCTATATGACTTGGGAAGGGTATAACTTCGAGGATGCCGTTATCATGAGTGAACGTCTCGTTAAAGATGACGTTTATACTTCAATTGCTATCGAAGAATACGAATCTGAAACACGTGATACAAAGCTTGGACCAGAAGAAATTACACGCGAAATTCCAAACGTTGGTGAAGAAGCCATGCGTCATTTGGATGAGTTCGGTATCATCCGTATTGGTGCTGAAGTTAAGGAAGGCGATATTCTTGTTGGTAAAGTGACACCTAAAGGTGAAACAGATCCAACACCAGAAGAACGTTTACTCCGTGCTATCTTTGGTGAAAAAGCGCGTGAAGTTCGTGATACCTCACTTCGTGTACCACATGGTGCCGATGGTATCGTCCATGATGTGAAGATTTTCCGTCGTGAAAATGGTGATGAATTACAAACAGGTGTGAATACACTTGTTCGTGTCTTCATCGTTCAAAAACGTAAAATTCATGTTGGGGATAAAATGGCCGGTCGTCATGGTAATAAAGGGGTTGTATCCCGCATCTTGCCAGTAGAGGATATGCCTTACTTGCCAGATGGCACACCAGTTGATATCATGTTGAACCCACTCGGTGTACCATCACGGATGAATATCGGACAAGTGATGGAGCTCCACCTTGGGATGGCTGCTCGCACACTTGGTATTCACATTGCAACACCTGTCTTTGATGGGGCGCGTGATGAAGATATCTGGAACACCGTTAAAGAAGCAGGTATGGCAGATGATGCTAAGACTGTTCTCTATGATGGTCGGACAGGTGAAGCCTTCGATAATCGCGTATCAGTTGGTGTCATGTACATGATCAAACTTCACCACATGGTCGATGATAAACTCCATGCCCGTTCAGTCGGACCTTACTCACTCGTTACCCAACAACCACTCGGTGGTAAAGCACAGTTTGGTGGCCAACGTTTTGGGGAGATGGAAGTTTGGGCACTGGAAGCCTATGGTGCTGCTAATATTCTACAAGAAATTTTGACTTATAAATCTGATGATGTCGTTGGTCGTACTAAAGCCTATGAAGCGATTGTCAAAGGTGAAAAAATTCCTGCACCAGGTCTACCTGAATCATTCCGCGTTTTAGTAAAAGAATTACAATCACTCGGTTTAGATATGAAAGTCTTGGACGTCGATGATAATGTCCTAGAACTTCGTGAATTGGATGAAGATAATGATCCACATAACAATGACAAAGTAGAAGTAACAGTTGAAATGCTAGAAGCCAAAGAAGCAGAAGTTGCTGCAGCTGTTGAAGCTGAAGAAGTAGCAATTGAAGAAGCTGGTCAATAACATTCGTGCAAACACTTTTCAACTCGGTGTCAGAAGAGAAAATCGAAAACAAAAGATTTTAGTTATTGTTTAATTAAATGATGACTAATATCTTGCTGAGACTATCTTTAACTAGATTACTGCGATTCGTCGCAATTAAATAAAGATAACCTCAATTTACAGGAGAAAAAATGGTCGATGTAAATAAATTTGAGAGTATGCAAATTGGGATTGCGTCTCCTCAAAAAATCCGTTTTTGGTCTTTTGGTGAAGTCAAAAAACCTGAAACAATTAACTATCGTACACAAAAACCAGAACGCGAAGGGCTCTTTGATGAACGTATTTTCGGTCCATCAAAAGACTGGGAATGTAGCTGTGGTAAGCTAAAAGGTGTTTTCTATAAAAACCAGGTCTGTGAAATTTGTGGCGTCCAAGTCACACGTGCGAAAGTTCGCCGTGAGCGCATGGGTCATATCGAACTAGCAGCACCAACATCACACATTTGGTACTTCAAAGGCATTCCATCACGCATGGGATTAGCCTTGGACATGAGTCCTCGCTCACTTGAAGAAATCATCTATTTTGCAAGTTATGTGGTGATTGATCCTAAAGAAACAGCACTTGAGAAAAAACAATTATTGACTGAGCGCGAATATCGCGAACAAATGCTCAAAAATGGTTTTGGCTCATTTGTTGCTAAGATGGGTGCTGAAGCCATTCAAGATTTACTTAAAAATGTGAATTTGGATGTTGAAATCTCAGCACTTAAAGAAGAGTTGCAAACTGCAACAGGTCAAAAACGTGTCAAAGCTATCCGTCGTTTGGATGTCTTGGATGCCTTCAACAAATCAAACAATAAATTAGAGTGGATGGTACTCAATGTTTTACCAGTCATTCCACCTGATTTACGTCCGATGGTTCAACTCGACGGTGGGCGTTTTGCAACCTCTGATTTGAACGATTTGTACCGTCGTGTGATTAACCGGAATAATCGTTTGAAACGTTTGATGGAATTGAATGCACCAAATATCATCGTCCAAAATGAAAAACGGATGCTCCAAGAAGCCGTAGATGCGCTTGTAGATAATGGTCGCCGTGGTCGTCCAATTACGGGTCCAGGTAACCGTCCGCTTAAATCCCTGAGCCACATGCTCAAAGGGAAACAAGGACGTTTCCGTCAAAACTTGCTCGGTAAACGTGTTGACTACTCTGGTCGTTCCGTTATCGTCGTAGGACCAACACTTAAAATGTACCAATGTGGTGTACCACGTGAAATGGCGATTGAGCTCTTCAAACCATTTGTCATGAGTGAAGTTGTCAAACGTGATATGGCGCCAAATATTCGTGCTGCAAAACGTAAAGTTGAACGTCAAGATCCAGATGTCTGGGATGTGCTTGAAGATGTGATTAAAGAACACCCAGTGCTACTTAACCGCGCACCGACACTTCACCGTCTGGGTATCCAAGCCTTTGAACCAGTCCTTATCGATGGTCGTGCCATTCGTCTTCACCCACTCGTGTGTGAGGCCTACAATGCCGATTTCGATGGTGACCAAATGGCGATTCACTTGCCATTGTCAGAAGAAGCCCAAGCAGAAGCGCGTATTCTCATGTTAGCTGCTGAGCACATTCTGAACCCGAAAGATGGTAAACCAGTCGTGACACCGTCACAGGATATGGTCTTGGGTAACTACTACATTACCATGGAAGAATCTGGTCGTGAGGGTGAAGGCATGGTCTTTGCTGATGCTGATGAGGCAGAAGTGGCTTGGCGTAATGGTTTCGTTCACTTGCACACACGTGTTGGGATTGCAACGAAATCACTCAACAAACCTTGGACTGAAAACCAAAAAGATAAGATTATGGCGACGACTGTTGGTAAAATCCTTTTCAATGCGATTATGCCAGAGGAGTTCCCTTATCTTAACGAACCAACGCAAGAAAACTTAACATCACAAACTGACGATCGTTTCTTCATGGCGCCTGGTGAAAATGTCACTGAATTCATCCAAAACCTTGATTTGGTACCACCATTCAAGAAAAAACATTTGGGGAATATCATTGCGGAAGTCTTCAAACGTTTCCGTACGACTTTGACATCAGAAATGCTTGACCGTCTGAAAGACCTTGGTTACCACCATTCTACTAAGGCAGGTTTGACAGTTGGTATTGCTGATATTCCGGTTGTTGCAGATAAACATCTCATCATTGAGGAAGCGCATGATAAAGTAGCGCAAATCACGAAGAAATTCCGTCGTGGTGCGATGACTGATGACGAACGTTATACAATGGTAACAGACGTTTGGCGTGGTGCTAAAGAAGAACTTGAACGTCGCCTGATTGAAGCCCAAGACATGTCGAATCCAATCGTGATGATGATGGACTCAGGTGCCCGTGGTAATATTTCCAACTTCTCACAGCTCGCGGGTATGCGTGGGTTGATGGCAGCGCCGAATGGTAAAATCATGGAGCTCCCAATCATCTCAAACTTCCGGGAAGGTCTGTCCGTTTTGGAAATGTTCTTCTCTACCCATGGTGCCCGTAAAGGGATGACCGATACGGCCCTTAAAACAGCCGATTCAGGTTACTTGACACGTCGTCTCGTTGACGTTGCCCAAGATGTGATTATTCGTGAAGACGATTGTGGTTCTGACCGTGGTCTTGTGATTAGCGATATTGCGACTGGTAAAGAAATGGTTGAGCCATTGGCTGAGCGTCTCAATGGTCGTTACACACGTAAAACAGTTGTTCATCCTGAAACAGGTGAACAACTCATTGGTGAAGATGAGTTGATTACAGAAGCCATTGCAGCGCAAATCGTTGCAGCTGGTATCAAAGAAGTAACAATCCGTTCAGTCTTTACATGCAAAACACGTCATGGTGTATGTAAACATTGTTATGGTGTCAACTTGGCAACTGGTGATGCAGTTGAAGTTGGTGAAGCAGTCGGAACCATCGCTGCCCAATCAATCGGTGAGCCTGGTACACAGTTAACCATGCGTACCTTCCACACGGGTGGTGTAGCATCATCTGAAGATATCACACAAGGTCTCCCTCGTATCCAAGAAATCTTTGAAGCTCGTAACCCTAAAGGGGAAGCGGTCATCACTGAAGTAACGGGTGAAGTCGTTGAAATCACAGAAGAAGCAGCAACTCGTAAGAAAGAAGTAACGGTCAAAGGTGAAACTGATACACGGACATACGAAGTGCCATTTACAGCACGTATGCACGTTGAAGTTGGTGATTTCATTCACCGTGGGACACCGTTGACAGAAGGTTCTATCCAACCGAAACATTTGCTACAAGTTCGTGATACACTCTCAGTTGAAACTTACTTACTTGCAGAAGTGCAAAAAGTCTATAGAAGCCAAGGGGTTGAAATCGGCGACAAGCACGTTGAAGTCATGGTGCGTCAAATGCTCCGTAAAGTCCGCGTCATGGATGCTGGCGATACAGATCTCTTACCTGGTACGCTCATGGATATCGCTGATTTCGAGCAAGCTAACCAACAAATTCTTTTTGATGGTGGTGTGCCTGCGACATCTCGTCCTGTCCTCATGGGTATCACGAAAGCATCGCTTGAAACTAATTCATTCTTGTCTGCTGCATCCTTCCAAGAAACAACGCGTGTCTTGACTGATGCTGCGATTCGTGGCAAGAAAGATCCATTGCTTGGTCTCAAGGAAAATGTTATCATCGGTAAGATCATCCCAGCTGGTACTGGTATGGCACGTTACCGCAACCTTGAACCATTAGCAAAAGTTGCTGAAACACAAGAAGTTGTTGCAGAAGTAACTGAATAATTAAGCAAAGGCTAGGACAAAAAGTCCTCAGCCAACGAAATAGAAAAGCAGATTAGGACAATCAAATTGATTATCCTAGTCTGCTTTTTTATATTGTGTTAACGGGTGTTATCTTAACAACTACAGTAGCAATACTTGGTAGGTTGATGTTCTGCAAAAGAGAAAAAAGATGTAATTGAACGATGTGTCAAAAAGAATAAGAATGGTTGATTTTTTGGAGAATTTTGTTAAAAAAACACACATTGTCCTAAAATTCCACCCTGTTTGTCCCAAAATTCCCTTTCAATAATAACGTAAGTTTGTTTAAATGGTGTTAAGGCAGTGAATGAGATTGCTTAGAATAGATGTGATGAGTCTAAGCATATGAGTAAATAATGACTATTTCACAATAGTTGTATACAAGTCATTTTGGAGAATATAGGTATTGTCTTTGAGCACTGATATGTTATATTCAAATTATCTTAGTCTTAAATTAAAATAATGATTTGTAAGCAGTACAGTTATTATTTAAATTTTAACGATGTGAGGATAGAAAGGGGTTATCAATCTTGAAAGATTATCAATCCGATACAAAGAAAATTAACTACCGAACATGGAAGTCAGGGGAAAAATGGTTATACGCAGGTGCCGCTTTGGTGGCAATGATAGGAGGGGCTGTTTTAGAGACAACTGGTATCACACCTAGAGTTCTATCTTATATTCAAGATGGTTCTTCTACGGGCATTGCCTCAGCCATGTCAACATCAGCGACGGTTTTGTTGCGTGGTAATGTTCTGCCGACCGACTTTTATGCGAGTGTGAGCGATTTTACAGTACCTGCGACAGTCGCACGTGATTTTTCTAATAATGCGACGATTTCGAGTACAGGTGGGATTAGACCTTACTGGGAGGGGAATACCTTTGTGATTCCCTCAGCACCTGCTGCCAATGCTATCGCAAACTTTAACCAACCACTAGACCCGTCTAAAAATTTTTCCATTTCAGGAAGTGTGACAGTGAGAGATGGTCGAATTCCTGCAGCTGGATTTTATATCTCAGATATACCTTCTTCTGATATTATTAACAAATTAGGGACTGGTACTAGTAACTGGCCAGGGTCCTCTGGTTCATTAAAAGATGAGAGTAGTGCTTATAAAGGGCATTATATGTTGTTTTCAGGTTTCCATAATGATGGTGGCTGGGTAGCAATCTTATCAAGTGGTACGGCTTATAGTCGAATAACTAAGGGTGGGTCAGCTTTTGGCGCATCTGAATATATGGATGATGATTTTGTTGGGTTGTATGGTGGTTGGGAGAATGTTGTAGTAGATGTTACGATCAGCTATACAGCCTCTAGTGGTATTGTATCTGTCACCTATAAACATAATTCGTCAACTACTGATGGCGGTGTTGGTGCTTATGATAAAAAGACTAAATCAGCAACAGTTGACTACTCTATTCCTAAAGACAAACCAGTTTATCTAGGTATCGTTGGGAATGGTAATAAAAATGATGTTAAATATACGAGTCGTTCTATCGTAACTTCCATGACGGGAACGTATCTAACAACCAATAGAACCGTGCGTTTCATAGATGATGCCGGAAATAAGTTAGCGTTAGATTCAAAAATTCTAATGCCGAGAGGGGGGAGGTTAGGGATTGGTAATGAAGATGATGATGCACCCTATTACTTTGATAAACCAGCTATGCCTTCAGGTTACACCTACTTACCAAGTTTAAATCCGACAACTTATGTAGGAGAGTCAACTTCTTCAATTGGCGCTGTTGTGTACCAACGTGACACGCAGCAATGGACAGTTAATCATGTCAATCAGTTGACGGGTCGAAATATTGGTAAGGATGAGTGGCACGCTAAAACGAATGAAATAATCAATAAGACAACGGATGCACAATCAGGTTATTACATTGTTGATAAAGATGCGGTTGTCGGTCCTGATGTTTCAAATGTATCAACGAGTGCAGATGGCGCAAAAGTGAGCTGGACTGCTAAAGTTGATGACACATCAAATGGGGCTTTGACAACAGATAGTGTGCCACAAGAGGCTAAGCTCTATACATTACCATCAGTTCAAGAACGTATCTTAACGATTAAAATGCCAGATGGCACTATTTTAACAGAGTCACAAATGTCAACAACTGATACAGATTTCACACCGATTGCTGGTCAGTATGCGATTCCAGGTTATCGTGCCGTCATTGATGGCACGCCGGTAACGGATGCCCAAGCAAATCTGGGTATTCCGAGTGAACCGACAGATAAAACACATAACTTAAAAGCGACAACGGATAGTGTGCCACAGAAACATACGGTGACTTATCTGGCTGATCCGCAAAAGGCGTCTATTGTCTATAAAGATGTGACGACGGGGACAGTCCTTAAGACAGATAATATCACAGGGGTATCAGATGCACTGATGTCTTATGATACAGCTACTGATATTGCGAACTATGTCAGTCAAGGCTATGTCGTTAAATCTAATAATTTCACGGATAGTGTTGAAAAATTTGACAACGTTCCAGGTGTTGATCAAGATTATCTGGTCGAGTTAGTTCGAGATTCGAAAGGTCAGACGGAGACAAAATCTATCACACATGAAGTCGTTTACAGTGTCAAGCATAATCTGGTTCCTCCACCTCTAGGTTATAAGACAATGGCAACCATTACGCACGATTACTTTGTCGATCAAGTGTCAGGAAGTAAAATTACAAATCAATTTAGTGATTACGCTGTTAATGGTGCTGTCAACGACAGTCCAGAAGCGCCTAAATACACCTCCGATCATCCAGATGCAACAGTCGATGCGAGTGGTCTGATTACATTTGTATCGCCATTAGTGCCAAGTGTGCAAGATCATGTGTCAACGGTGGCAGAAAATACGTCAATTGATTTTGCAAGTGCCAATGCAGTTCATACGTTAACAAGTACTGTTTTATATGAGCTCGATGATACGATTAATGTGACGATACCGACCAATACAATTTTTTATAATAAAACAACTGATGTGGTGATAAAAGCGCCAGTTTATACGATTAAGAATAACTCAGGTGCTCCTCTTAAAGTAAGCGTTGATGGTTTTACACCTGCTGGGAATAACCCTGCAATGCCTGCTGATTTTGCTCTAAATCTCAATGTGACAGGGAAAAAAGTGACGACATCAAGTGCCAAATTAATCGAAAAAGGTTTAGTTCAAACTGCGTCTAATGAGCTCATGACTTTGGCAAATTGTCTTGATCAGTATGATAAGGCTGACACGCCAGTCGTAAGAGGGGCAGCAGTTAATAATATCGCAAATTTCACCTTTGGTGGTTCAGCGACGACACTAGATGTTCGAAAGCTAGAGTATACTTTAAGTTTGAAATTTGAAAGTATTCAATTTTAAGGCAAAACCTTTTAAACTAATGATGCGATGAGTTTGCGTTAGGAGTGAAGAGACAGGACCACAGTAATATGTTGTGGTCAGGAACTTACAAAACAATCCCCCCCTCGGAAAAAAACGTACTGTGGTTCTATTTTACGGTGGTCCTGTTTCTTCACTCCTAACGCTATCAGGCTTAAATGAGTATGGACGTGTCACATCAATTGAGTAATTAATTTAGGAGTTAAAGATGACACACGAGAATCATGACAAAAACAAATTTAAAAGGGTTCTGATCCCATTGCTTTGTCTTTTATTAATAGGGTGTGGCTACGGCGTTTATCATTTCTTTTTGAATAAACCAGAAGAAAAGGTATCTGTCATTAGTGGTGATTTTCTGCCCGAGGGAAAAGATGCCAAGAAAATGTCTGACAAGGAAATTGCTGACGCGGCTCAAAAAAAAGTCGATGCTAGTCAATTTAATATGATTATCGGTTCAAAAGCTGAGATTGACAGTCAGACTAATCAAGGCAAATTAAGTATTAAGAATCCCAAGACAAATGCTTATCCAATTAATGTCGTCATTACCGATGATAAATCTGGTGATGTCATTTATACGTCTGGCGCAATAGAACCAGGAGAGGAGGTGAGGGATGTAGCGTTAGAGAAATCATTAGCTAAGGGAACCTACCGAGCAACAGCGCGTTTTAGTCTTTACGATTCAAAAACGAGAACTAAAAAAGGCGAAGTTGCTGCTGGGGTTAGTATTAACGTCAACTAACGTCTAGTCATGTTAGTGAATGACTTATAATTATATCATAGACATAATGGAGAAAATCATGAAAAAATTACTATCTACTTTACTCGTTTCAACTGCAGTATTTGCTGGTGCTCAAGCTGTTTCAGCTGACCAAAATATCGTTGCAAACACAGATGCAGATATCGCGGTTGCTGGGACACTTGGTGCTGACAATACAAAACCAGACGCTAAAATTCCTGAAGGCGACAAAGATTGGATTAATGTTACATTACCAACAGAAGCTATCTTCTACAATAAAACGACTGATCCTATCATCAAATCACCAACTTACAACCTCGTTAATAACTCAGGGCGCCCAGTTAAAATTAGTCTTGATAAATTCACACCAAGTGCTAACAATTCAGCAGCATTGCCATCTAACTTTGATTTGACACTTGATGTGACAGGTGACAAAGTCGTGACACAATCTACTAGTCTTGTAAAAGGTGGTGCGCTCTCAGCAGCACCAGGTGACTTGCTTATTTTGGCAAACAGTGTAGACCAACAAGCAGCTACTGACTCACCACAACCTAATCCAACTGCAGTAACTAAAAACAAAGGGACTTTCACATTCGCTGGTCAAGCAACAGCAACAACTGATTTGAATCTAGCTTACACATTGAGCTTGAAATTCGAAGCAGTTAAATTCCAATAAATCGATATCTAAATCATCAGGGAGGTGATTTCATGAATAATGATGAAGAAAATTTCATAACTAGTGAAATACCCATCTCAGGTCAATTAGGGATGACGGATAAACAAGCACCTAAAGCACCAGGGTTGCCCAAGACGAGTGGTGGCCAACCGCATTACACTGTTCAACAACAAAGTCAGCCGGCACCGTCGGGGTTATTACCGACAACGGGTGAGTTTCAACGAGTAGGCGGGATCATGCTAGGGTTACTTTGCTTAATTTTAGTCCTCATGTTCATATCTAAGCCGAAAACTAAAATTTCAGTTTAAGTATGAGAAAATTCCCAATCTAGTCCATTGTTAGCCTAAATAGCAATATAAAAAGAACTCTTTCCTTATTTAAGGGGAGGTTTTTTTATGTAAAAATGACCGAGGCTCTTGATTGTGTCAAATACCATCATAATTTAAAAAACTAACGCTTTAATAATAAAAACGAAATTTTTATAAGCAAATAATTTGTTTAATGTAATAAGTCGTGATAAAATGACGGTGACATATAGGATACTGCGTGTAATAGTATGAAAAGGTTTAATCAGCCAGTTCCTCAAGTTACCTATTATTTTGAGTGATATCAGTGGCATGTCGTTTTTTCTCTGCTATTATTGTCATCTTTATTGCAGATGTAAGGAGGTGTTTGATAAACAACTCACCATGATATTCATTTTTAAGAACTGGGAATGATGTCTTTATTAGGTATTCAAAAATGATGTACCTAGTATTTTTTACAAAAAATGTAGCACTTCAGTCATCATGATAGAAAGTTGCCTCTCTTAATATATCTGATGTTTTATTAAGGTTGCGTTTCTACGTTATTTCTTACTGAAAGGCTTGTTTTGTGATAGGAGTAACAAAATTTCATTTATCATCAAAAGTTAGGCACTAATAAATGACAAAAAAAGTCCTAAAAATGCAAATGATTTGTCCTAAAATTCCCTATGTATCGTTAGTATTTTCTGATATACTATATAAAAATAGGAAAACTTTGGGTATAAATTAAGATTATTATAAGAAGTTTACCTGTTTTATCATGCCCTAACACTATCTATGTTAGACAGATATATAATAGGTAGAACTTCCAAAAGAAAGAGTTGAGCTGTATAAAGCTCGTACATATTCAAGGAGGTTGGGTTTTGAAAGTAGGGGATATTATCAAAAACCTTGAGATACATGATTTAGAATTTTCAGTCGTACATTTTAATAAAAAAGTATTGCGTGATAACTTTGATGAGAAAATTAAAAATTGCACAGTAGAATATCTGGAATCCAAAGGCTATAATGTCTATTCAAATAATGATCTACATAAATTAGTTTTCTTAAATAATGATAGACATCGTTTGTTATTGATTACTAAAGAAAATAGTGAATCGGATGTCATTATTGTTTCAAATGAAGATTTGTCACCCTATATGCAGACAGTTGGTATACAAAATATCCCTGAATACTACAGGGAGACTTTGGATAAATTCAAAGATACAGAACTTCATAGTTCTGTCGAAAGAATGTTATATCACACAGAAAAAAATTATACCTTGACAGATTTATCAACAGAATCTTGCATGACCAGTAGAAACTTCACAAGACAGTTCAAAGCAATCTCTGGCGTGTCATTTTTAGAGTTTTATAGACCCTTTAAAATGGAGTTGGCTAAAGATATGTTAAGTCGAGGCATGAAGATTAATGAAGTATCCGAAAAACTTGGATTTAGTGAGACAAGCTACTTTAATCGAGTTTTTAAAAAAATAATAGGTATGACACCGAGTACTTATAGAGAGATTATGGTTGGTGATAAAGCGTAACGTTTAATCTATCGTGTTGGCAGACTTGATTATAAATACAACTCTTTAAAACTTTTTAAAAAAAATTATTGAAGTAGAAATCAATTTTTCGGAAAGTCTTTAAAAGCAAGTCAACTCTTGCTTTTATTATGTTTGAAAACATAGAATTGAGAGGAAATATGTTGGGAAAAAAAGGATTTTTTCAAAAAAAATCGGTCGTTCAAACTTCCGAAAATGAGACACAAGTTACCACGGAACAAATGAAGAAATTAGGTCATCAATTAATGGCTTTAAAACAAAAGTTAGCGGCATCTGAACAAGAAAATGAAAATCTCAAACTAGAATGTGATAATTTGAGACACGGACAGCTAAAAGAAAGCAAAGCCTTGCTGGATAAAAAAAGTGCAGAATTTGAAAAAACACTTGGTGAACAGCGGATTAAACTCGAACAAGAAATGGTCGAAAAGAACGCAAAATTACAGACCGCTGAGATAGCTTTACAAGCTGAAAAAGATCGGTTCACAAAATTAACTCAGGAATTAGAAGATGCTTTAAGCTCAAAAGCAACGGAAGTCAAAGCATTAACCAAGGAAAAGCTGGAAATCAAATCGCAAGTGTCAGAAGTTTTGATAGAGTTACAAGAACATTTCGATTATAAAACTGCTTTATTGGAAACAGAACGTGAGTTATTAGCGCAAGAAAAAAATAAGCAAGAAACTCAGGTCATCCAAAAGCTTGAGGCGTGCGAAGAAATGATGCGTCAGACAGAAGATGAGGCAGATCAAATCATTGAAACTGCCAAAGCGACTGCTCAACAGTTGATTCAAGATGCACAAGTAGAAATAGAAGAAAAACAAGCGCAGTCCAAAGCAGAACTGAACCGTCTCAAAGGTCGTATTGACCACTATTCAACTCAAATCAATGCCGCAACACAAACGATTGACTCCCTATTAGGGACGATTAATAGACTCAATTAGCTATCTAAAGCGACCATTTTCGGCTATTTTAGAGATACTAGAGGTTCAAATAAGGAGAGAAAATGAATATTTTTGCTATTGATTTAGGAAACAAACGCGTTAAGATGAAAAGTGACCGAGCGGAGTATGTTTACCCTGCCTCTTACTTGTTAGCCGAAACAGTCACAAAAGGTGTCTTGGGCGGTTGGCAATTACAGGGTAACCAGGTGTATTCGATTGATAAAGAAGAAAACCGCTTTGTCTGGGGTACTGAATTAGACGCCTATCATTTATCTGAAAAGATGATTGATACCTATGCACGTTCTGGCAGAATTGAGCAGAAAAAAGCACAACGTATTTTAGAATTTGCCTTGGGGCGCTTGGCGCTTGACTATAACGAGTCACGAACAAAACCCTTGGTTGTTAAACTGGTCTTAGGTGTGCCTATCACAGACATGCACGAAGATAGTAAGACAATTCAAACATTGAAAGACCTCATGATAGGTCGTCATTATATTGAAATTGACGGCGAGGAGTTGATTGTTGAAATTCCTTCTGAAGACCATATCCTCGTCGTACCACAATACATGGGAACTGCCTTTGAATTAGCCTATGATGATGCGTTGAATTCAGTAGATGACTATGCCAATGGTCGCATGGGGATTTTAGACATTGGTGGTGGGACGATTTTAATTAACACGTCTAATTGCTTGAACCCAGCACCAATGGGTGCTGAGAGATTTGAGGGTGTTCAGACGCTGATTAAACTCATTGCTGAAAAGATTAACTCAACCAAGCTTTTCACCATTGAAAGATTACTACGTGAGGGTAGTGCGACTGGTAACTATATTTACCGACCAAGTCGGAACACATCAGATTTGCGAAACATCTCTAGTCTAGTCCAAAAATCAATTGAAGATTATACACGCTTTACAGTTGCGCCACTTGTCACAGAAAACTTCCCAGATATTGAAAATGTGGACTTCATTGTCATAACAGGTGGTGGGGCTAATATCATTGATAAAGCAGCGTTGCTTGATGAAATTGGTCAAGACTATTTTGACCGTCTTGTTTTCATTACCTCTTCTGAGTTAGCTAATGTGCGTGGCTTCTACAAGTACGCCGTATTGATCTGGAATGGTTCGGGAGAAATTCAGAGTCCAGAAAGAGTTGAACCTGTTGTTAGTGTTCCAAGTCAAGAGGTAGTGACAGAGGAAGTCTCTATTTCTGAACCTAATCCAGACTATTCAGAACAGTTGAAACAGGTTCAGGATAACTTGAAACGTTTAAGAGAAGAAATTGATCAAGAGATTTGATTGCTATGAATAATTTAAATGAGACAATTGGATCAATCATTGATGCTGACCGTGTGGCGCAAGTGATGCTTGAACGCGAAAGCCTTTTATCGGATATTACTCGTTTAACGCACGCACTTGACGCCATTCAAGGTCGTCAAAAAAAAGAAGACTACATTGAACTTGAAAGTGATTTGGTGCAGTTAAGAGACCAGTATGTGCAAACTACAGATGAATTGGCGGCTAATGCGGTAACTTTAACCCAGCTTGAGCATGGTAATGCTTTACTCAGTGATGCTAATATGGTATTGGCAAATGAAGTGGCATCTGATACACAACTCTTTGATAAGCATCAGCGCGAAAATGCCTCAAATATGGCTCAGCTAAAGATTGAAAAAGACAGTTTAAGGGCACAGATTGAGGCGATACAGGCGGTTATTACTGTCAAAGAGGCGGAGAATCAAGCACTTGATCAATCACTTGCAGCATTAGAACAAACCCAACCATGTTGTGACGTTGACCCTATAGATAGAGATGAGTCTTTGTTGATAGAGCAAGCTGAGATAGCTGATTTGTTCATCAATTTGAGAGCAACAACACTGGAACAAGCAGACGCCGTATGCTCTGTATCACTTAAAAAAAGCTAGAAATAGGAGTAGAGAATTGACAAACGTAAAAAATATTCTAAACTCTAGGGGCTTATTTTACTGGATACTGATGATTGGTTTATTAGTTAAGGTTATTGATATTTATTTGACTGCTAAGGGGATGTTTTACCTTGAGCATATTTTACAGGGCTTTGTCTTGACTATCTTAATGCCAACGCTTTTTATAGCCACGACTATGGGTTTTGCGTCATTAATTGAGAGTAAATGGTTAAGCTATACTGTGACATGCGTCATTGCTTTTTTGGGAAGTGGTTTGCTTTTTTTTGGTATGCTTTACTATCGTCTTAAAAAGCACTTTATCTTTTTTCCAGATAAGATCCCTACCGGGAGCAGTGGCAATCAACCTCAGCTGTATCTGTTTAGTCAAATTCATATTGGGGACATTGTGTTTGCTGTTGATTTTATCATTATCATGATTGTTTTACTCGCTGTGCTTGTTTTGAATCAAGTAACAAGTGAGTCATCTGACACCTCCACTTTATTTGAGGAAGGTCAAAAGATGCTGACAGTATTACAGTCAGCGATGGAGCAGATTAAGGAAAATTTGATTGTTCAAGAAACGCTACTTATCAAGGCCAAAGATAAGAATGTGCAGTTAACAGAACACAATACAGCCTTAGTACATGAAAAATCTGATCTTCAAGAAAAATGTAGAAATAGTCAGCCAGGACTTCAAAAAGAGATGGCTTACTGTAAGACAGAAAATATCAATCTTATGATGTCATTGAAAGAGTTGAAATCAGTAAAAAATCAACTCGAAGCTGAACAGTTTCAAAAGGAACAAGCACTGAAAGCAGCTAAAGCATGTCATGAGCGTCAATTAGACGAAAAGACTCAACAATCAGTTGAAGTTGTAACATCTGAGTTACAAGAAAAAATTCAAGAAGCGAAGAAAATTGCGAAACAAATCTGTGGAGAGATGCAAGCTCGTTCACAAACGAGTCAGCAAAAAATAGAATAATTTGCAGGATATGATTTGAATAACTAAAAAAAGAGTATGGTCTAATTGACCTACTCTTTTTTAGAAAAATGATTTTTTTGAATCCCGAATGGATTTGATATTTTCATCTCTTCCATTCTGGTTTTTAGTGAGATAGTCAGGATACAAGGGACTATTTTGGGTATAATGGACAGATACTAAACAAATACATTTAAATTCCTTGTTTCAAGGGTTTTATGATATTTTTTACGTCTTAAAGTTTGAAACTAACCAAAAAACTAACCAAGCAATTCAAAAATCATTAGTTGAATAAAAAATAAAG